>JACQDF010000052.1 GCA_016201205.1 Acidobacteriota bacterium
AGTCGTCATGACCCTGCTGGGTTCAACCGCCGTATACGGAAAACCGTACGTACGGTGGTGTGGGAGGGGCTACGGGCGCAATCCCGTAGCCTCAACCCGATCAAGTCTATTTCTTGGTCGGCGAGAACACCTTCGGCAGCAGCCAGAACGCCAGCCCTGCCGCGGCCAGCAGCATGGCGGAAACGGGGATCGCCCAGGTTTCATCCCACTGCCCCCACGGCAGACCCGCCGCGATGCCCCAATAGTGCAACACAACGTAGGTCCAGGAGACATAGAGCGCGTGGAATGTGAGCAACGCGAGCAGCGACAGATTCAGAATCCGGTTGCGCTGCCTGCGCGCCTGGTCGAGAGTGCAGATGCCGCGGGAGCGAAAATAAAGGGCCAGCGTCACCGCAATCAGCAGCAGGGCGGCGGCGCGGAAATACCAGCGATACTCGCCGTAAAGGATATTGCCCCAGTTGTTGGCGATGGCCACCGACGTGACGCCAAGCGAGACCAGCACAATCGGCGTCAGGCAGCACAGTCCGGCCACAGCGGCGCCCATCATCGAGCGGATCAGGACAGCGTTCCTGTCCCGGCTTTCCAACGAATCCATCTTCTTTCACTGTAGCCCTGTCACGCTAGAATGAGCAATGCGTGAGGCATTTTCATGGTTAGCGCAATCTTCGAACGCCTCGGCATCACGCCGGTGAATTCAGGCGCCTGCGGCACGGAGTGGATCCCGAATCCGGCGGGTCCGGAGCTGGCTTCGCACAACCCTTCGGACGGCTCGTTGCTCGCCAAAGTGCGCATGGCAGCCGAAGAGGACTACGACGAAGTCACCTGGAACGCCGCCAGGGTCTTCGAGCGCTGGCGCATGTTTCCCGCTCCGCAGCGCGGCCTGCTGGTGCGCGAGATTGGCGAGGAGCTGCGCAAAGCCAAAGACGATCTGGGCGCGCTGGTGACGATCGAGACGGGCAAGATCCTGGCGGAGGGCAAAGGCGAAGTGCAGGAGATGATCGACATCGCCGATTTCGCCGTGGGCTTGTCGCGCCAGCTCTCCGGACTCACCATGCCAAGCGAGCGGCCGGGCCACCGCATGTTCGAGCAATGGCATCCGCTGGGCATGGCGGGCGTGATCACCGCCTTTAATTTTCCGGTGGCGGTGTGGAGCTGGAATGCGCTGATCGCCGCCGTCTGCGGCGATGTCGTGATCTGGAAGCCGTCTCAGAAGACCCCGCTGGCGGCGATCGCCGTGCAGCACATCTGCAACCGGGTGATGGAGCGCCACGGGTGGAAGGGCGTATTCAACCTCGTGATTGGCGAAGACGAGACGGTGGCGCAGCGGATGCTCGAGGACAAGCGCGTCCCGCTGGTGAGCGCGACCGGCTCCTGCCGGATGGGCCACTACGTCGCCCAATGGGTGCACGCGCGGCTGGGCCGCACGATCCTCGAGCTGGGCGGCAACAACGGCGTCCTCATCCTGGACGACGCCAACCTCGATCTGGCGCTCCGCGCGGTGGTATTCGGCGCGGTGGGAACCGCGGGGCAGCGCTGCACCACCATCCGGCGGCTGTTTCTGCACAAGAACATCGCCGCAGAGTTCACCAGGCGGCTGATCGAAGCGTACCGGCAGGTGCGGATCGGCGACCCGCTTGATCCAAGCACGCTCATGGGCCCGCTAATCAACGAAGACGCCGTGCGGAACATGATCGAGGGGATCGAGCTCATCGAGCAGCAGGGTGGCGAGATCCTCCACGGAGGCAAGCGCCTGGACCGGCCCGGGTATTTTGTCGAGCCAACCATCGTGAAGGCAGATCCGGCGATGTCGATTGTGAAAGAAGAGATCTTCGCTCCGATCCTATACCTGATGGAGTTCGAGAACCTGGAGGAGGCGATTGGGTGGCATAACAACGTGCCGCAAGGTCTGAGTTCAGCGATCTTCACCAACAATCTGATCGCGGCCGAGACGTTCCTCAGCGCGCGAGGGAGTGATTGCGGCATCGCCAACGTGAATATCGGCACCACCGGCGCGGAGATCGGCGGCGCGTTTGGCGGCGAGAAAGAAACGGGCGGCGGCCGTGAATCGGGAAGCGACGCCTGGAAGGCCTACATGCGGCGGCAGACCGTCACCGTGAATTGGTCGCCCGAGCTGCCGCTGGCGCAAGGGATCAGCTTCGAGTTGTAATCAGACTGTGGCCATTTATACCTGCCTGGACATGATCGCGGACTGCCGGGCGAACCGGCCGGCGGGATGGTCCTATCTGGTAGGCAACTATGTTCCGGTGATGCGGCTTGTCCTCTCACACTACTACCCCGATCGGAAGGCGGATCGGGAACTGCTGGACCAGGTTCTGAAGGCGCTGCACGATCCGCTGGCGGCGCTGTTTGCTCACCCGGGCGCGGGAACGGAGCGCGAATTCGTGACGGCGCTGCGGCAAGCCGTGCTGGCGGCGGTGGAAAAGGAGAGCGCGAATCAGACGTCCGCCGGCGCCCTGGATCTGGAGACGATGACGGCGGCGCTCGAAGAATTCACGGCGACAGAGCGCCAGTTCGTGTGGCTGGAGTCCATGGCATACACCGCGGAGCAGACGGCGGCACTGATGAACCTGGAGGCATCCACGGTTGAGAACGCGCGAAATCGGGCCGAGGAATTGCTGCGATCAAGAATGGACCATTGGAAACGCGGGCTGATCGCGGAAACCGGACGTATCCTGGGGCGGCTGGCGGCGGCGGCAAGGACAGAGGAATGCCTCCCTGCGCGGGCGTTCCTGGACACGCTCGACGGGCGCATCACTTGGATCCGCAAGAAGGATTGCGAATTCCACATGATGAGCTGCTGGCACTGCATCGATCATTTCTGCCGCATCCGGGAAGCAGATCATGCCTTGCGGGTGGCACGGCCGCTCGGCGAGGACGAGGCAATGCCGTACCGGTTGGCGCTGGGGCTGCCCGAGGAGAAGCAGCCGTTCTGGAAAAAGATGTTTGCTCCATGATGGGAGGTGTCCTCATGGTTAAGAAACCCATATTGCTGTTTTTCTGCTGGCTGGCGGCGCTCGCGCCGTCCGGTTGCCGCGTTGATCCGCACACGGTGGCGGAGAAGTATTACCTGGTGGTGTCGAATATGAAATCGCCCTTCTTTGAACAGGTAAGCGCGGGCCTGAACCAGGCCGCCAGCGAGCTGAAAGTTCACGCGGCGCTTCTTGGTCCGGAGACCTACGATCCGCAAGGGCAAAAGCAGGACTTCCGGCGAATTGCGGCGACCAGGCCGGCGGGCATCCTGGTTTCCGTCGCGGATCCCAGGCTACTGACCGAGGACATTGACGCGGCCATTGCCGCCGGCATTCCGGTGATCACCGTCGACTCGGATGCCCCGTCGAGCAAGCGGCTGTTCTTTGTCGGCACGAACAATTATGAAGCCGGGCAGATGGGCGCACGCGAAGCCGCCAGGCATCTGAACGGAAAAGGCAACGTGGTGGCCTTTCTGACAGCGGGCCAGCCGAATCTGGAAGAACGCCTGAGCGGCTATCGCAGCGTGTTTGAGGCCCATCCACAGATCAAAATCACCGAGGTCGTGGATTTGAAGGGCGATCCGCTGGTGGCGTTTGACAAAGCAAAAGAGTTGCTCGAAAAAGGCCGGCCGGTGGACGCCTTCATCAGCATGGAAGGGCAAAGCGCGAAGGAAGTGGCTGAAGTGCTGGTGCGGAACAAAGCGTCGAAAGTCGTGATCTCGATGGACGCGCTGGCGCCGACCCTGGATGGAATCGAGAAGGGAGTGATCACCGCGACGGTCGCGCAGAAGCCGTTCACCATCGGCTACACAGGCTTGCGACTGATGGCGGATTTGCGATTGTACAAGCTCCCCTCGCTGACGCTGGATTTCGCCAGGGACCCGAATTCCCGCCTGCCTCGATTTGTGGACACAGGCGCGGCGCTGGTGGACAAGTCCAATGTGGCGGCCTATCGCGAAGCAGGCAAGCGCGCCGGCGGAGGGAACTGATGCGAATGCGGCAGTTTCTCGATTGGGCGTGGAAAGGGCCGCTGGTGCTGCCGGCGTGGCTGCGCGAAGCGGCGGGCCAGCAACCAGGGTCGCTCAAGATCCGCCGGGTTGAGCCGCACGTGGTGCGCATCGGGTCGCGGGCTGACATCGTGTGCGTGCGTGTTGAGACGGAGGAAGGAATCCACGGCTGGGGCGAGGGTACGACGCCGCCCAACGTCACGCCCGTAGTGGCGCAGATCCGTTCTCTGGGGAAGCTCGCCATGGGCGCCAGCACCTGGGACATCGAAAAGCTCTGGCGGCGGATGTACATCGCCGAGGAGAATACGCTGGGAGGAACGCTGTTCGCCGCCATCAGCGCGATCGACATCGCGCTGTGGGACATCCTCGGCAAGACGCTCCACGTGCCGGTGTACAGGCTGCTTGGCGGCAAGGTGCACGACAAGCTCCGCATCTATGCCAGCTACCGCTGGGGCAACATCCCGCGCACGGCGGACGCGTATTCACGCCGGACCAGGGAACTGATCGCGGAAGGCGCGACGGCGGGCAAGTGGGACCCGTTCGGCGAGTATCCGGGGCCGGACCGGCAACTGCCCACCGCGACCCTGAATGAAGTGCGCGAGATGGTGACGGGCATCCGGCAGGCGGGGCCGGCGTTCGACATTTGCGTCGAAGCGCACGGCAAGTTCAACCTCGCATCCGCGGGGCGGATCGTCAGGATGCTCGAGCCGTTCGATGTCTTCTTTCTCGAGGAGCCGGTTCCTCCGGAAAATGTGGATGCGATGGCGGCGTTGCAGCGCTCGACCAACATCCCCATCGCGACCGGCGAAGGGCTGCAATCGCACTGGAACTTTCGCGAATTGCTGGCCAGGCAGGCGGCCCGCATCCTGCAGCCTGATGTGGCCCGCACAGGCGGCATCACGGCGATGAAGAAGATCGCAGCCATGGCCGATGCGCACTACGTCACCGTGGCCCCGCACAATCCCAACGGCCCGATCTGCACGGCGGCGTCGATGCATGTGGCCGCGTCGATCCCCAACTTTCTCATCATGGAGGAGGGGAACAGGCAAACCGAGCAATACCAGCGGATCTTCAAGGACGGCTGGAAACACAGCTTCTCGCATTGGGAGGTTCCCGAGTCGCCGGGACTCGGCGTGGACCTGACGCCCGAATTCTTGCGGGAATACGAAGTGAAGATGGCCGTCTGAGACGGCGCCCCCGCGGCGTCCGGTTATTCCTCGATTCCCAGACGCTTCCGGAGCGGCGCCAGCTTCTGCCGCATGGGCTCGACGCCGGGATCGGAGCCGGGCGGAATCAGCACCCGCTCCAGAAACAGCATGCTCTCGATGAAACGCGGGCGAAGCGTTCGCCCCAGGTGATCGGCGCCACGCACCGAGTGGTACTCATGCTTCACCCCGCCTTCCCAAAGCACGCGGTGCAGAAACTCCGTTCCCTCGTGCAGCAGGAACATGTCGTCGTCGCCGCATTCGAGATAAATCTGCAAGCCGGAATCGCGAATGCGTTTCGCCTGTGCCTTGGCGATGGACGCTGGGTTGTTCTCCTCCCAGTACTTCGGATCGACGGGCTTGCCGAATGCGGCTTCAAACAGCGCATCCTCGCGCCAGAAGCGATGGCGGGGCTTCATTTCACTCCACCTCAGGATCGGCTCGATGCCCGGCTCCATGGCGGCGACGCCTCCGAACTGGTCCGGGTGCTTGAGGGCAATGCGCAGGCTGCCCATCCCTCCCATCGAGATGCCGCCGATCAGCCGCTTTTTTGCGTTCTTCGAGGCGCCGTAAGTCGCTGAGAGGTGGTCGAGAAAGGGGCCGATCAGAAAACTTTCCCAGCGTTCCGAGCCGTCCTTATAATCCATGTAGAAGCAGCGCGCAGTGACGCTGGGTGTCGCCACCACCATCTTCGGGAGCCTGCCGTCCTTCCATAGCTCTTCGATCAGCGGCCGCATCTGCGAGAGGTAGCGGCGATCGCCGCCTCCGCCATGCAACAGCAGCAGCACGGGCCACTCGATGTTCTTGGAATGGCCGTCCGGCAGCAGCGCGGCGTAAGGCACGGCACGGGGCACGAACGAGGTCTGGAGGTCGCCTTCCACGAGCTGGCCACAGAAAGCTGTTGAAGCCAGCAGTCCTGTCAGAAGCGCAAAGGCGCAAAGCTCAAAAGATCGCATCAGCAGTTATGCTACACCCGGCGTCTCGAACATCGCACGGGGTCTTTCTGCCGCCAGCCGGATCATTTGCTATATTTCTCATTCGAGCCTTTATTTCTCATGCACACAACAATTCATCCGAAACGATCCAGCGCCCGCATTCTGTTCACCTCCGTCTTCGGCCCTTACGCCCGCGACGATGAATTCGGCAGCAGGGCCATCAATCCGATGGAGCTGTATCACAACCAGGTCACACGCAGTCAGGGCCCCTTTTCGCTGCGTATGTTCCATCGTTCCTGGGGCATCATGATGATCCAGGAAAACATCTCCGCCCCGTCCACGTTGCTCGATTTCCCCACCCTGGAGCAATTCGCACGCGAACTGGCCGCTCATCGCTACGACGTTGTGGGCATCTCGTCGATCATCGTCAACGTGGGCAAGGCGCGCGAGATGTGCCGCATGGTGCGCACGCTGTCACCGGAATCGGTCATCGTGGTCGGCGGTCACGTCACCGCCATCCCCGGCATCGAGAAGATCGTGGACGCGGACTTTTGCGTCAAAGGCGACGGCATTTCCTGGATGCGGCGCTACCTGGGAGAGGACGAAACAGCGCCCATCCGCCATCCTGACATCGTCTCCGGCTTCGGACACCGGGCGCTGGGCCTGCGAATGCCGCTGCGCAAAGGCTCAACCGCGGCGACCATCATCCCCTCGGTAGGCTGCCCCATGGGCTGCAACTTCTGCACGACTTCGGCTTTCTTTGGCGGCAAGGGCAAGTTCCTCAACTTTTACGAAACCGGTGGAGAACTCTTCGATCTGATGTGCCGCATGGAATCCCGCCTGAAAGTGCAGTCGTTCTTCATGATGGACGAGAACTTTCTGCTGTACCGGAAGCGGGCCATCGAGTTGCTGGAACGCATGCGGCAAGCCGAGAAGAGCTGGGAGCTGTACGTCTTTTCCTCGGCCAATGCCATCCGCAAATACACCATCGAGGAGCTGATCGGATTAGGCGTGTCGTGGGTCTGGATGGGCCTGGAATCCAAAGGCGCTCAATACGCCAAACTCGCCGATACGGATACCATCGAGCTGTGCCGCAGCCTGCACGAGAACGGCATCAAGCTGCTCGGCTCCACCATTGTCGGCCTCGAGCACCACACACCGGAGAACATCCGCGAGGAGATCGAATACGCGGTTTCGCACGGAACCGACTTCCATCAGTTCATGCTGTATACTCCGGTGCCCGGAACGCCGCTCCATCAGGAGATGGCGCGGGAGGGGAAGCTCCTCGACGTCGATCTGGCGGATATACACGGACAGTACAAGTTCAACTTCCGTCATGAGGCAATCAGCGGCGAGGAATCGAAGAGATTCCTCGACTGGGCGTTCTGGCGGGACTTCGAGCGCAATGGCCCGAGCCTCTACCGCTTCTGCCGCACCACCTTCGAAGGATGGAAGCGGTATCACGATCACCCGGAGCGGCGCATCCGGGAGCGGTTTGAGAGAGAAGTGAAAGCGCTGAAGAGCGCCTATTCCGGTGTGCTCTGGGCGATGGAGCGGCACTTACGGGATTCCAACGATGCTGTCAGCCGCCAGATTCATGCGTTCCGCCGCGAATTGGAGAATGAATTCGGTTCGATCACGCGCCTGACTGGCTCGGTGCTGGGTCCGCTGCTTTTGTGGCTGACCAAACTCGAGGAGAAGCGGCTGGCGCGAGGCTGGACCTACGAACCGAAAATGATCGTCGAGCGGAGAAACTGGGCGGCAGGCTGACCGCTGTCGATGCGGTTCACCGGCGGCCGTCCTTTGCCGGCGTCAGCACCTTGCCCGGCGTGGCTCGAGTCGGCTTGCCTTGGTCCACCACCGCGGCGCCATTCACAAAAACGTGGCTGATGCCTTCGGGCAGAAGCTCCGGCTCCTCGAAGTTGGCCCTGTCGCGGATCGTATCGAGGTCGAAGATGACCAGATCGGCCCAGAAGCCCTCGCGAATCAGGCCGCGTTCTTTGAGCCCCAGAATCTGCGCCGGCAGCGAAGTGCTCGACCGAATCGCAAACGGAAGGGAGATCGCGCCGCGCTCGAGCACGAACCGCCGGATCTTGCGCGGATACGAGCCGTACGAGCGCGGATGGCCCATCTGCATGCTGCCGTCGGTCGAGGTGGCGGTGAATTCCTGGCGCATGAAGTGCACGATGTCGTCTTCCGAGATGGAAAAGCCGCGCATGCGGGCGCCGCCGGGGACGCCGTCGAGGCCTGTGCGCTGCATCCAGACGACAGCGTCCACCGGCGACAGCTTCTGATCGCGAGCGATGAAGTCGAGCGTCTTGCCGGTGTAGCGGGAATCGGAGAAGCCATTGACCACGATGCGCGAAGCGCCGCCGCGGCGTTCGATTTCATGCACGATGTCACTGCGGATGCGGGCCGCCGTTTCCGGATCGGCCAGCCGCGCTTCGAGATTCTCTTTGGCGTTGCGAAAAGCGCCGGCGCTTCGATCCAATTGGCCGGCGACGGTCCTTCCGGGATCCGCGATCGCCCACAGCGGCATCAGCACGGTGTTTCCATCGCTGCCCGAGGTTTCATAGGGATACTGATCCGCGTAAACAGGCACGCCCTCCTCGCGCGCCTGCTGAATCAGACGCACGGCAGCATGGCTCGATCCCCAGTAGTGCGCGCCTTTGGCTTTGATGTGCGAGCATACGACCGGCACGCCGGTCTGGCGGCCGATCTCGATGGTCTCGAGCACCGCATCGAGCAGGGAGACGCTCGGGCTGGGGTCGGACGCCGTCTTCCACATGGGATCGCGCCCTTCGCTGCGCTCATGGCTGATGTAGACGCCGCTGTAGGATCGCAGCACGCTGACAAGCGACGCCAGCTCGCGGGTGTCGCTGTCGAGGCCTGGAAAATACTCGAGGCCGGCCGAAATGCCCCAGGCGCCGTCCTTCATGCCTTCCTCGACCAGCGCGCGCATCGCTGCCAGATCGGCATCGGTGGCCTTCTGGCGGACGCGGCTGCCCATCGCCTTCTGCCGCACGGTGCCATGGCCCACCAGCAGGATGGCGTTGTTGCCGATGCCACGCGTTTCATAGCCGGTACGCTGGCCGGCGATCGGCCAGTCGGGCGAGCGGCCGTCCTGATTGACGACGCTGGTGGTAATGCCCTGGGCCACCATGCCGATGTTCGTGCGGCGCTCCACGCTGCCAAGGTCGCTGTCGCTATGCGAATGCAGATCGATGAAGCCTGGCGCGATGAACTTGCCCGTGGCGTCAATGGTTCGGGCGGCGCCGGCGGCGCTCAGTTTGCCGATCGCCTGAATGCGGCCTGCCTTGACACCGATGTCCGCGGCAAACCACGGATTGCCGGCGCCGTCCAGAATGCGCCCGTTGCGAATGAGCAGATCATAATCCTGGGCGGCAAGCCACCCGCAAAAACAAAGCGAAAAAAGAATGTGGCGAGTCATTTTCGTACAAAAGCATGTAGGCGTCTTCTCATTCTACCGGGGACAGGGTAGCCTGTCCCCGGTTTTCCGTACGGGTATAATCACCCCGTGAGTCACAAATTCACCCGCCGCGCCTTCACCACCGCTCTCGGCGCCGCCTCGATCGAGGCCGCCGAGTCGCGCCCCAACATCGTCCTCATCCTGTCCGACGACCATAGCGTGCCTCATCTCGGAGTCCTGGGAGATCCGGTGATCAAGACGCCGAACCTGGACCGCTTCTCGCGCGAAGGCATGCGATGCGACCGCATGTTTACAGCGGCGCCGCAATGCGTGCCTTCTCGCACCGCGATCCTGACCGGACGGTCGCCGGTGGCGGCCCGGATGGGCCGTTTTTCTTCGCCGCTGCCTCCCGATGTCATCACTCTGCCTGAGCTGCTGCGGCCGCAGGGCTATTACACCGGCATCTGCCGGCGCTGGTTTCACCTGGACGGTCCAGGCAACCCGGGCCCGGTCACCAGGGAGCTGTTCGACCGCCACGGCATGCGGACGTTCGACAAGCGCGTGGATTTCCTCGATTTCTCCCCGCCGAAGCAGACGGTTCCGGTCGTCAACCGCTTCCTGGACAAGGCCGCCAGGGGCAGGCCCTTTTTCCTGTGGATCAGCTTCAATGACCCGCATCATGGCTGGGACAAGAACGCGATTCCGCAGCCGCATGATCCGAAGAAGCTGGTTCTGCCGCCGCATCTGCCCGATCTGGCAGGCGTGCGCGAAGACCTCGGCCGGTATTATGACGAAATCGCGCGCATGGACGGCGAGTTTCAATCGGTGCTGGACATTCTGAAGGAACGCGGCCTGGCCCAGAACACGCTGGTGGTGTTCATGGGTGACAACGGCCACGCTTTCCCTCACGGCAAGGGCTCGCTCTACGATCCGGGCCTCAACGTGCCGCTGCTGGCGCGGTGGCCCGGCAAGATCAAGGCGAATACGTACAGCCACGAGCTGATCTCGGGGGAGGACATCACGCCAACGCTGCTCGATGCGGCGGCCATCCCCGCGCCGCCATCCATGTCCGGCCGGAGCTTCCTGCCGCTGCTCACAGGGAAATCTGACAAGCACCGCGACAAGATCTTCGCGGCGCGGCTCTATCATGGCAACAGCGCCTTTACTCCGACCACCCGGGCCGATACCTTTGATTTGTCGCGGTGCGTCCGAACGCAAAAGTACAAGCTCATCTACAACTGCACCCCGCAGATGGAATACTGGCCAGTGGACAGCGGTCGAGATCCCGGCTGGCAGCAGATTCTCGCCGCGCACAAGGAGGCCAGGCTCAAGCCGGAACACGAACGGGCGTATTTCACCCGCCCGCGGCCAGTGGTGGAGCTTTACGATCTGGACAAGGACCCGGGAGAATTGAACAACCTTGCCGGCAAGCCCGGCTACGAGTCCCTCGAGCGCGAGCTGAAGCTCGCTCTGCAAGAGAAGATGATTCTCGACTACGACTTCCTGCCGCTGCCGTTGAGTGAATAGCAGAAACCGGGGACAGGCTACGGACAGGCTACCTTGTCCCCGGTTTGTCACATCTTCACGATGTGGATCGAACCGTTGGACGTGCTCAAGTCCAGCATCGGCCCGCCTGCGCCGATGGTCCCTTCCAGCCTGGTCTTCGAGATGGTGCCTCTCACGGACAAGTCGAAATCGCTGGTGATGCTGGAATTCGAAGTGCTCGCCTTCACCCGCGCGTTGGCGCCGGCAGGCAACTTCACGGTAATCGAGGAGTTGCTGGTCGAAGCATAGACGTCGGAGCTCTTGAAGGACTCGATCGTAAGATTGATTTTGCCGTTCGAGCTTTCGGCCTTGATCGGCCGGCCGCCTGTCGATTCAATCACCCGCGCATCGATGCCGCCGTTTGACGTCGTGGCCTCGAAGTGCCCGCGAACGCCGTCGGCGCGAATGCTGCCATTCGATGTATGAAGCACCGCGGCGCCGGTGAACTCGTTCAGCTCCACGGCGCCGTTGGAAGTGGTCACATCGATGTCACCCTTCAACTGCCCTGCGCGCACGGAACCGTTCGAGGTCTTCAGCCGCGCATTGCCCTCCACTTGCTGAACCCGAACACTGCCGTTCGAGCTTACCACGCGCTCCAGGACCACCTTGCGAGGCACGCTGAGGATGTACTTCACGCCCAGGTTGCCGCGCCTCTCGGAGGGACGCACGCTGCGGATGCGAATCGAGTCGGGAGCCGTCGAGATATCGATCTTGAGCTGGTTGAGCAGCTCCTGGGTGGCGGCATACTTGGCGCCGTTGATTTCGACCGTCTCCTGATCCCAGCCCGTGATCTCGACGGAGCCGTTGAAATTCTCCAATTCCACGCGGCCGCCCTGCTTCAGGGGATGGGAATAGTGAAAATCTTCCTTGTGCCGCGCGCCGTCATCGAAGGCGTCGAAGTCGCAACCGGAAACCAGCATCAGTTGCGCCGCCAGAAACACACTGCCAGCCAGTCGGTTCATGCTACACCTCTTCCCCAGATATACGCACAAAACCGCGGGAAGTTCCATGCTCCGCTCAACAATCCTGCTGTAGACTGGTAGGTCCGAATCAGTTGGAGGATTCCATGACGCACCCAAGGATTCTTGCAGTTGCCGCTTTGTTGCTGGCCGTCCTGACGCCGGCGTTGGCGGCTGACGTGACCGGCAAATGGACCGCGCAGTTTGAAACTCAGATCGGCCAGCAGAATTACACCTACGAATTCAAGGTGGACGGCAACAAGCTGACCGGCAAGGCGGCTTCCGGAAGAGGTGAGGTCCCCATCCAGGAGGGCGCCTTGAACGGTGACGATATCTCGTTCGTCGAGGTTCGCAAATTCCAGGATCAGGAGATTCGCATCGAGTACAAGGGCAAAGTCTCCGGCGACGAGATGAAGCTCACACGCAAGGTTGGCGATTTCGCCACCACGGAGATCGTCGCCAGGCGCGCGAAGTGAGAGAGGCCGGCCTCGCGGGCCCCTCAAAAGTCGTAGCGCAGCGCCATCTGCATGATCCGGGCGCTGCCCACGACGCCGCTGATGCGTCCGAAGCTCTGCGGCGTGGCGAGGCTGGCGCCAGGATTGGAGAAGTTCACGTTGTTGAACAGGTTGTACATCTCCGCGCGGAAGGTAACCGCGTGCCGCTCCCGGATCGGAAACCGTTTCACGATCGAGATGTCGGTGCTGAAGAAGCGCGGTCCGCGGAACGAGTTCCGGCCGGAGGTCCCTATTTCGCCCGCGCCAGGGAAAGTGAAGCGGGCGATTTCGTCCGTCGCAAAGTAGGTAACGGCGTTGCCGCCGCGCACCACGGCGCCGATGGTGCGATCCCCCGAGTAGTTCCCCAAAGTGTTGGCCGTCGTGCCTGAGGTGCGGCGCCCGCTGCTGACGCTGAACACGCTGCCGCTCTGCCACAGCATCAAAGAGCCTGCCTCCCAGCCGCCGGCGATCCTGTCCGCCCATCCCGGCATATTGCCGCCGAAAAACTTGCCGCGGCCGATCGGGAGGAAGTAGAACATGCTTCCGTTGAAGGCATGCGTGCGATCGAAATCGCTGCGTCCGCGATTCAGACGCAGATTGTAGTTGTCAATCGGAGCGGTAAACCCGTTGCCATCCACTGAGGTGTTGTCCAGCGACCGGCTGTAAGTGTAATTGAAAATGAACTTGAGAGCGCCAGTCTGCCTCCGCAAGCTCGCTTGCAGCGAGTTGAACGAGGACGTGCCGTTGTTGTTGCCATGATGGAGCAGGTTGTATTGCGGGTAGTTGCGCAGGTAGAAGTCGGAGACTCCTGCGCCGGCATAGCGCTGGAAGTTATTGCGATCCACTGTTTCGGCCGCCGCGCCCAGCAGGCCCTGCTGGAATGTGCTGGCGCCGATCGCATTAATGGACGCCTGCGCCCCGCCGAACAGGCGCGCAATCGTGTTATTCGGCGAAACCGCCGTCCCGGTCGCCCGGAAACGCTCGATTTCGTTGAATGCCGTCAGGAAGTCGCCGAATACCCTGGGCTGGTTGAAGTCGAGCCAGGTGAACAGCTTCACGCCACTGGTGCGCACGAACCCGACGTCGATCACCGTGTTGCGGAAAAGCTCGCGCTGGATGTTCAGGTCGAAGTGCTGCACGTAGCCGCTGGTCAGATCCGGGCGGAAGATCGAGATGGTCGTCTGGCGGCTGAGAGGCTGCACGAGGATCGGAGCCGCGGGCTGAGCCGGCATCGCCGGACGGTCCGAGACGCGCACGTCGGAGCCGGCGACTGAGTTCGGGAAGTTCGTGACGGCCTGTGAGAACCCCGGTGTGTTGCCATCCACCAGGCTCGCGGTGGCGCCAATGATGCGATCGTAGTAGATTCCGTAACCGCCGCGGATCGATGTCTTGCCGCTGCGGAACGGATCCCAGGCAAAGCCGAACCTGGGTGCGAAGTTGTTCTTGTCAACGTTGTACCACTGGGCGTTCTTCTGGACAGCCAGATTGCTGATATTGGCCACTGCATTGATCTGTTCGGCGCGGTCCACCGTTCCCTGGAAGCCGTCGCGTTCCACCGGCGATCCGAAATACTCCCAGCGGATGCCGATATTAAGAGTGAGACCAGGGCGTACCTTCCAGTCGTCCTGCAGAAAAAGACCCACATCGCGGAGGACGTTGTTGCGCAGGCGCGGGGCGCCCTGCGGCTGGAAGGTTTCCAGGTTGCTGTAGAAGGTCTGGGTGATGCTGCTCACACGGCCCAGCACGTCGTTGTACAGATCCTCGAAGCGCTGCCGGTCCGCAGAAGAGATCGCGCCACCCGAGGGGCCGATGGCCGCCGGCGGCACGTTGCCGGAAGCACGCGCGAGCGCGAGGTTGGCGAAAATGCCGGCTTCGTTATATCCATACTGCAACACGCGCCGTGTGGTCATGCCGGCTTTCCAGGTGTGATTGCCGCGCACCATCGTCAGATTGTCGGCGATGTCGATCACCGGCGAGTTTCGCCCCTGAGAGAATCCCGTGAGGTAAGGCGCGGAGTACAGGTTCGGGACGATCACCGGTTCACGCGGGCGGTTCGGCCGCAGGAAGTCGACCGAAGCGCTCTGGTAGCCGAGGCGGAATTCATTGATCGTCGTCGGGCGGATGGTCCAGTCCGAGCCGATCGAATAGCCCCATCGCCGGCCGCCTTGCGTTCCCTGAATCAAGCCGGGGTAAATGGCATCCGCGTTGTTCAGCGAGTCGATGAAGCTGTTCCGCTGCCAGCTATGCCGGTAGAAGACGCGATGATTGTTCCACAGGTTATGGTCGGCCTTGATGGTGAACTGATCCTCGTAGCTCCCGGTGGGGTTATTGAAGCGGAAGCCCGCCGTATTGAGAGCGTCCCCCACATCCGTGTTGTTTGGATCCGGGACCTTCTGAAGAGCCGCCGCCACCGCCTGATCAATGCCCTTCCCCCTCGGGTCATTGCGGACGATGTCAAAACTCTCGATCGTCTGGCTCCCTGGCGGACGCCAGCGGAACAGACCGCGCTTGGCGTCCGGCGTCAGTACCGTCCGGTTGCGAACCGTCTCCTGCGCGGTGCGCCGGCCCTGGTAGTTGCCGAAAATAAAGGTCCGGTCGCGGCGGACCGGCCCGCCCATCGAGCCCCCCAGAAGGTTCTGAATGAACTTCGGGCGAGCCACCCCACTCGAGTTGTTGAAGAACTGGTTGGCGTTGAGCTTTGTGTTCCGCAGGTAGTCGTAGCCGTTGCCCGACCAGCGGTTGGTTCCCGACCGCGTGATCATCTCCACCTGCCCGCCGGCGTTGCGCCCGTACTCCGCTTTGCAGCCGTTGGTCACCATGCGGACCTCTTCCACCGAGTCCAGATTCACCGAAGTCAGGCTCAAGCCCAACCGCGGCACGACGGCGTCATTGGCGTCAATGCCATCCAGCTTGGTATTGTTGCTCCCCTGCCGCGTGCCGTTCACGTTGGCGAACGAGACGTCGCCTGCGTTCACGGACACGCCGGGCTGAAAGACGACCAGTGTCAGCGGGCTCCGTCCGAGCGCCGGCAGCGTATCGATGTCCTTGAGCGTGACCGAGCGGCCTAGCTGCGCGTTGGAAGTGTTCACTGTTTCCGTGGACGCTTCCACGGTCACTGTTTCGGCGACTGATCCGATCTCCATGCGGATGATTTGGGAAACCGTCGCCGATGCGTTCAATTCAACGTTCGCAATCAGGGCCTTGCGGAATCCCTTCGCTTCCACCGTCAGCGAGTAGGTGCTGTTGGGGAGCGACGGGAAAATGAAGAAGCCCGCGGCATTTGCCGTCGCCCTGGCGACCTGTTGTGTGCGGGTATTGGTCGCCGTCACCGCAGCTTCGTGGATGACGGCGCCGCTCTCATCCTGGACCGTGCCCTCGATACGGCCGGTGTTGGAAACCTGAGCGCTGGCAGCGGTCACAAGCATCGCGGCCAGAAGAAGGAGATTCAGGACACGAAGGCCAAAATCCCGAGAAGAAGCATTACACATAACCTTGTTCCCCCTGACGGTGGTGCTTACAGCATAACCGCGAAGGGAGCAGGTTTTCAAGTGTGAACTCTTATCCGCTCCCTTACGGTCGCGGCTCGGAAGCGCTTGCTGAGCCGCGGCTCGGAAGCGCTTTCTGAGCCGCGCGCGTCAGCAAGCGGTCTTACGCAAGCACTTCAGACGCCGTGTTTAGAACAGCGCTTTCAGGGCGAAGGTCACCTGCCGCTGCCCGTGCCCTTTCTCCTCCGTGAGCGTGCCAAAGGCCGTGTTTGCCGGCGCGGTAGTGGGCGCGGCGAATTGCACGTGGTTCATGGTGTTGAACGTCTCCATGCGGAATTGCAGGTTGAATCCCTCGCGCACCCGGAAGTTCTTGAACAGCGACAAGTCCCAGTTGTTGATGCCATCCGCCCGGATGCCGCTGAAGCGTGTCGGCAGGGTGCGGATGTTGTCCTGAAGCTGCCGTTGCGGGCTGCGCTCGAAGCCCGTTTCCGTATTAAACCAGCGCTCGGCGCGCCGCTCGCTCACTGGTAACGGGATGTCCGCCAGACGGCCGTTGAAAATCGCATTGCCGAAACCGAGTGTGTCTCCGGTCTGTCCTTCGAACCATCCCTGCAACTGCCAGCCTCCCAGCCAGCGGTTCCTCTTTCGCAATGGAAGCTCGTAGATCGCGCTCAGGACAAAGCGGTGCGTGAAGTCCAGGTCGCTGATTACCTTCTCCACGCGCGAGTCCGTGTCATTCAGGTAATTGCGGCCTTCCATGAACTTCGAATACGTCCAGCTCGCCAGCAGCGCGAGTCCGTGGCTCATGCGCTTTTCCACCTGCGTCTGCAACGAATGGAAATAGGAATACCCAGCGGGCTCGTTGACCGTGCTCGAGGTGAAATGCGGCAGCGGCCGCAATAACTGGCTGCGGGAAACGCGCTGGCCGCTCAGCCCTGTCCCATTGAATTCGGCGATCCCGAAGAATGGATTCGTCACCTGGGAGCTCAGCAAATCGATGTTCGCCTGATCGCGCACCGCTGATGTGGACAAGTATTGCCTCGGCACCGGTGTGAGCTGGCGGCTCACCAGGATTTTGCTGCCCCGGTTGCCAACATAGGAGACCTCGGCCACGAGGCGCGCCGGCAGCTCACGCTGTATGGAAAACGACCAGCGCTGCATATTGGCATTGAGAGGCGCCTGGGAGAAGAAGCTGATGCCACGGCCGAGAAACGTTCTCAGGCCGCCGCCCGCGCCCGAGGGCGCCTCCAACCCGGTGGGGAACGGATTGGCCAGCGTGGCGCGGAATGTCAGGCCGTTGTCCAGGCTGGGAATGACGTTCGTGGGCTGGCTGAACCCTCCTTGGTTCACATCCAACCGGTCGATGCCCAGCAGGTCATAAAAAATGCCGTATCCGGAGCGGATCACGGTCCGCTTGTTCCACTGGTAGGCCACCCCCAGGCGCGGAGCGAAGTTGTTCTTGTCCGCTGTCCACAGACGGCGCGGCAATCCTCCCACGCCGGGGAAGGTCAAGCCGCCGGCGGTCCGAAAGGCCGAGGCCGCGACTTCCGGAATCGGATTGCGGGCATAGTTGGCGCGCACCTGCGCCTCGACCGGATTCGGCGTCACCTCGTCGAAACCGCGAATGCTGCGATTGAAACGCTCCGTGGTCGGCCCTTCGTACTCATAGCGCAGGCCCGCGTTCAGCGTAAGCTTCCGGGTCACTTTCCAGTCGTCCTGAACAAAGAACGCGGTAAACGTGGACTGCTCGGCTTGTGACGCGTTGATGTCCACCCGCCCACCGCTCGGAATCCCGAGCAGCATGGACGCCAGCCCTTGCCCGATCGGCGCGCCCGGCGAGTTGTCCAGCGGCCCGCGCGTCCAGGTGTTGGCGAACTCGAGCCGCGGCGCCACGTTGCCATAGTTGTACGCGTTCTCCCGCATCAGCCGGTAGTCGCCGCCGATGCGAATGCTGTGGTTGCCGCGGATCTTGGTCAGCGTGCCGGTGAACGTCTGATAGTAGGCAACGCGCGAATCGCCGCCATTCGCACTGAGGTTCGTGTACGCTCCCCCGTCTGTCACCACCTCCGGAAACGCAATCCCTGCCGGGTCATTTTTCGCGTTGATCTCACGCACCAGGCTTTCGGAGAATCCAAGCTGCCGCAAGTCGAATCCCTGGCTGAAGCGCGAGTTCGCCGGCTTCTGATACGTAAGCCCATACCGGACGTTCAGCAGGAGCTGCGGGTTGAACACATAGACATCGTCAAAGACGACGCCGTAACCGGGCCGCTCGTTGATATTGCCGTTGGCCAGCGTCGGCATCTGCTGCACTTCATTGCGCCAGGTGTTCCTGTTGAAGCGGGCAAAAATGCGGTGCCGCTCGCTGAAGTTGTGATCGACGCGGCCCAGGTAGGAGCCCCAGAGCCGGTTGTCGGTGGCGATTCTGAAATAATTCTGACGCCCGTCGGCGGTGCCCGGCGAATTCGGATCCGCGAAGTAGGAGAGCAGATTCTTTGCAATGGGGTCGATCCGGCTGGCTGGAACGACGTTGCCGGCCAGCGGCTGGCGGCTGAAACGCCCTCCCGGGGCGGCGGCGATCGAGGCCGGATCGTAGATCTGATAAAGCGCTCCCAGCCGCAACAAGCCGGAGAAATCGCCGCGCTTCTGCTCCGGCGTCGGCACCGTGCCCGTGAAGGTTGTCTCCCGCCGCACCTTGACGCCTTCGTATCCGAAGCTCCAGAACGTGCGGTTCCGCCCGTCGTACACCTTCGGAAGAAAGGCAGGGCCGGTGAGCGTCGTCCCCCAGCGCCGGTGCAGCCAGCCCGGCGTGGCCGTCTGAATCTTGCGCTCATCGATGGGGCCGGTGTTGGGGTCATACAAGAACCGGTTCAGGAACCAGGGCCGCGCCCGCAAGTTCGAATTGAACAGATAGCCCGTGCCGTGCAGGCTGTTGCCGCCGGACCGCAGGCTGACGTTGACGACGGCGCCGGCCGCGTGGCCCTGGCTGGCGTCGTAGGCGGCCGTATGGATCTTGAATTCCTGCACCAGGTCCTGCGGGGGCCCATAGGCTGTCGTGTTATTGAACATGTTCGGCGCGCCATCGAGCGTCACCTCGCTCGATCCCGTACGCGTGCCGTTGACGACGAGCGTCGTGCTGGCCGAACCCGTGTCGAACGGATTCTGGCCGTTTCCGCGGCCAGTCGCGCTGATCACGCCGGCCGACAGACGCGCCAGATAGAACGGGTTGCCGCCAACGATGGGCAGCTCGGTCGCCTGCTGCTGCCCGATCACGCTGCCCGTTGATGCAGTCGATGTCTCGAGCAGCGGCGCTTCCGCCGTCACGTTCACCGACTCCGTAATGGCGCCGACTTCCAGAGCGAAATCCACTTGCAGCCGGTCGTTGACGCGCAGCTCGAGGCCCTCGCGCACCGCCTTCTTGAATCCCTGCGCTTCCGCCACCAGGCGGTACTTACCTGGCAGCAGGTAGGGAATGTCGTAGCTGCCAGCGCTGTTGGTGACCGAGGACACCACCGTGTTCGTCGCTGCGTTGACGGCTTCCACCTTGACGCCGGGTATCACCGCCTGGCTGGAATCGACCACCCGGCCGGTAATCGAGCCGCGGGTTTCCTGCGCCGGAGCCAGCGCCGGAAGAACAAGCACAAGGAGTGTAAACCTCATAGCACACCTATCACCTTTTATCACATACGAACCCGGCGTATGGGATCATCCCCTTCCAGCACCTCGACCCACCCCGGTGATTCGGCGGGAGTTACTGAGCCGCGAGCGTCAGCGAGCGGTCACGTTACGCACCCGGGAAACCGGAAAAATCGCTTGAAAACACGGCAATTGTGCTATACTTCAGCCAGGATGCTCCATCCAGTTCCGCGCCAGCGGAGAGCCAGCCAGAGACGCCCCTTTCGACCCACATTTTCCACCCAGGTGACGACGACCCGTATCGAATGAAAGTAAGCGTTCCGATCACTCGCGGCATTGAATCCCTGTTCGGGACCCGTGATGAGAACATCCGTGTTCTCGAATCCGGTCTCGGCGTCCGCACCGCGCTACGCAGTGACTGTCTGGAGATCGAAGGAGAGCAGGACAACGTAAAGCGCGCCGAAGATATCCTCTCGGATTACCTGCAACTCATCAGCGAAGGGATGGTGTTCAACAACGGCGACCTGAACAGCTATCTGCGCATTGTCACCGGCGATGCCAGCATGAGCTTGCGGAATCTTGTTCAAAGCGGCAGGCAGCGCAGCTTTGGGAAGAAAGCGCTTGCCCCTAAGAGCATCAACCAGCAGCGCTACGTCGAGGCCATCGAGCGCCACGATCTGGTCTTCGGCATCGGCCCGGCCGGCACGGGCAAGACGTATCTTGCCGTCGCCATGGCCATTTCCGCGCTTCTGAGCAAGCGCGTAAGCCGTATGATTCTCACCCGGCCGGCGGTGGAAGCCGGCGAGCGGCTCGGCTTTCTCCCCGGAACGCTGCAAGAGAAGGTGGATCCGTTTCTCCGCCCGCTCTACGATGCGCTTTACGATATGCTGGAAGCCGAGAAGGTGGAAAAGCTGATGGAGCGCAACACGATTGAAGTGGCGCCCATCGCGTTCATGCGCGGCCGCACGTTGAACGACAGCTTCATTATTCTCGATGAAGCGCAGAACTGCACCCCCGAGCAGATGAAGATGCTCCTCACGCGCCAGGGCTTCAACTCGAAGACCGTCGTTACCGGCGATCTGACGCAGATCGACCTGCCCGTGCCCAAGCGCAGCGGTCTTGTGGAAGCAGCGGAGTTGCTGCGCGGCATCGATGGCATCAGCTTCGTCTACTTCGACGAGCGCGATGTCGTCCGGCACAATCTGGTACAACGCATCGTGAAAGCTTACGAGAGGCGTCAGGATCTGCTCAACGGCCCGCAGTTGTCTCTCAAGCTTGCCGAACCCAGCTTCGAAAAGCCTGCCTCCTCCGGAACGCCGCAAGCGTCCGAATGATCCGCTCCATTTATGTCTGAAGAAGGCAGTACGATCCTCTTTGAGCGCTGTGCACCGCTTGACCGCCGGCGCCTGCGGGCGTTCCACCGCCGCTTGCAGGTGGAAATAGCGGGCGCGTATTTCAACCGCTTCCTGGGACAGGACGAGCCAACCGATGTTCTCTCGTTTCCCAGCGGCACAGGCGGCGCCTTGCCCGGTGAAATCGCCATCTCCGCCGGCCGGGCCGCCGTCCAGGCCCGCAAGTTCGGCCACAGTCTCGAAACCGAGATCGAGATTCTCATGCTCCATGGAGCGCTTCATTTAGAGGGCATGGACCACGAGACTGACGGTGGCGAGATGGGCCGGGCGGAACATGCCTTGCGGCGCAAGTTCGGCCTGCCCACGGGCTTGATCCGGCGAGCGAGGAGACGGCGATGACGATTCTCCTGCTCATCGCCATGTTCGCCTTCAGCCTGCTGGTGATCTGCGTCAGCTTCGTTCACCTGCTTTGCCGCGAGAGTCTCCGGATCAAAGCACGGGAGCTTGCTTCCATCGAGTTTTACCGGGAGACGCTCCAGGACCGCCTGGGGATGGAGGCTGAACACGGCGCTTTGGTCTTCTCGCTGGTGCGCCACTTCGGCCTTCTGGCGCTTGCCATCGTGGCCATGGCCATCACGCTGATGGGAGATTCCCCCCTCTGGCGCGCCGTGCTGGAAGCCTTTGGCCTCTCTTCCCTGCTCATGCTGGCCACCAGCTACGTGGCGCCGCGCTTTCTCTATCGCAATACCAGCGGCAAGTGGGTGATGGCGCTTCTCCCCCTCCTGCGGCTGGCCGCGATCGTATCGCGGCCGATCATCGCCACCCTCGAGTTTATTCAAAGCCTGGCGGACCTGGGCGATCAGACCGCCGGGCAGGAACAGGAAGCGACGCCGGAAGAACATATCGAGGCGCTGATCGAAGCCGGCAAAGAGGAGGGAATCCTCGAAGAAAGCGACGAGCGGCTCATTCAGTCCGTGGTCGCGTTTGGCGACAAGACGGTCCGCGAAGTGATGACTGCGCGTCCTAACATCGTGGCCATCGCCGCCGACCGCACACTGGAAGAATTGCGCAACCTCGTGATCAACGAGCAATACTCCCGTGTGCCGGTCTACGAAGGCGCCATCGACAACCTCATCGGCTTCGTGCACGTCCGCGATATGTTCGAGCTGGACGCCGGCCAGCGTTCGGCTCGATTGGTGAAATCCATGATCCGGCCTCTGCACATCGTTCCCGAGAGCAAGCCGGTCCGCGATCTGCTGCGCGAGATGCAGCGCGACAGCGTCCATATGGCCGGCGTGGTCGATGAATACGGCAACACCGCCGGCATCGCCACCATGGAAGACCTGGTCGAGGAGATTCTGGGCGAGATTCGCGATGAGCACGAGCCGGGCGTCGACGCCGTTCCGGACGCGGATGGCGCCTACCTCGTGGCCGGCAACTTCGACCTCGACAATCTCAAACACCTGCTCGACTTCACTCCGGAAGAAGAGACCGAAGCCACCACCGTCGGCGGGCTGGTGACCGAATGGCTCGGCTACGTGCCCAGGAGCGGAGAGGCGGTCGAGCGGGAGGGCATCCGCATCGAAGTCATGGCCAGCGACGAGCGCCGGGTGGAAAGACTCCGGGTGCGCAAAGCTGTCAACGCATGAGTGCCCCGGCGAATCACGTTTCCGGGTTTGTCTCCATCATCGGCCGCCCGAACGCCGGCAAGTCGACTCTGATGAACGCCCTGTTGGGGACGAAGCTGGCGATTGTCGCCGACAAGCCGCAAACCACACGCACCGCGATTCAAGGAGTGCTGACGCTGCCCGAAGCGCAGATTGTGTTCGTTGACACCCCGGGGATTCACGAGCCCAGACACCTGCTGCACAAGCGCATGCTGGAGCGCATCCGGGAGGCGCTCGTAGGCCGTGATCTCATTCTGTTTCTCGCCGACGCTGCCGTTGCTTTTTCACGAAAGGATGAGCAGGCGCTCGAATGGATCCGCAAGCTCGCAACACCGGCTGTGCTGGTCCTGAACAAGATTGATCTGGTGGAAACCAAGCCGCTGCTGCTGACCCTGATCGACGAATACCGCCGGCGCCACGAATTCGCCGAATTTCTCCCCGTTTCCGCGCTCACCGGCGAGGGCCTCGATCTTCTGAGGAAGGTGCTGCTCGCGCGCCTGCCGCAGGGACCGCGTTATTTTCCCGAGGATCACCTCACCGACCTGCCGGAGCGCTTCCTTGCCGCTGAGCTGATTCGCGAGAAGATTCTGCACCTGACGCGCGAGGAAGTGCCGCATTCGGTGGCGGTGATCATCGACCGATGGGAGGAGGAGCCGCGGCCCGGCGGCGCTGTGCTCACCCGGATTCTGGCGACCGTCCACGTCGAGCGGCCCGGGCACAAGGCCATTCTCATCGGCCGGAAAGGGGCCATGCTGAAGCAGATCGGCTCGCTCGCCCGCCGGGAGATGGAGCGCCTCCTGGACCGGAAAATCTTCCTCGAACTGTTCGTCAAGGTCAGCGAAGACTGGCGCCGGCGCGCCCCCTTCCTCAACGAGCTGGACCAACTCTCCGTCCCCCGTACACAATAGTCTTTTCCATGAACCCTGCCCCGCTGACATTGCAACAACTGCGCCAGATGGCTCGGCAACGGTTGCACTGATTCGGCGGGAGTTACTGAGCCGCGAGCGTCAGCGAGCGGTCAGGCTCCCCCAAACGGTTAAGCACCCGAAATCCACGTTCGGCAAGCGGGCGCCATCCGCTAAGATTAAAATGAAGAAATGAGCCCGCGGGAAACAGTCGAGGCTCCGCCGGCCGCAGTCCCTCTCTCCCAGGCTTTCTCGCGGCTCTCCGAGCTCGAAGCAGCCCTGGCACAGGCGATCCGGGGCAAGGCGGAAGTGATCCGCCTCAGCCTGGTATGCCTGATCGCCAAAGGGCATCTGTTGATCGAAGATGTACCCGGCGTTGGAAAAACCACGCTGGCGCACGCGCTGGCGCGTTCGGTCCGCTCTTCGTTTCACCGCCTCCAGTTCACTTCGGACATGCTCCCCAGCGACGTGCTTGGCGTCACCATCTACAACGCGCACACCAGCGAGTTCGAGTTCAAACCGGGACCTATTTTCACTCACTTCCTGCTCGGCGACGAGATCAACCGGGCCACCCCCAAGACCCAGTCGGCCCTGCTGGAGGCGATGAACGAGCGCCAGATCACCATCGACGGCCGTTCGTATCCGCTCAGCGAGCCCTTCATGGTGATTGCCACCCAGAATCCGGTCGAGCATCATGGCACGTATCCGCTGCCTGAGTCGCAGCTCGACCGCTTTCTGATGCGGCTTCGCATCGGTTATCCGGATGAGCATAGCGAGCGCGAGATTCTTCGGGACGTGGCCCGTGCGCCTTCGGAGATGCGGGCCGTGCTGAGCGGCGATGAAGTGGTCCAGCTCCAGTCGCTTGCTCCCCGCGTCCGGGTCGAGGAAGCGCTGGTGGATTACATGCTTTCGATCGTCGCCAGAACGCGCGAGCATGATTCGCTCGCCCTCGGCGTCAGTCCCCGGGGAGCCCAAGCGCTGTACCGGGCCACACAGGCGCTGGCGCTGATCGAGGGCCGGGACTACGCGATTCCGGATGACGTCAAACGGCTGGCCATCCCGGTGTTCGCGCACCGCGTCATTATTCACAGCCGCGTTTCGCCCGGCCAGCGCTCCCACGACCTGGCCGAGCGCATCCTCGAGGAGATTCTGACTTTCGTGGAAGTGCCCTTATAAAGCCGCTGATTCCATGAGAACTGCCATCATCGGCTTGCCCATGACGGGCAAGACCTCTTTATTCACGATTCTGACCGGCGTGCACGAAGCGGCGCGCATCGGCTCGATGGAAACCCGGATCGGCGTGGCGCCTGTGCCCGACCCGCGCGTCGAGGAGCTGGCGCGTGTCTTTCAGCCGTCCAAGGCGACGCACGCCTTCGTCGAATACGTCGATTTCCCCGCCGTCAGCAAAGAGGCGTTGCGTGATCCTTCGTATCTGGCCAGCCTGCGCGTTGTGGATGCCCTCGCCCACGTGCTGCGTGTGTTCGAGGATCCAAGGGTGCCCCACGAGAAGGAGACCGTCGATCCCGTCCGCGACCGCGATGACGTGGATACGGAGTTGATCCTCAGCGATCTGATCGTGGTCGAAAAGCGCCTCGAGCGGGTTGACAAAGACCGCAAGAAAATCAAAAGCCCCGAGCTGGATCACGAGCATGAACTGCTGGCGCGATGCAGGAATCTGCTCGAGCGGAACACACCCTTGCGAGAGATGCCGCTGGCGGCCGACGAGGAAAAGCGCATCCGCGGCTTCCAGTTTCTTTCGCAAAAGCCGATGCTGTATGTGCTCAACCTGGGCGAGGCGGAGGCGCCGCGTCTGCATGAGATTGAGAAGTCCTACGCTGAAAAGCTGGGCGGCAAATCGAACACCGCGGTCACCGCGGTTTGCGGCAAGATCGAAGCCGAGCTGGCCGAACTTGGCCTCGAAGAGGCGAAAGAACTCATGGCCGGCTACGGGCTCCGGGAACCGGGGCTCGACCGCATCATCGCCGCCACCTATGCGCTGCTTGGCCTGATGAGCTTTTTGACGGCCGGTGAGACGGAAGTGCGCGCCTGGACGATCCCTGTACACTCGACTGCTCTCAGGGCGGCGGGCACGATCCATACGGACTTTGAAAAGAGGTTCATCCGCGCCGAGGTCGCCAACTGGAAGGCGCTGGTGGATCATGCAGGGTACGCCGGCGCTCGCGAGAAGGGTCTTCTGCGGCTGGAAGGAAAAGAATACATCGTGAAGGATGGAGACGTGCTGGTCATCCGTCACGGGTAAGCCACATGGTCCTGCTGTTATTTGTTGGTTTCGCATTACTCGGGCAAGCGCCTGATCAGCCTGGCGACGTGGAACTGGCGGCGATTCGCGCCAAACTGTCGCAGGCGCCTCGAACCCTGGACCCCGACGCCGGGATCTATTTCAAAGCCGCCGAATGGGTCCTCCGGCATCCGGAAGAGTTCTTCAGCAGGGATTCCTACGACCATACGCGGAAAGTGCTGGACGCCGGCCAAACGCGGGCGGCGGAACTTGCGGCCGGCAAGCCTTCCTGGGTCGCGCGTAAAGGACGCGTCGCCCGCGCCTATCGCTCCAGGATCGACGGAAGTGTGCAGCCGTACACCGTCCTCATCCCGGAGACCTACGACGGCAGAACAGCGATGCGTCTGGACGTGATCCTGCACGGGCGCAACGCGCGGCTGAGCGAGGTCAGCTTTCTGGCCGACGCCGAATCCGGCAAGCCCGCCACCGCGCAGCCGGATCGAATCGAGCTGCATGTCTTCGGCCGCACCAACAACGCCTACCGCTGGGCGGGCGAGACCGACGTCTTCGAGGCGCTGGCGTCGGTCCAGGAACGCTACCGCATCGACCCGGAGCGCATCGTGCTGCGCGGCTTTTCGATGGGCGGCGCGGGAACATGGCATATCGGTCTTCATCATCCGGATCGCTGGGCCGCCATTGAAGCGGGCGCGGGCTTCACCGAGACAAGCCGCTACGCCAAAATCGAGAACGCACCCGGGCACGAGCGGCGCGTCTGGCCCATCTACGATGCTTATCTCTACGCCCGGAACGCGCTTCTTGTGCCCGCTGTGGGTTACGGCAGCATCGATGATCCGCAGCTTCAGGCTTCCCTCAACGTGAAGGAGCAACTGGCCAGGGAAGCCCTGGCGCCGGCTGACTTGCGCTCCCTCTTCCTGGTCGGCCCCGCGATCGGTCACCGCTTCGCGCCGGCCAGCAGGAAAGAATCGGAGGATTTCATTGCCGCCGTGCTGCCGCGCCGGATACCGGACCGCATCCGCTTGGTCACCTACACGGCCAGGTATGGCCGTGCACACTGGCTGCAAATCGACGGCCTCGAGACGCATTATGAGCGGGCTGAAGTGGATGCCACCCGCCAGGACGGCCGGCTGCGCATCAGCACAAAGAACATCTCGCGCCTCATTCTGCCTTCCGCCGGGGGTTTGGAAATCGACGGCCAGGCAGTGACTCCCGCCCCTGCCGTCGAGAAGCGGAATGGCCGCTGGCAAGCTGCTTCGAACAAGGGCCTCCGCAAGCGTCCCGGTCTGCAAGGTCCGATCGATGACGCCTTCATGGATTCCTTCCTCTGCGTCCGGCCGTCCAAGCCGCATCCGGCGGCGCAGTCGCGTCTGAATGAATTCCGCGCAAACTGGGACAAGTTCCTGCGTGGCGACATTCGCATCAAAGAAGACGACGCGGTCACAGCCGGGGATCTCCGCGATCACAATCTGATCCTGTTTGGCGATGCCCGGACCAACCGCCTGATCGCCAAAGTTCTGCCGCGCATTCCCGTGCCCCGTAAGCCGGCGCCCGGCGAGCTGTTGATCCTCATTTACCCCAATCCGCTGAATCCGGCCAGGTATGTTGTCCTGAACTCGGGCCATACGTTCAGCGAGAAAGAATTCCGCGGCACGAACGCGCTGCTGTATCCGCGCCTGGGGGATTGGGCTGTGCTGGATGCGAGCGGCGGGCTGGTTGCGGCTGGATTCTTCGATGAAAATTGGCGCTAAGACTCCCGCTGAGGCGCTTGAGGCATACTAGCCTCCATGCCCCTCAAATACCGCTACGAGGAATTCACCTGGCCCGAGATCCGTGACGCCGTCGCCCGGCAGCCTGTCGCCGTCATTCCCGTCGGCACCATCGAGCAGCATGGTCCACACCTGCCGCTCATCACCGACGTGCTCACGGCTACCGAAATGGCGCGCCGCGCCGTCGAGCGCATCCCGGACGAGGCCATCTTGCTCCCGTCCGTCTTCTACGCGTTTAATGAACACCACCTCGACTTCCCCGGCACCATCGCCATCGATGGCACGACCTTTACCAACTACGTCACCGACATCGGCCGCAGCCTCGCCCACCACGGCTTCCGCAAGATCCTGCTGGTGAACGGCCACGGCTCGAACGTCCCCTTCCTCGATGTGGCCGCACGCAACATCACCAACCGCACCGACTCGATTTGCGCCATGGTTCCGTGGTGGAATCTGGTCCCAAAAACTTTGCTGAAAGATCTCCGCGAGTCCGACTTCCCCGGCGGCATGGCCCACGGCTGCGAATTGGAAACTTCCGTCCTGCTCTATCTTCGCCCCGACCTCGTCCAAATGGACAAGGCGGCACAGGACATCAACTTCCAGAAGTCGGAGTTCATCTACTGGGACCTGGAGGCAGGCTCCCCCGTCTTCTTCCAGGAGTGGTTCAGCCGGTACTCGAAGACGGGCACGGTGGGCGATCCGACCAAAGCCACAACCGAGAAAGGCCGCCGCTTTGTCGAGGCCGTCCTCGAGCGGATGATCGCGCTGATCCGCGACTTCCGCGCGCGGGAGATCCGCCCTCGAGTCGATCACCATCGAGGGCGGCCATGAATGCCCCGGGCGGCGCTTTTTTTCACCGCGCCGGCGGCAAAACCTTCATCGTGGACGGCAGCATGAACAGGTCATCCTTCAGGTCTTTGTTCATCGCCACGTTCTCCGAAAAGATTTCGAAGAATTTTTCGCCGTTGCGCTCGCGCTGGATCTGGTAAGGCCACTGTACTCCGCCGACGTCGCGGTACTTGGCAAATCTCGTCAGTTCCTCGAACCGTTCGCGTGTTTTCTCATTCCTCCGGATCCACTCCTGCCGGACGGGCAGTTTCGTCGTAGCGTGAAAGTAGACCTTCACGAGGCGGTTGGCCGAATCCGTGATGGTCACGACGTGCACCGGCTGGTTCTCGATCACATCGCTTGCCTCATGCTCGAAAAGCAGACCGGGTTCGCCCAGCCGCTGCCGCAGGATATAGAAGATGTTGCGCAGCGTTGAATCGCGAAATCGCTCCTCGACGTCCTTTTCAATTGGCCGCGCCCCGCGAAAAGTGATCGACCAGCCTTCGTTCTCGGTAAACAGCACCGCCGAGTCTTCCTTGTCTTTGCCAAACGATTGCCGCTCCCGCACCCCGAAGAACTCCGGCACGGGCGGCTCGGGCCGCAGCAAGTAGCGTGTATAGATCCGTGCATGCGACAAGCCGCGCAGCCGCTCGTGATAAAAGGAATAGGCGCGGCCGGCCTCGAGGCGGTCCTTCATCGCCAGAAAGCGTTCGCCCCCCAAAGCGGCGAGCGCCTCATCGATCACTTGCCTGCCACGCTCTGTCCGGCTTTGCGCTGCCGCCAAAAGCGCGCTCGAGCCGAACAGCAGAGTTCGCCGTGTCATGGTTTTTGCGCCAGCTCCTCCGCCTTCAATCCGGAGTTCAGCTTGTATTCGAGGACAAGAAGCTCCGCCGCCGGCTTGCCTCCCTGCAAGAGCTTCATCTTGTGCGGGAGTCTCAGGCCGCCGGCTTCTTTCCAGTCATCGTAGAGCACTTCCATCCCCGCCGTTCCCGCGCCGCGATATTGCGCCTTCGCCGGCAGGTTTGTCTTTTCGTCCAGCGTAAGCCTGATCCGGTTGCCCTGCTTGTCGCTGATCTCGACCACGTTGGGCTCAGCCGCGTTAACCGTTCGCTCCGGATCGCGGTCGCTCAGCCAGAGCGTCACGTGCAGCCGGAACAACTCGTCCTGCGCCTGCCTGGCCGCTTGGGGCGGCAATCCGGCCGTCCCTTGCGGACCCGCCATCCACCCGCCGCCCTTGCCGTCATAGTAGATGCTCAACTTGCCGAACGGCAGTTGCTGGTCCAGACGAATCACCGGCGGGACCATCCGGACGTCCTGCTTCACTTTCATCCCGCCGCCCGCCAGGATGGTCACATCGGCTGTGTGTGCGTAATCCTTCAAAGCCGCCAGCTTGTCGGCGCCGCCTGCCGCTGTCTGTATGGATTGCAGAATCTGCCTGCCGCGGGCCAGCGTTCCGGCATCCATCTTCGCCATCGCCGCTTTCGGCTCCGGGATCGTCAGATCTACTTTGTTCACCGGCAGGTTCAGCGCCGTCAAAGGTGCGCCAAAATCCTCCGGCTTTCCGACAGCCAGAATCACGAAGTTCCCGGGCTTCAGAGATTCCTTCGCCACTCGCAGCACATCCGCCCTGGTCACCGCAGCCACCGCTTTCTGATATTGGAAGATGAAATCTTTCGGGTAGCCGTGGTATTCGTCGTTCACCAGCCGAGCCAGGATCTTGGCCGGCGAATCGAAGTTGAAGACAAAGCTGTTCAGTGTGCTCTCCTTGGCCACTTGCAGCTCTTCCTCGGTCACTTCCGTGGTGCGCAGCCGTTCGATCTCTTCCCTGATCACCCGGATCGTTTCCACAGTCGATGCGGATTTCGTGCTCCCGCTGACGAAGAACATGCCCGGATGCGCGTACTGCGCCGCCCAGTGCGCGCCCACCGCATATACGAGGCCCATCTCGCTCCGCACTTTCTTCACCAGCCGGCTGGTGAATCCAGCGCCACCCAGAATATCCGCCATCACTTCCAGCGCCGGGTAGTCCTTGTCCTTGAGCATGCCGCCGAGGTGGCCGATCTGGAAAAAAGTCTGGTTCACATCCTTTTTCTCGGCCAGGTAGACGCCCGGCGCGGCTTGGTGAGTCACTGGCGGCAGCGGCGGAACCGGCGGCTGCTTCACCGCCCAGTCGGCGAACAGCTTTTGCAGCTTTTCGCGCATCGTCGACGTCACGAAGTCGCCGTGCAGGCTCAAGATCATGTTGCCGGGAAAGTAGTAGCGCTGGTGGTAGTGGATCAGGTCCTGTCGCTCGATGCGCTCCAGCGTCTCATACTCCATCTGACGGCCCCACGGCGTCGCGGGACCATACAGCAGCCGCTCGAATTCACGCGACGCGACGGCGCCCGCCTGGTCGTTGCGGCGCGAGATCAGCCCGCGCATCTGCGTCTTGACAACGTCGATCTTGTCCTGCCGGAATTCCGGCTCCGTCAGCACGTCTTTGAAGATCTCCAAAACCGTGCCGGTGTGCTCTGAAAGCGTGTTGAACGACACCGAGCCGCTCGTCTCGCCGACGTTGCTTTCCACGGACGCCGCAATCCCCTCCAGCAGCTCATTCAACTGATCGCCTGTCCTCGACTTCGTTCCGCCCGTGCGCATTACCTGGCCGAAGACGTCGCTCAAGCCTGTCTTGTCCGCCGGGTCATGGACGTTGCCCACGCGAACACGCGCCGATCCTCGCACCAGCGGCAGCTCGTGGTTTTCAAGCAGGTAGACCTTCATGCCGTTGGCCATCGTGAAGCTCACGATCTCGGGCATGCGGATCTCCTTGAGCGGTTTGTACTTCAGCTCTTTGTAGGATTTCGCTGCAAGCGGCGCGGGTTTCGGCTTTCCCGCCGTTGTCTGCCCGCTCGAGAGGCTCGCCATCAACAACACTGCCGCGGCTTTCATTTGCCTGCTCCTTCCACCGGCTTTTTCGAGTACACGGCGGTACGAGCCTTCTCCACGAAATAGGTTGTGGCCACGCGCTGCAAATCCTCCGCCGTCACCTTCTGGATATCCTGGATGCGGGTGAACATCCGCCGCCAGTCGCCGTCGTTGATATAGTTCGACGCAAGCTGCTGCGCCATTCCCATGTTGCTGTCCAGACCGCGAATCAGCCTGGCACGAACCTGGTTCTTCACCCGTTCGAGAACGGCGTCTTCGAACTTCTCTTTCTTCACCCGTTCGATGATCTCCAGCATCGCTTTCTCGTTCTCCTCGGTTGTCCTGCCGACTGCCGGGGCGGCGATAAAAACAAAGATGCCCGGATACTTGCTCCCCAATCCGGTGGAATCCGCCGCCGCCACCAGCGAAAGCTTCTTCTGCTCGACCATTTCCTTGTAAAGAACGCCCGTGCGGCCGCTCGACAACGCTCCTGCCAGCACCTGCAAGGGAGCGTCATCGGGATGCGACGGCTCAGGCCGTTTGTAGGCCATGTAGAGCAGCGGCTGGCTGGGCGTTTCCACCGCCACCCGCCGCTCGCCCTCCTGCGGCGGCTCGACGGTGATGACCCGGGGTGGCGCGGGCCCGGCCGGAAGCGCCGGGAAATACTGGTCCGCCAGCCGTTTCACTTCTTTGGGATCGACTTCGCCGGCCAGCACCATCACCATGTTTGAGGGCACATAGTACTGTTTGAACAGCGCCTCGGAATCCTTTGCCCGCAGGTTCTCGATGTCGCTGGCATATCCGATCAGGCTGCGCTGAGGGTGCCCCAGGAACGATGTCTGGATGAGCGCTTCCAGCATCTTGCCTTGCGAGCTGGACTCCATTCGCATGCGCCTTTCTTCGCGCACGACGTCACGCTCTTTATAGAACTCACGCATGATCGGCTGCCGGAACACCTGCGACGTAAGCAGAAACCATAGCTCGACGCGATTCGCCGGCAGGCTGTAGAAGTAGACGGTGGCATCGGTGCTGGTGAACGCGTTGATCCCGACGCCGCCGCTCTGCTGGATCACTTTGCTGTACGCTTCTTTATCAACGAAGCCGTTTGCTTTCTCGATCGCCGCTCTCAGTTCCGCCTCCAGCTTGCGGACCGTTTCAGCCGAACCACGCAGCCCCTTGTTCTTTTCAGACTCGAGCTTGTCGTAGACGGCCTCAACCTGAGCCAGCCATTTCTTTTCTTCCGGCCAGTTGGTGGTCCCCAAACTGTCGGTGTCTTTGAACGCCATGTGCTCGAGCATGTGCGCCAGGCCGGTTTTTCCCGCAGGGTCGTTCGCGGACCCGACGTTGACATGCGTCACCAGCGACACCACCGGCGCTTCTTTGCGTTCGAGAACGATGAAGTGCAGGCCGTTGCCGAGCGTGAATTCAGTGACTTTCTTCTCGAACTCCTTCAAGTCCTGCGCGGCCAGGCAGAGCGCCGCCAAAGCAAGCAGGACGCCTCGAAACCAAGGTTGGAACATGCAAATCAATCTCCAGAGGGATCTGATCCTCCATTTTACGGCCTTTGCTGCCATGAGGTGCTTTGAAACGCTGAGATTCGTATCATGTATGTCTGGGACAACCGCAACATGGAACGGGCGGGCGCCTCCGCCGCTCTTTATCCCAAGGAGGCCTGATGCATCGCCGCGACTGGCTCCAGATGCTGGCGGCGCTCGCCGTCACTGAACTTCCCGCGCAGCAGAATCCGCAGCCCGCCCCGCAGCGCATCACCAAAGAGATGCTTGCGACTGCGCTCAAAGCGATGGGCCTCGAATTTCCGGACGCGCAGCTCGACATGATGCTCTCCAACGCCAACCGCTCTCTGGCGAGCATCGAGGCCCTGCGCAAGGCGTCCGTTCCGCTCGACACCGAGCCGGCGTTTGCCTTCTCGCCGATCGTGCCGCCCGCGCCGAAGAAAGCGCGCTTCGCTCCCACCCGACGGCAGCCGCGCCGCGACTGGAAAAAACCCGAAGACCTCGCCTTCTTCCCCGTGACCGAGCTCGCTCCGCTGGTCCGCGGCAAGAAGATTCCTTCGCTCGCTCTCACCAGGATGTACCTCGACCGTTTGAAACAATTCGGTCCCAAGCTCAATTGCACCATTACCCTCACCGAAAGCCTCGCTCTCGAGCAGGCCGGCCGCGCCGACGCCGAAATCCGCCGCGGAAACTACCGCGGCCCCCTTCACGGCATCCCTTGGGGCGCGAAAGATCTCTTCGCCACCAAGGGCATCCCGACCACCTGGGGCGCCGAGCCCTACCAGAACCAGGTCTTCGATCACGACGCCACGGTCGTCGAGCGGCTGGAAAAAGCAGGCGCTGTTCTGCTGGCCAAGCTCTCGATGGGCGCGCTCGCCATGGGCGGGCTCTGGTTCGGTGGAATGACGAAAACGCCGTGGAACATCGAGCAGACGTCGAGCGGATCTTCGGCCGGATCGGCGTCGGCGACCGCCGCCGGTCTGGTCGGCTTCTCGCTTGGAACGGAAACGCTCGGCTCGATCATCACGCCGTCAGTGCGCTGCGGCACAACGGCACTCCGGCCGACCTACGGCCGCGTCAGCCGGCACGGCGCGATGGGGCTTTCCTGGACGATGGACAAAGTCGGCCCCATCTGCCGCTCGGTGGAAGATTGCGCTCTCGTGCTTCGCGCGATCTGCGGCCCCGATGGCCGCGACCGTTCCGTCCTCGATGCGCCGCTCGATTGGGAGCCCGCGCGACCGCTCTCCTCGCTCCGCATCGGCCTTCTGCAACAAGACTTCGAGCCTTTCAAGGACGAGGAGAAGAAAGCCTACGAGCAGGCGCTCCAGGACCTGGGCAAAGCGGGCATCACGGCGCAGCCAGCCGAGTTGCCCAGGATCGACTCCGGCTCGCTGCTCATGATTCTGAACGCGGAAGCGGCTGCCGCCTTTGACGACCTCACGCGCGACGGCGGCGTCAGCCAGCTCAAGGACCAGGGGCCTCGCGCCTGGCCCAATTCCTTCCGCTCCTCACGCCTCATCCCCGCCGTCGAGTATCTGCGTGCGCAGCGCACCCGCACGCTGCTGATGCGCCAGATGGATGAGTTCTTTCGCAAGTGGGACGTGCTGGTCGCGCCGCCCTACGGGCCGAGCGGCCTGCTCACCATCACCAACCTCACCGGCCATCCGCAGATCATCGTGCCGTGCGGATTCGTCCAGGGCATGCCCCGCGGCCTGGTGTTTACCGGACGCCCGTGCCAGGAAGGGCTGCCGATGCGCGTCGCACTCGCCTATCAAAACGCGACCAGGTGGCACACCATGCAGCCGCCGCTGACGGCTGGCTGACCGCTTCCGCGCTCACGGCTGGAGGATCACTTTCATCAGGTTGGGCTCGTGCTGATACAGGCGCTGGAACCATCGGACGCCGTCGGACAACGGGACCTTCGCGCTGATGATCGGCTCGACGCGGATCGCTTTGCGCACCAGCAGATCCATGCAGGCCGGATATTCGCCCGCCGATCCGCACGTCCCTTGCAACCGGATCTCGCGTGTCACCACCTGCTGCAGCGGCAGCTCGATCTTTGGCGTAATGTTGCCGATCAGCGTCACCGTGCCGCCTTTGCGCACCGCCGCGATCGCCGTGTTGATCGGATCCGTCGCCCCCACCGCTTCCAGCGCCACGTCCGCGCCGCGCCCTTCCGTCCGGGCGAGGATCTCCTTCACGACGTCGCAATCTTTCGGATTCAACGTCTCCTCGGCGCCCAATTCCTTCGCCAGTCCGAGTTTGGAATCCTCGAGATCCACCGCAAACACGCGGCTGCACCCGGCCGCTTTCGCCGCCTGAATCGTCAGCAGCCCGATCATGCCGCTTCCCACCACGACGGCTGTGTCGCCCAGAGAGACCGGCGTCAGATTCACCGCGTGCACGGCGATCGAAACCGCTTCAATGAGCGCCGCGTGCTCGAAGGGCAGCTCGTCCGGCAGCCTGTAGAGAATGTTCCGCGGCACCGCCACATATTCCGCGAATGCGCCGTGCCGGCGGTAGTCTCCGCACGAGACGCCGAGCACCTGCCGGTTTTCGCACAGGTTCACCTGCCCGCGCCGGCAAAAGTGGCACCTGCCGCAGGACACCGTCGAATCAAACGTCACCCGGTCGCCCGGTTTCCACCCGGAGACGTTCCGTCCCACTTGTTCGATGACCCCCGACGCCTCGTGCCCCATGATCAGCGGCGGAATACGGCGTCCTGAGCTGCCGTCGAGACCGTGCACGTCGCTTCCGCAAATCCCGCAGGCGCGCACGCGCACCAGCACATCCTCGTCCCCGACCGGCGGTTCCGGCTGATCCGTAAAATCCAGCTCCATGTACTGCTTCAGCAAAAGCGCTTTCATGGTCTCCTGATTTTATCGTGCCAGCGACGCGCTGATGATCTCTTCGTCGTTGCGCGTGACGATGTGCCGGTTCGCATAGGCCGGGTGCGTCCAGTTGATGAACTCTCTTTGCCGGCGGTTGCCCGGCCGCGTAGTCGGCTTGATCAGAAAGGTACGGCTGATCTCTTCATAGCCCTTCGGCGAAAGGTTCGCGATGATCAGCTCGCCCCGGTCGTTATTGATGAAGTAGCGGTTCTTGTGGCGAACGATGTGTCCGGTGGCCCAGCGCGCGTTTTCCCTGGTCACTTCCAGCGTCTCCCACACGCGCTCACCCGTCTTCGCGTTCAGGCATCGGAGCTGCCCGTAGCTGCAAATGCCGTAGATATAGTCGCCGTCGAGCACCGGCGTGCTGATCAGCGAATGCAGCCCGTCCGTCTTGATCTCGCTCTCGCTCGATCCTTTCCAGAGAATGCGGGCAGCCGGCTTCGAGCCATCGAGTTCCAGCATCATCGGTCCGTTGTAGAAAGCCGAGAAGAACAACCGCGATGGCGTCAGCACCGGCGTCCCCACGTTCAGTCCGACGTTCATCTTCCACGGCTGCTGCCACCACACCCGCCCGTTCTCCGGATCAAGTGAAGTCACCGCCGTTGCATGCCACTGGATCAACTGGCGCCGCCCGCCCGCCTCCACCAGCACCGGCGGGCTGTAGCCGATCTCGGAATCGGCGTCGAGCGCGCGCCAGATTTCGTTTCCCGTCATCTTGTCCAGGGCGATGATCTTGGCTGTCTCGCCGCCCGCAAGGCAGATCAGGCGGTTGCCGTCCACGATGGGCGCGGCGGTGATTCCCCAGATCGGCACATGCGTCTTGAAATCGCGAACGAAGTCGCGGCTCCAGATCACCTCGCCAGTGGCTGTGTTCAGGCAATGAAGCGCGCCCATCGCGCCCAGCACGTACAGGCGATCGCCGTCCACCGTCGGAGTCGCCCGCGGCCCGGTCGCGTAAATCGGCTGGAGGCCAATGTACTGCGCTTCCCATTCCCGCGTCCATAGCGCCTTTCCCGTCTTCTCATCGAGCGCCATCGCGCGCTCGATGCCGCGGTTGCCCTGCTTGTGATCCCAGTCGACAACAAACACGCGTCCTGCCGCCACCGCCGGGCCCGCAAAGCCGGTGTGCACCGGCGCGCGCCAGCGGATCTTCAGTCCGTCCTCCGAAAAGCGATCCACAATGCCGTCTTCAGTCCAGACGCCTTTGCGCCCTTTGCCCCGCCACTCCGGCCAGTCTTCGGCCGCCAGACAAAAGATCAGCAGCGCCAGAATCTTCATCTCAATGCCCTCAGCACGTCGACCGAAAGCGTGCTCGGAGCCCAGTACTTCTCGATGTGCTCGACCACCAGCCCCGTCCCCGCTTCATGACTCACGTACGGCTTGTCCTTCGGGTCGTACATCGCGTCGGTGAGATCGCGCACCAGGATGCAGCGGATGCCCCATTTCGTCATCTGCCGGATCGCGAACGTCCGGTTCAGAATGCACATGTTCGTGTGCACGCCCATGACCAGCAGATGCTTGATGCCGCGCAGCGAGAGCACGTTGTAGATCTCCTGTCCGTTGTCAGAGATCAGATCGTTCGGGCCAATCGTGAGCCCCGCATGCTGCCGCTTCCATGCTTTGTAGGAAGAGTCACCCGGCGTGTCGCAGCCGCCATCGGAGGCGTCCACAGGCAACGGCGGATCCGTCAAGCCGAGCGGCTCCGGCGGCGCGACTTTCGAGAAGCCCAGCACGGCCCTCCTCGGCGCGGACTCTTTGTAGAATTCCATCGTTTCCGACGGTGCGTGAATGATCAGCACGCCGCTCGCCCGCAGCCGCTCGAGAAACGGCTCCATCTTCGTCACCAGCCCGCCGACGCGCTCGTTGGCGCCGCGGCACCAGTGCTTGTCCCACATGTCGCAGATGACGGCGGCAGTCGCATCGAGCGGCAGCGGGTAGCCCAACTCCACCGCTTGCCATTGGCCACTGCCTTTGAACGCCTCCACGCGGCTGCGCACCTTGAGCGTGATGCGGCCGCCATCCCCGGCCAGAACCAGAACCGGAATCAGCCAGAACGCCCTCTTCATGTCTCTCGCTCCCTCGAATCAGAATAAGAACCAGGTTCGGTGGGGCGGTCAATCCTGGCCGCAGCCGCCTTTCAGGCGGCTGGCTTGCCCGCTGAAAGCGGGCTTGCGGGCTGAAAGCCCGCCCCAGTGCGCCCAGCATGGGCAGAATCTTGTTGGATGAAAGGAGCCAACCGGAGCCGATGACGGCAACCGTAGCGAAACCGCAAGGCCTAACCGTGAGGCGAAAGCTGAAGGAAGCGGCTAGCAAACTCTCGACCGAAGGAACACAAA
>JACQDF010000092.1 GCA_016201205.1 Acidobacteriota bacterium
ACTCATGCCCTGGAAATGTTGCTCGTCGATCTCAATAACGAAAAACCCCGCATGCTTCACGGTGGTCCGACTCTTGCCTTCCACTTGTTCGACGTTAACCAGATCGCACCACCTACCGACCAGCTACTATAGGAGTTCTGAACCTAGGCATTCTGAACGCAGTTTTTTCTGAAAACAGTACAATAGCTGCCGAATCCTGGAAATATCTTCCCTGTTTTCAACAAAACGTGCTTACGCGCCACCTCCAGGCCTGACCCCGCATGGTAGTCTCGGGCCGGAGGACAAGCGTGCGGCCTGTCAAAGCCCTCGCGTGACCCAAGCACAAAAAAATGAACAAACGAACCCGAGCGCCGGCGCCCCGCGCCCTGCGCGACAAAGTCGAGCGCCATCTGCTTGCATGGACCGGCGCTGGTCTGGTTCATATAGATTTAATATCAGTGAGAGAGCAGCGGGAGGTGACTATGTGCAAGCTTCCGTGGATCGCATTGCTGTTTGTTGCCGCCGCGCCGGTCCGGGCGCAGTTCAACAGCTCGATTCAGGGCATCGTGACGGACGCTTCGGCCGCGGTGGTAACCGGCGCATCCGTACGGGCGACCAACCTGGCCACCGGCGTGAGCCGTGAGACCGCGACATCGGCGGACGGACTCTACCGAGCCTTGAGTCTGGGACCGGGAACATATCGCATCACGGTGGAAAAGGCGGGATTCCGCCCGGCGGAGCGCGACAGCGTCTCGCTCGGCATCACGGAAACGATTCGCGTGGATTTTGTGCTGGCCGTCGGCCCGGTGACCGAAAAAGTGACCGTGGTCGACCAGCCCTTGCTGGTGGAAACCGAGCAGGGCCGTGTCTCCGGGCGGATCGAACGAATGCAATTGAATGAGATGCCGCTGAACGGGCGCAATCTCTACAGCCTGATTGCACTCCAGCCCGGAGTGACGGGGCGGGGCCTGTCGTCCATCTTTGGCGCGGGCGGCTCGAGCAACGACTCTTTCGCGGGCGAGCTCGGCCCGCAAGTGTACGCCAGCGGCCAACGTTACGAATCCAACAGCTATACCCTCGACGACACCAGCGTGAACTCGGCCGCGCGCGGCGGAATCACCAACCTGACGCCCAACGCCGATTCGGTCGAAGAAGTGCGCGTGGTGTCCAACAATTTCTCCGCCGTGGATGGGCGCAACAGCGGCGCCCAGATCCAGGTCATGTCGAAGTCGGGAGGCAACCAGTTTCACGGAGGCGCTTCATACTATTTCCAGAACAACACATTGGCCTCGCGCAACCTTTTCGAGGCGCGCGTGCCGGTGTTCCGGCGAAACCAGTTCGGCTACAACGTGGGCGGACCGATCGTCAAGAACCGTACTTTCTTCTTCCATTCTTACGAAGGCCTGCGGCAGTCAGGGGCGCGGGGCGGCATCTCCACGGTCGAGACGCCGGAATTCCGCGACTTCGTGATCCGGACCCGGCCAGGGACGATCGCGGCCAGGCTGCTCCGCGACTTTCAGCCGCTGGTTCAGGCCAGCTCGAACTTTCGCGACGTCGGCAGCCCCCGGCCGGGCGTCACTGTGAACGGACCCGCTGACGGCATCGCCGATATCGGCAGCGCGGCGTTTGTGCCCGCCGCTCACCGGAATGGAAACCAGTTCAGCTTACGAGTGGACCACGAGTTGCGGCCCGGCAAGGACCGGTTGTACGGGAACTTCTACCGGACCACTTCCGACAGCCTCGCCGGCGGCATACGCCAGGCGTTCGACCGGCCCACCGACGAGTACACACACTACGCCAGCATCAACCACACGCACATCTTCAGCGCCAACAAGATCAACGAGCTCCGCGCCGGCATGATGCGCCTGCGCGGACAGCCGCGCACGCCGCCGCGTCTGGACATCCCGCAGATCAATGTCACCGGCTCGACAGGTTATTCAACCAGCTCTTATCCTTCGGGGTGGTTCCAGACCAACTTCCACTACAAGAACGTCTTTTCCTGGACGCACGCCACCCACGCCTGGAAGATGGGCGCGGAAGCGCGCCGGGTCTGGTCGAATTCAAAGAACACGACCAACTTTATTCCGAATTACACCTTTGACAGCATCCTCGACTTCGCCGACGACGAGCCGCTGCAGGTAGTGCGCAAGGTCGACCCGCGGACCGGCGATCCGGCCACCAACGTGGTCGGCTTGCGCGGCGTCGAGTGGTCGTTGTTCTTCAACGACGACTGGAAGGTCACGCACAACTTTACCCTGAACCTCGGTCTGCGATACGAGAACTACGGCTCGCCGGCGGAAGTCAACGGCATCCTGCGAAATCTGGTGTTCGGCTCCGGATCAAGCTACCCGGAGCGGCTGGCCGGCGCCCGCGCCGATATCGTGCCGCAGTTTTTTCCGAGCGACAACGGCAACTGGGCGCCGCGCTTCGGTTTCGCCTGGAATCCCGACGGCAAAGGAAAGACCTCGGTACGCGGCGGGTATGGCATCGCCTACGACAGGTTGTTCATGACGCCGCTGCTCGACTTTCGGGATAACCCGCCGCTTCGGGCGGACGCGACGCTTGGGTTGCGCTTTGGCACGCCGGTGCTCTACAGCCTCGGGGATCCCACCAAGCCGTGGCTCGGATATCCGGTCGATCCGGCGCTTCGTCTGGGGCTGGATCAACGTAACGGCATCCGGGGCCTGCGCGTGTCGATGCGCACCGTCGACGGCAATCTGAAAACCTCCTACACACACAACTTCTTTTTCGGCCTCCAGCGCGATCTGGGCCACGGCGTAGTGGCGGAGGTGAACTACATCGGCACGGCGGGACACCACTTATACAACGTCGCCAACGTGCACCGGTACCGGGGCGACCTGCTCGACGGGCGCTTCGACGGCTTCAACCCGAGCTTCGCCACGCTGAATATGATCGAGTCGACATCCAACTCGATCTATCACGGCGGCACGGTGCAGTTGAGGCGCGCGTTCCGGCAAGGCTTCACGCTCCAGGGCGCGTACACATTCGGCAAGACGATCGACGACGCCGACGAGCTGGTGAGCGTCAGCAGCTATCAGGACATCGCCAACCGGCGCCTGGACCGGGGATTGGCCGGCTTCGACGCCACCCACAAGCTGAGCCTGACCGGCATCTGGGAGCTGCCGATGCTGCGCGGCCAGACCGGCTTCGCGTCGCGCATTCTGGGTGGGTGGCAGTTGGCGGGGTTCGCCATCCTGCAAAGCGGAACGCCAGTGAACGTGTTCCATGGCGCGGCCTATCCGCGCGGCGACTTCAACGCCGACGGAGTCAACGCCGATCGGCCAAACGCGCCAGCCGACAGCGTGAAACGCAGCGGCTGGAACCGGCAGGAGTTTCTCACCGGCATCTTTCGGGCGGCGGACTTTCCGGCGCCGGCGTCCGGCGTCAACGGCAACCTCGGGCGTAACCCCTATCGCGGGCCGGGCTATGCGCAGGTGGATCTGGCCGCGTCCAAGAAGTTCGCCATCACCGAGCGCGTCTCAGCACAATTGCGGCTGGAGGCCTTCAACGCCTTGAACCGCGTCAACCTGGGCAACCCTACGGTTGACCTGAACAGCAACAACTTCGGTCGAGTCACCTCGGCGCTGACCCCGCGCGTATTTCAGGGGGGACTGCGGGTGCAGTTTTGACCAGGCGAAACATGGTATTCGGATTGGCCGCCGGGGCCTGGGCGATGAGGCCGCCGGCGCGGATCAGGTCACTCACGCTGTCAAAGGTCCAGGGGCGGTTCCACAAATTCGTGGCGATGAACTCGTACGACCGGGCGCCGAAGGGCCACACCTACGAGAACACGCTGGTCCGGATTGCGACCCATGAGGGCGTCGAGGGCGTCGGGGTCATGGGATACGCCGCGCCGGACGCGGCTTTTCTCAGCGCGGCCAAGAGCCTGATTGGCGCTGATCCGCTGTCACTCTACCAGACGAGCGAAGGGCGGATCACGGGCCGTGCGCCGGCCGCGGCGGCCACCCTGCGCGCATACAGACATTTGGACGGGCCGCTGTTCGATCTGGTCGGCAAGCTCAGCGGCACACCTTGTTGGAAGCTGATTGGCGCCGCCGTGCGTGACCGTGTCGAGGTCTATGACGGCACGCTCTATTTCAGCGACATCTGGTTCAAGGAGCGTGGCGTCCGTGCAGTCGTCGAGGAAGCCGAAGAGGCCGCCCGTAGCGGCTACCTCGGGATGAAGCTCAAGCTGGGCCGCGGCTGGCGATGGATGGATAAGGACTCCGGTCTGGCCCGCGACATCGAAGTGGTGAAGGCGGTGCGCAAGGCCCTTGGCCCGAAGGTGAAGATCCTGGTGGACGCCAACAACGGCTATCGCGACGACTTCGAGCGCGGCTGGCGGCTGCTTTCCGAAACTCGCGAGTCCAACCTTTACTGGATGGAGGAGCTGTTCCCCGAGAACGTCGGCGAGTACACGCGCCTTCGCGACCGGATGGAAAAGGCCGGCATCAAGACGCTAATCGCCGACGGCGAAAGCGTGCGCGATCCGTCCGAATTTGCACCGTACCTGAAGCCGCGGCGTCTGATCGACGTCCTGCAGATGGACATCCGCACCGGCGGCTTCCTCGGCAATCAGGAGATGGGGCGGATGGGCGAAGAGGCCGGCGCGATTTCGGTGCCGCACAACTGGGGCTCGCAGGTGGGCCTGTTCATGAGCCTGCATTTGGCTAAGGCGGTCCGCAGCGTGGCGGCCGCCGAGGACGATCGCTCCACCTGCGATGCGATTGTGGCCGAGGGCTACGCCTTCAAAGGCGGCTACTACTCAGTCCCGGACTCGCCGGGCCTCGGAATTCGCGTCAACGAGGAGGTGTATCGCCAGAAGTACAAGGCTGCCGAGACGGTCATCTCTTGAGTTCGATCACGATCACTTCCGTGGGCTTGTCGCCGACATTCTCCGGCAGGTGTTTTCCGGCATCCGCCCAAGTCGCGTCGTGGGCCTTGCTGTTGTTATCCTGCGACGTGCCGTCCGGCAGCGTGAACTTGACGTGACCGCCACTCACGAACACCGCCACCGTGGCTGGATGTTCGTGCATTACCGATTTCTCATGCGGCTCGTACTTGGCGCGCAGCACGCGAACCTGGTCATTATTGATGACCACCTTGTAGTGTTTGGGGTCCAATTTGACGGGGTCTAGCGTTGTCTTCGCCGCCGCGGCCGCGCCCGGCTTCTTCAGCTCCACCATGATGGATTCATCCGCCGCGTCGGAAAGATTCTCAAAGGCATGCGTCATGTCCTTGGAGTAGGTCACGTCGCCGGCTTTGGTGCGTTGGTCTTTGGTCTTCCCATCGGGGAACGTGTACTTGGAATGGTTAGTCGTGAACCCCACCGTCACGTAGGCGGGATGCGAATGCATGGGAAGCTTGCCGTGTCCCGGTTCGTTGAAGTGAAGCACGCGGACACGATCGTTTTCAAAGACCACTTTCACTTGGTCGGGCGCTAACCGGACCACATCCTGGGCGAAAGCCGCGACTGCGGCGAGGGCCACCGCCATTGGGAGCATACCACGCATAGCCCATTGCCTCCTTGACCTGGAACGCGATACATTCTACAGGGTAGGCTCAAGTATACACAGTTCGCGCCACGACGGCTGCCGTCGAGTCGAGCATCACTCCCAAGCGGGCGGCTCCAGCGGCTCTCGATGGGAGGCGATCGCCGCTTCGACATCCTTGGCGAAGTCGGGATCGATCGTACCGTCGCTGATGTGCAGCGGCTCCATACCTGGGATCATAGCGTTTCTTGCTGCCCGTCGGGCGCGCGGTTGATCCCAGCGAAGCTAATAGCTCAACTTCAGCCCGAACTGCACAATCCGCGGCAGGTTGCTTTGCGCGTTCACCACCCCAAACTGCGGATTCCCAAAATTCGCGTTTGGCGGTGAGAATCGCGGGCTGTTGGAGATGTTGAACACTTCCGCGCGAACTTGCAGATTCAGCCGCTCCCTCAGTTTCGTGTTCTTCGTCACCGTAAAATCCACCTGCGATGTGCCGTCGCTGCGGCACCCGTTGAACGTCCGTGGCGTGGTGCCGAAACTGTACGTCGCCGGGTTCGAGAACACGCTGCCATCCAGCCACCGCGTCGGTGTCCCAGACGCCACACACGCGTTCTGCCCGTTCCAGTTCGGACGCTGTCCGCCCCCTTGCGAAAATGTGTTGTTCACCGTCGAGTTGATCCCCAGCGGCCCGCCCGAGAACGAGCTCCAGATGCCGCCCACTTGCCAGCCGCCCAGCAGTCTTGCCTCCACTCCCGAACGGCTCTTGAAAAACGGCAGCTCGTACACCGCGTTCATGATGAAGCGCTGCGTCTGATCGAGAATGGACGAACTCTTGTCCGGCGCGATGTTGTGCCAGTTCTGGAATGTGCTGCCTCCCAGCGATTCTCCGGCGAATGGCCCGATTCCATAATCCAGCAGCTTCGAATACGTGTAGGAAACCAATATGCTCAAACCACTCGCATACCGCTTTTCCGCTTTCATCTCCAGCGCGTGATACGACGACGACGCCCACGTCGCAGCCTGGCTTGCCACACCGTCGAAATGCGGGTACGGCCGCAGCAACTGCGCCCGCGCCACGTTGCGCTGCGCGAGAGCTCCCACGCTGATCTGCCCGAAAAACGGATTGGGCACCTGCTGGCGAAGCCCGTCTCCCAGGCTGAGAAACTCTGGTGAAAGCTGGTTGAACTGCCGGTTCTCCGGAAAATGCAGCCCCCGGCTCCCCGCGTAACCCGCTTCCAGGAGAATGTTCCCCGGCATCTCCCGCTGGATCGTGAAACTCCATTGCGCGCTATAAGGCGTCACATTCCCGCGATCGTTGAATTGGATCCCCTGGCCCAGCAAAGTCGCCAGCCCCAATCTCGAGCCGGTTGGCCGGTTGAACCCGCTCGGAAACGGATCGCCCCATTTCACAATCGGCGTGATCCCGTCCAGGCTCGTCACAATCGTTGTCGATGCCTGAAATCCCGACGTCCCGAAAGGAGCTGCTCCTCCCCCCAAGCCCCCGTTGTGTCCATAGAAAAGCCCGCCCCCGGTGCGCACCACAGTCTTCGCATTGACCCGGTAGGCGATCCCGGCCCGCGGCGCGAAGTTGTTCCGGTCCCCGTGCGCGTTGATGCGCGGCAACCCGCCCGTGTTCACAAACGTCAGCCCGCCGCGCAGCGTCAGTCCCGGAGCCTGCAAGGGCGACGCTGCCTGGTAATCGAAATTCGTCAGTTGATCAAAGCGATCCGTCCGTGGCGTTTCATAATCCCACCGCACTCCCAGATTCACCGTCAGCTTCGGAGTCACTTTCCAGGAATCCTGCACAAACAAGCCGTGGAACTTCGTCGTCAATGCCAGCGCCGGTACGGGCGCGACGCCACCCGCCGGTATCCCGAGAAGGAACGTCGCCAGCCCCAGCCCCGCCACCGCGCTCGATTGGTTCGGATTCGGCCCTTGCGTCCACTGCGGGCTGAAGCTGAAGTTCGTCGCCTGGTCCCCCACTTGCAGATTGTTGAATTGCACCGCCCGGAACTCTCCGCCAAACTTCACCGTGTGCGCCGTCAGGTTCTTCGTGAACGTTCCTTGCACCGTCTGCAGCGTGTGCCCGAAATTGATGTAGTCGGTCGCACCCACCAGCCCGCCCACGATGATGTTCGGAACCGAGCCCGTGTTCGAATACCCGGTAATCGTCACCGCGGGGAGCGAGATCGGATCCACCATCCCCTCCCTCATGTACGCCGGCAGACCGAGTGACGACAAGTCGAAATTGTCCGAATACGGCCGCCGGAAGTTGATCAGCCGGCTCGCCGAATACCGGAACACCCCGATCATGGTCGGCGAGAATGTGTGCGTGCTCTCCACCACCGCGTTCCAGCGGGTGAAAATCTGCGGACCAGCCGTCGGCGCGATGTTCTTCAATTCCGGCCCGAATACGGGAGCGCGGATGTAGGGAGTATCGTCATACGAGTAGCGGGCGAAGATGCGGTTGCGGTCCGTGAAGTTGTGGTCCCCGCGAAAACTGTAGGAGTCTTTCGGCACCCGGTTCCCGTCGGCCCGGGTGTAATTGATCGTGCCCAGCGGAGCTCCGGCCACCTGCGGCGCCGGAATCAGCCGCGAATAGGCCCGCGCCACCGGATCGATCCGGCCGGCCGGAATCACGTTCCCGGGAAACGGCGATCGCACAAATCCCCCCGCCGGATTCGCCGTCACCGTCGCCGGATCGTACACCGTCACCAAACGCCCGTCACCCAGCCGCGCCGTGCTCAGATCGCCCGTCAGGTGCTGGCGGTCCGGCAGCACCGAAGTGAAGATGATCCCCTGCACGAACCGCACGATTTCCGTATTGACGAAGAAGAATGTCCGGCTCCTGCCGTCGTACACTTTCGGAATCACCACCGGCCCGCCAATCGTTCCCCCGAATTGATTGAACCGGAAGGGCGCGCGCTGTGTCCCGCTGCGATTGGCGAAATAATCGTTGGCGTTCAATTTGTCGTTGCGCAGAAACTCGTATGCCGAAAAATGCAGATCGTTGACGCCGCTCTTCGTGACCACGTTGAACACGCCCCCGGCCGCCCTGCCATGCTCGGCGGAAAAACTGTTCGTCTCAACCTTGAACTCCTGCACCATGTCCGGATTGGCGTTCACCACCGGCTGGTTCTGGGACGCGGCCGTGTTCGGCGCGCCGTCCAGCAGAAACTCGTTCGAGTTCGCACGCTGCCCGTTGATCGAATAGGCCACCGTCGAGATCTGATCGATCACCACGTTGTTCACGCCCTGCGAATTCCGCACGCCTGGCACCAGCATCGCCAGCGCGTAAGTGTTGCGCCCGAGCAACGGCAGCTCGGTCACCTGCCGGTTCCCGATCACCTGCCCCACGGTCGCGTTCTCGCTGTCCAGCAGCGGCGCCTGCCCTTTCACCTCGACTGTCTCGGCCAGCGCACCCACTTGCAACACCAGATCGAGCCGCGCCGTCTGCTGCACCGCCAGCTCGATCCCCGATTGCTTCACCGTGCTGAACCCTTCCTTCGAGATGGTGACCTCGTAGCGCCCCGGAGGCAGCGCCGGAATCGTATAGTAGCCCTCCGCCGTCGATTCCACATTCGTGCTGATCCCCGTATCGAGCGACCGCACCGCCACCCTGGCTTGCGGAATCACTGCTCCGCTGGGATCCGTAATGCGTCCAGTAAGAGTGGCCACCTGCGCGCAAAGCGTGGAGGCAAAAAACGCAACGCCGATCAGTAGAGTTTTCAAGTGTCCGGGACTCCCCCTGCCGGGCATTATAACTGATGCCTGTCCCGATCGATGGGCCGGTTGCATATTCTGTAATTGAGATGAGAGCATGCCTGCTTCGTTCTCCAGCGCCAGTTGACACGCATCCTTTGCGTCTCGAAGAGGTTGCAGATCCGGCGCCGCGTCCCGGACAAGTCCTGATTCGCGTCAGAGCCTGCGGCATCTGCCGTACCGATCTGCATGTGGTCGAGGGCGAGTTGCCGGTGCGCAAGTCCCCGCTCATCCCCGGCCACCAGGTTGTCGGAGTCGTCGTCGAGTGTGGTCCGGACAGCCGTTTCCGCAGCGGCCAGCGCGTGGGTGTCGCCTGGCTGCATCGCACCTGCGGCGGCTGCCAATTCTGCCGCGCCGGCCGGGAAAACCTCTGCGAGCAGCCCGATTTCACCGGCTGGACCGTCGACGGCGGCTATGCCGGAGCCATCGTTGCCGACGAGAGCTTTGTCTACCCGCTGCCGGAAGGCTTTTCCGATCTCGAGGCGGCGCCGCTGCTGTGCGCCGGGATTATCGGGTTTCGCTGCCTGCGCTTATCCGGCATCCAGCCCGGCGGACGTCTGGGACTGTACGGCTTCGGCGCGGCCGCGCATGTTGCTGCTCAAGTGGCCCGATACTGGGGCGTCGAAGTGTACGCGATGACGCGCGATCAACGCCACCGGGAGCTTGCTCTCGAATTGGGCGCAGTCTGGGCCGGCGGCGCGACCGCCCAACCGCCGAAGCAGTTGGACGCCGCGATCGTCTTCGCACCGGCCGGCGAAATCGTCCCCGCCGCGCTGGCTGCGCTTTTCAAAGGCGGAACGCTGGCGCTGGGCGGGATTCACATGAGCGACATTCCTTCTTTGCCGTATCGCCTCCTATATCACGAACGCGTGGTTCGCTCGGTGGCAAACAATACCCGGCAAGACGGCCTGGATTTCTTAGACATCGCCGCCCGGATTCCAATCCGCAGCCACGTTCAGATCTTCCCGCTCGAGCAAGCCAACGATGCATTGTGCGCGTTGAAGCATGACGCCATTCGCGGAGCGGCGGTTTTGCAAATCGAGTGCTAATCGGAAGCCCTTGCTGAGCCGGGCGCGTCAGCAAGCGGTCAGCCACGCTTCCCATCCGCCGCAGGCCGAGTTCTTAGTCGCCAATGTTGTCATCCGGATCGAATCCAGGAACGGGCGTATCAGATTGAAACACAAGTACGCCGCCAGCACGGCCAGCAGAACCAGCGACGCCTGGTGAATCCGTTGGCGTTTCAACACCGTAACAGGCGGCGCCGGGTTTGGCGATTGGCGTGCTCCTCTTGCTGAAGGAAAGGAGCATTCAAGATGCCAACAAGAGAAGTTCAGACGATTCGCGCGAAACAGCTCGAGCACAAGTCCTTTTCTTCCGACGTGGAAAAGCTGGTTGAAAGCATCCGTAATCGAGCCCACGAGCTGTTTGAAGGTCGCGGCTTGCTCGATGGTGGCGAGCTCGACGACTGGTTCCAGGCTGAGCGGGAATTGTTCTTCCGGCCCCCGTCCGAGTTGACGGAGACGGAGAAAGAATTTCATCTGAAGCTGGCCGTCCCGGGATGTGAGGCAAGACAGATGACGGTGGCAGTGGAACCCGGCCGGCTCACGATTCGCGGGGAAGCAACCAGGAAGGAGGAGAAAAAGGAGGAAAAGACGATCTTCTCCGAATTTTCCGAGAAGAAGCTGTTCCGCCGTTTCGATCTGGCCAAACCGGTGAATCCGGATCTTGTCAAGGCCACGCTGGAAGACGGCATGCTGATGGTTACGCTGCCCAAGACAGCCGCCACTGTGCGGACGCCGGGGGAAAAACCGATGGCTGCGGCGGCTTGACTATTGGATTTGGATGCCGCGCCAGTGCGCATTGGACGGCAGCTTGGCAGGAACGCCAACGCGCTGATAGAGCCGGACATCGACTTGCTGGTCGCGATAGGCGGCCAGGTCCACCCTGACTTTTTGCCAGTCGAGCTCATTCATCGTCGTCCCACCCTGGATCGTGCGGCTCTCGAGGCTGGTGTTGTTGACGAACACGTCGAGACGCCAGGCCCGATCGGCGTCCGCGGCCACTTCCAATTCGAGCGCCGGATTCGGGCCTAGTTTGATTCGTCGGCGAAGCAGTGCCCCTCGGCCTTCGTCCCGCGGGAATGTTACCAGAACGGCGCCGTCAAGGTAAGTGCCGTTGCTGTTATTGAGGAAGCCTGCGCGATCCAGCGTCCAGTCCTTGTCCCAGAACCGGGTGAGGTCCGCCAGGCGGAATAGCTCGGCCGCTGGTGTGACGACAGCGTGGTAAGGGACGGTGATCTCGGAGTCGGAGACTTTGGCGCCATGGGCTGCAAGCAGCTTTCCGCCGACTGCGACGACACGGTGGGCAATGTCGGATATTTTTTCATCGACGGGAGGCGTGAGGGTGACTCTGCCCATGCGAGCGCCCAAGATACGGTCATGCAGCCGCTCGACCATTGCGGCCGGCAGAGCCTTGACGCCTTTCATGGCGCCGACGACGGCGCCGACGTTCGCCGCGTTGCAGTCGGCGTCGGAGAAGTCGGCTGCGTGGTATGCAAGGTTGACCGACTTGAGGTAATCCCCCTCCCCGAACCAAACACTCCCCGCCACCAGTCCGCCGTTGGGAACGGCGTTGTTGACCCGGGGATACTCGAACCGCCAGCGATCCTCGACGGCGCGGAAGATTTCCTCGGGCGAGCTGCCTCTCTCGGCCATCGAAATGACTAAGTCGAGACATTGGCGGTATGGAGAAGAGGGATGGATGAGCCGGGCAGCCTGCCGAACTACGTTCTTCGGGTCGCTTTCGCGGAAGGCGAGGCTGACCATGCCGGCGACAAAGACGGCGCCGTCGGTTCCCTCGGCGTAGCCGTTGATATGGCCGTATTTCCGCGCCAGTTCGCCAGCCAGGTTCGGGTTGCCAGGGGCCAGCATGCCATAAGTGTCGCTGCTGAACTGAGGACCGATGGTCCACCAGAAGCGGTTATAGCGCGGGTGGCCGGCTTGGCTCCCTGGTATACCCGCAGCCAGTTGCGTGCGGGTTTCCGCGCTGGAGCCATACGAGCCGGCGGAGTTTTCCTTCCACTGCTGGCCAAGCTCATCCAGCGTCATGTTGATGCCATACTTCTCGAAGCCACGCAAAGCGACCAACTCGTAGTAATAGTCGTCATCAACTTGTGCAGTCTGGTAAGTCCCGGGGAGGCGGTCCACCCAGACCAGCGGGCTGGATGCCACTTTACCTTCGAACTGGAAGCCAGCGAGTGCACCAACGATCTGGCCAAGCCAAGCCGCGTACACGCGGTCCTCATATTCGGCGAGGCTCATTTTGAGTGGTTTGTTCCGGGCCGCGGCCGGAACCGCCATCAGACTGACCACGAACAGTGTAAGCAGATTGTTTCGCATGCGGCTTGACGTCAGAATCTACCCTTGGCGATCTCCTCGATTTCGCTGGCCGCCAGCGCCCGCCGGAACACCGCCACATCGTCCATGAGCCCCACGTAGTTCACACCGAGGCGAATCGCGCCGCGGGAAAGGTCCCACGCAAATGGCTCGCGGATTCCGTCCGCCGTCCTTTGCAGCTTGCCCTCCAGGTACAAGCTCGCTTTCCCGCTGCCCGACCCAAGACCTGAATACACGACCGCCACATGCGTCCATTGGCCGCGGGCAAACGGATGCTTCCGCACCACCACCAGCCGCTTGTCGAAATCCGGATTCTTGTCCGCCGCCAGATTCTGCGGGTTCCACGCTTTCAACTCCCCAAACACGCCCAATCGGAAGTGGCGTGGCTTGTCGTCGCGGGTGAAGTCCACCCAGATCGCCGAATCGTTATAAGCCTTGTCGGTCACCTGAATCGGGTCACAGAAGCCAGGCTCGAGGTCCTGGTCCGGATCCAGGTTCAGCCAGAAGGAGATCGTGCCCGTCCAATTCCTGGGATCGAATGCGATGTTCTTTTCAGCTTTGTAGAAAATGGCGTGTGTGTTTTTCTTCTTGAAGCGCAGCGCGTCTCCGCGGCGGCCTTGCCCGCTCGCCAGCTCGACATCCGGGCTTCCGATGCCCGGTTGTGCGGAAGATTGTTCTTTGTAGGAAGGCGCGGTGTAGAGTCGCTTGTCGCCACGCGCGAACTGCGCGTCCGCGCCGCCATCGAAACCGGCGCGGAAGGTAAGATCCGTCTTGAGATCGGCGGCGCAGGTGAGCGTCGCGCAAAGCAAGGAACATAGGCCTCCGGCCCGCGGGCTCTTCATACTGGTAGCATAGTGCATTCTATGAGACTCCTCGCCACCCTTCTTGCCACCAGCCTGCTCGCCGTCTCCGCCGAGCGAAAACTCATCTTCCCGGCCGGCGCCAAGCCGGTCGGCCCGTACAGCCCGGGCATCATGGCCGGCGGCTTGCTCTACGTTTCCGGCCAGGGCGCCCGCGACCCCAGCGGCAAGATGGCCGACAGTGTTGAAGAGCGCGTTCGGCAGTGCCTGAAAAACGTGCAATCGATCGTGGAAGCCGCCGGGCTCAGCATGGAGCACATCGTTTACACGCAAGTCTACTTGCACCAGGCCACCAGCTATGAAGCCATGAACAAAGTCTGGGCTGAGTTCTTTCCGAAGAATCCGCCGGCCCGGGCCACGCTTGGCGTGCATCGCATGCCTACGGAGACGACCGTGGAAATCAATGCCGTCGCCGTTGGCGATCTGGCGAGGAAAAAAGCGGTCATCCCGCCTGGCTATCCGGCCAATGCCCCGATCGCGGCCGGCGTATGGGCCGGCGACCGGCTCTATCTTTCCGGCTTTTTGGGTCGCGACATAAACACCGGCCGAATTCCTGAGACACCCGAGGCGCAGGTGCAACTGGCTCTGGATCGCATGAAGCAGGTCCTCACCACCGCCGGCCTGGACTGGCGCCACATGGTCTTCGTGAATCCTTATCTGACGCGGGCAATTCCGATGGCCAGGATGAATGAGATCTACGCCAGGCATTTCGAGTTTGGGAACACGCCGGCTCGCGCCACCATCCAGGTCTCTTTTCTGCCCAACGGCGCCAACATCGAGTTCACGGGCGTCGCCATTCGTGATCTCAGCAAGCGCCGCGCGGTCCGTCCGAAGAATATGCCGCCCAGCCCGACCGCGAGCCCTTGTGTCTTTGCCGATGACACGTTCTACTGCTCCGCCAAGGCGGGCTTCATCCCCGGACCCAACGGCGGCATCTATGCCGGCGCCGTCGAAGACCAGGTGCGCCAGACCATGCGCAATCTGCTGGACGGCCTCGAGGAAGCGGGCCTCGATTTCTCACACGTGGTGGCCAGCAATGTGTATCTGGATACGATCGATGAGTTCGCCAAAATGAACGGCATCTACGCCAAGTACTTCCCCTCGAACATTCCCCCTACCAGGACCACCGTTTCTCCGCTGGCGCCTGTCGAGCGTGTGTACTCGGCGAGCGGGCATTTCCCGAAGCTGGAAGAGATCTCGGTGATCGCCGTCAGGTAGAATCGCCGGCGTCTGTTGCGCTCACATCCAACGCAACAAGCCTGTCACCCGCCGCCACAACCGGCGCCCCGGCGCCCTCTCCCGCTCCGCCCATCGGCTGCGGCCGAATGCGGCCAGCCCCAGCCACACCAGCGCGATCGCGGCATACGCCAGCATCGACGGCGCGTCCCAGTACCAGGCGGCAAGCAACGCCAGCGCCAGAAACAACGCCGCCGTCAGCAGATCAACGATCGCCAGTGGCATCTGATATCAGCATACGGCTGCCTCCCGGCGAAAGTTCCCACCGTAAAGAAAACAGCCCGGAGAAACGATGGATAGAGAAATGAAGAATCTCAAGCGTGGCATTGCCGGTCTGGCGGGGTTGTGGATTTCCCTGTTCCTGTTTCACCGGCAATACGCCATCGCCATTGTGACCAAGGCCGCCGGCGGCGACAGTCCATGCCCCTGGGGCAAGCTGCTGGCCGTGCCGTGGGATGTCAGCCGCTTTGTCGAATTGCAGGACGCCACCGCCAGTCAAGTGAAGCTGCTCGAGGAGGATCGCAGCCTTGGGATTCGGAAATATGCTACTCCAACGCGCAGTTTTTGGCTCAAGTCTGAGGGAGAGCTTATGGGCGCAGGCAAGCTTCTTTCCTACGTCCTGGCCGAGCAGGCATGGCTGTATGGGCTTGCTCCCGATCGCGCCGTCCGTCCCGGGGATGTCGTCATGGACGTGGGTGCGCACGTTGGGACGTTCGGCGATGAGGCTCTGCGGCGCGGCGCGTCCAAAGTGATCATGGTGGAACCGGACCCCGTCAACCAGGAATGCATTCGGCGCAATTTCAAAGATGAGATCGCCGAGGGCCGTGTGATCCTCGTTACCGAGGGCGCCTGGAGCAAGACCGATACGCTCGAATTCCACATTGGTGTAGCGAATTCCGGCACTGGCTCCCTCGTGGTCCAGGAGTCTGGCTCGAAGATCGTCAAAGTGGCCGTGCGCCCGATTGACAGCATGATGGAGGAGCTTGGCCTGGAAAAACTGGACTTCATGAAGATGGATATCGAGGGTGCCGAGCGGGAGGCGCTCAAAGGGGCAAGCAAAACGCTTCACCGCTGGAAACCTCGCATCATGCTGGATGCTTATCATTTGAAGGACGACGATGTGGTGTTGCCACCGCTGATCCGTCAGGCCAATCCGGCCTACCGCGCCTGGTGCGCTGCCTGTTCCACGTCCCGCCACGACGACGACAAGCGCCTCATACCCTACGCAATCTTTTTCGAGTAGTGCTCGCAATATCTGCCGCGTGCCGGCCGGCGGATACAATGAGAGTTGCCCCAGATCCGCTTTGAACTGGAAGCCGTGTGCCCGCTCACGGGCGCCCGGGCCGGTCTTTTGCACACCCCCCACGGAACGGTCGAGACGCCGGTCTTTATGCCCGTCGGCACTCAGGCGGCGGTCAAGGGTCTGACGCCGCGCGACCTGGCCGACGACGTGGGCGCGAAAATCATTCTGGCCAACACCTACCACTTGTATCTGCGGCCCGGCCACGAGCTGATTGAACGGCATGGCGGGCTGCATCGCTTCATGGACTGGCCGGGGGCCATTCTCACCGACTCCGGCGGCTTCCAGGTGTTCAGCCTGCCCGGCCTGCGAAAAGTGACTGAGGAGGGAGTGCTCTTCCGGTCGCATCTGAACGGCGATGCTCACCAGTTCACACCCGCATCCACGGTGGATGTGCAACTTGCGCTTGGCGGCGACATCCTGATGGTCCTTGACGAGTGCCTCGGGTATCCGGCCAGTCACGAAGCGGCACGGCAGTCCATCGAGCGGACCATCCGCTGGGCGCGCCAGGCCTTCCACCACTACAGCCAGTGCATCGATACGAAGCCAGATGCGGGGGCTCTGTTTCCGATTGTCCAGGGTTCCATGTACGCGGACCTTCGCGGGGAGTGCACCAGCCGCCTGGTCGAGCTCGAGGCCGAAGGATACGGCATCGGCGGGCTTTCGGTCGGCGAGCCCAGGCCCCTCAGCCTGGAAATGACGGCCGCCTGCACCGCGCTTCTTCCCGTCGACAAGCCGCGCTATGTCATGGGGGTCGGCTTGCCGCAGGAGCTCATCGAATATGTTGCGGCTGGCGTGGACATGATGGATTGCGTCCTTCCGAGCCGCAACGCCCGCAACGGATGCCTGTTCACACGCCAGGGCCGGGTGATTATAAAACAGGCCCAGTACCGCGATGACCCCGGTCCGCCGGACCCAGAATGCACCTGCTACACCTGCCGGCATTTCTCCCGCGCCTACCTTCGGCATCTCTTCCAGGCAGGCGAAATGCTTTTCTCGACCCTGGCCACCCTCCACAACTTGAGGTGGTATCTTGACATCTTGCGGCAAATCAGGCACAGTATTCTGCTTGGGACATTTCCGGATCTCCTAAGACAATGGAGGTCTGTCTGACCTGCCCGCGGTACCTCCGGTCGCAGTTTAGGGCCTGTTACGGAATAACGTTGCCAACCGTTCGGGACCGCTTGCTGACGCGCGCGGCTCAGCAAGGGCTTCCGAGCCGCGACCGTGAGGGAGCGGTGGGAAAGACAGGCGGCAATCCCAGGATTGCCTGGGCGGCCCGGAGCGCACGGGTTGCGCGATCCGGTGGGCCCGCTTGAGCGTAGAACGGAATGATGACGTTGATCCCCAGTTTGTTGTGGTTGCAGACGGCGCCCGGAGGGGCCAGCCAGATGCTCAACTTCGTTCCCATTCTGCTCATTTTCGGTATTTTCTATTTCCTGCTGCTGCGGCCCATGCAGAAGCAGCGAAAGCAGCAGCAGCAACTGCTGAAAGAGCTACAGAATGGAAACGTCGTTTTGACCAGTGGAGGCATCATCGGGACCGTCGTCTCGCTCAGCGAGGACACAGTGACTTTGCGCGTCAAGCCGGATAACGTGAAGCTGGTGATCTCGCGCAGCGCCGTCTCCGGCATGGCGCCTGAGAACCTGAAATAACGCGCCGCGGAGTGCAACTGTGGAAGTAAGGTAAGGATGCGATGCAAAAGAACTTGCGAACCAAGGCCATCATCATCCTGGTGACGGTGTTGTTGTGCGTGTATGGAATCTTCGGCCTGCCGAAGTCCAAAGACGATCTCATTGCCAACTGGAAAAAGAACATCAGGCTCGGTCTCGATCTCCGCGGCGGCAGCCACCTTGTGCTCCAGGTCCAGGTGCAGGATGCGTTCAAAGCGGAGGCGGACACCGATATCGAGCGCCTCAAGGAAGACCTGAACAGGCAGAACATTGCCTTTGGCTCGATCGATCGCAGCGAGCCGGCGAGCCTGGCTGAAGCGGACGCGATTCAGATCACCGTCAAAGGCGTCCCGATCGACAAAGTATCCGCATTCCGCTCCCTGATCAACGAGAAGTACGATGCATGGATTTTCGGCTCCCTGGCATCCAGTGATTACAAGCTGAGTCTGAAGCCGACCAAGGCGCTCGAGTTGCGCCGCGACACGCTGGCCCGGAGCATGCAAACCATCGAGAGCCGCATCAACGGACTCGGGCTGGCCGAATCCACCGTCCAGCAGCGGGGGCGCTCGGACGCCGAATCCGAGCTGCTGGTGCAACTGCCCGGCGTGGACGACCCGGCGCGCGTCAAACAGATTCTCGGCACAGCGGCCCTGCTCGAGCTCTACGAAGTGAAGGACGGGCCGTTCGCCAACCAGGAGCAGGCCCGGCTGAACTTCGGAAGCGTCCTGCCATTGAACTCGAAGCTGGTCCGCCAGCCCGCCCGCACCGAGCAGGCCGAGGCGTGGTACGTGGTTGCGCGGACGCCGGTCATCACCGGTCGCGATCTCCGCAATGCCAGGCCCCAGCAAGGCGAATTCGGCAAATGGGAAACTGCCTTTACCTTAAACCAGGACGCCGCCAAGCGCTTTGAGCGGTTCACCGAGACGCACGTCGGCAAACGGCTCGCCATCGTACTGGACAACCAGATTCGCAGCGCGCCGACGATCCAGAACAAGATCTCCGACAGCGGCCGCATCACCGGAGCAAACGATCAGGTCGAAGCTTCGGATCTGGCGCTGGTGCTGCGTGCCGGATCGCTGCCGGCCAGCGTGGTTTACCTCGAGGAGCGGACAGTGGGCCCTTCGCTGGGCGCCGATTCGATCCGCCAGGGCGTTGTCTCAGGCATTGTCGGCCTGATCGCCGTGGTCTTCGTGATGCTGGTCTACTATAAGCGATCCGGCATCAATGCCACCGTCGCCCTGGTGCTGAATGCGGTCATCCTGATCGCCGCGCTGGCGTATTTCGAGGCCGTCCTGACCCTGCCGGGCATCGCCGGCATCATCCTTCTGATCGGCATGGCGGTAGACTCGAATGTGCTGATCTTCGAGCGCATTCGCGAAGAGCTGCGGGGGGGCAAGGGCGTTCTGGCGGCCATCGATGCCGGGTTCAGCAAGGCCTTTCTCACCATCATCGACACGCACGTCACCACGGTCGTGAGCTGTGCCTTCCTGTTCATCTTCGGCACGGGGCCGGTGAAGGGGTTTGCGGTGACATTGGTGATCGGCTTGATCGCCAACGTTTTCACCAGCGTGTTCATTTCCCGGTTCATCTTCGACTGGGAGAACTCGCGGAGCACCCAGGTGGCAAGTTTGAGTATTTAGGGCGATTGTGATATGTTGTTGGGTCGCCGGAACGGGAACACAGCTAGGGAGCACGGTGTCTAATGGTACAGGCGCCGAAGTCATAACAAGGCATGGAGTTATTCAGGAACACGAATTTTGACTTTCTTGGCAAGAAGTGGCCTTTTATCATTGCGTCTTTGGTCCTGACGGGCGCCGGAATGACGAGTGTGGCAATGAAGGGTGGCCCCAAGTACGGCATCGATTTCCGGGGCGGTGTGAATATGTACGTGAAGTTCGCCCATACCCCACCGGTGGACCGGCTGCGGTCAGCGCTTTCCGCCAAGATCGCGGGCGAAATCTCGGTGGTCGAGATTCCGGGCTCTTCCGAGGTGATCATTGGCACCGAGCTGAAGAATGAAAAGGAGCTGGACGCCGCCCGGCGCACGATGGTCGAGACCTTGAGCTCCAGCTTTGGCGCCACCGGGGGCAAGCTCGATTTGCACAACACGGGCCAATCCGCTCTTGCAGACCGGCTGCGGGACCCGCTGGCGCGTACCGGCGCCGGCTTAAGCGAGCAGCAGCTCCAGGATCTGACCAAGGCCATCCTCGCCTTTCGCGATGGGAATCCCAATTTCGGCATTCTCCAGAATCTCGACCAGCTCACCGCCGTCAAGGGAGTGACGCCGTCGATCCTCAATGCCATGAAACAGGAGGTGGCGCTGTCGCCGTTCACCATTCGGAAAGGAGAGCTGGTCGGCCCAAAGATCGGAGGCGAGCTCCGCAACCAGGCCATCCTGGCGACTTTGTACGCCCTCGGCGGTATGCTGGTCTACATCGCGTTCCGCTTCGAGTGGGTCTATGGGGTCGCGGCGGTGATCGCCGTCTTTCACGACACCATTATCACCATTGGCCTGTTCTCCTTATTTGACAAGGAGATCTCGCTGACGGTCGTGGCCGCCCTGCTCACCCTGGTCGGCTATTCGATGAACGACACGATTGTCGTGTTCTACCGCATCCGGGAGAACCTGAAACTGCTGCGCAAGGAAAGGTTCGAGCCGCTGGTGAACATCAGCGTCAACCAGACCCTGAGCCGGACGGTGCTGACTTCCGGCTTGACGTTGCTTTCGGCGCTGGCACTGCTTTTCTTTGGCGGACCGGTACTAAACGGGTTTTCGTTTGCTCTTGTCGTTGGTATTATCGTAGGGACCTATTCTTCGATCTTTATTGCCAGCCCGATCCTGGTCTGGTGGAAGAGCCGGCTGGACCGCCGCGGCGCCAGCGGCGGCGCTGAAAGAGTTATCATGACCGCTGCCAGCAAGCAGACGGCTAAGTAGGTTTACGGCGAGGCGGCCCCGAACCGGGCCGCTGATTGCTCCGCCGGAAGCTCCGGCGGAACGCAGGGAGGAAACAGATATGTTCGAGCAAAGCCTGCTCGACGGGCGGGGACAAACCACGAAGCCCTGGACCGTGATCGTGTCGTTCGTGACACAATCGCTCTTGCTCGGGATCGGAATCCTGATCCCGCTCATCTACACCGACACGCTGCCCAAAGCCCAGTTGACAAGCTTTTTGGTGGCGCCGCCTCCGCCTCCGCCGCCACCGCCGCCTCCAGCGCCCCCAGTCAAGATCGTCAAGGTGATCCCTCGCCAGTTTGACTCAGGCAGGCTGATGGCGCCCAAAATAATTCCCAAAGACATCGCCATTATCAGGGAAGAAGAGCTGCCCGTGCAGTCGGTGGGAGTCGTCGGCGGCGTTCCGGGAGGAATTCCCGGCGGCACGCCGGGCGGCGTCATTGGCGGTATTATCGGCGCCGTTCCCACCGCTGCCCCACCGCCGCCTCCGCCCCCGGTCAAGAAAGAAGAAAAGCCGGTAGTTCAGCGAATCCGCGTGGGCGGCAACGTGCAAGCGGCCAAGCTTGTCCGCCAGCCGAAGCCGGTTTATCCGCCGCTGGCCAAACAGGCGCGCATCCAGGGCACCGTCCGCTTCCAGGCGATCATCGGCAAGGACGGTACGATTCAGAATCTTCAGTTGATCAGCGGCCACCCTCTGCTGGTCCCCTCCGCCCAAGAAGCGGTCAAACAGTGGATCTATCAGCCCACCCTGCTCAACGGCGAGCCGGTGGAAGTGGTCACGCAGATCGACGTGAACTTTACTTTGAGCCAGTAGGGATGGGGGTGTTCCCCCCAGGATAAATTCAACTCGCAGGAGAGAATTCAGTATGTTTTTCCAATTGCAGGTTTGGGCCTTCTTGCTATGGCAGGAGACGGCGGTCAGCTTCGACGTGATGTCGATGTGGAATCAGATGGGCTGGCTGGCGAAAGCCGTGGTTGTGGTTCTATTTTTCATGTCGGCCTGGTCGATCGGCGTCATGATCGACCGGTTTCTGGCCTTCAACGCCGCCCGCAACCAGTCCCGGCAGTTTGCACCAGCCGTCGCGGGCGCGTTGCGGGAAGGCAAGCTCGATGAAGCCATCAAGATTGCCGACCGTTACAAGAAGAGCCATCTTGCCAAGGTCGTGGTCGCGGGATTGCAAGAGTTTCGCGCACACCAGCTTAGTACGGAGATACCCGGGGAAGAGATTGAAGCCAGCCGCCGCGCCCTCGAGCGCGCCGAAGCGATCGTGCACGCCGAGCTGAAGCGCGGCGTGAGCAGTCTGGCGACCATCGGCTCCACCGGGCCCTTTGTCGGCCTGTTCGGAACCGTGGTTGGCATCATCAACGCGTTCAAGGGCATTTCGACAGAGAAATCCACTGGTCTGGGCGCCGTGGCCGGCGGCATTTCCGAGGCCCTGGTCACCACGGCTTTCGGTCTGTTTGTCGCCATTCCCGCGGTCATGATGTTCAACTACTTCACCAACCGTGTGGAATCGTTTGACGTCGAGATGTCGAATTCCAGCTCCGAGCTGATCGACTACTTCCTGAAGCGTTCCCAGAGAGCGGGCGCCGGCAAATAGTCTCCGGCTGCTTGCAGGCTCCGCCCGGAACGACGGCTCCAGCGAGTTGAGGCAGCGCGGGGGAACGCTTCAGACCGTTCCCCGGCGCTTGTCCAGCCAATGGGCCGCGAGTGGAGAGCAAGGAGAGATCATGGGAAAGTACAAAGCAGCGCCGCCGGTCTCCGAGATCAACGTCACTCCGATGGTGGACGTGATGCTCGTCATGCTCATCATCTTCATGGTGATCACGCCGATGCTCTCCAAGGGCGTCAGTGTGGATCTGGTGAAGACGAGAAACCCCATCGCGATGCAGAACGCCGATAAGGAAGACGCCATTCTGGTCGCCGTCACCCGTGACGGGAAGGTTTTCTTAAACACTACTCAGGTCAAATCCGCCGAAGAACTGCCGCCGAAGGTCAAGGACATACTCACCACCAGACTTGATAAGACGGTCTACATCAAGAGTGATTCTCGCGCGAAGTTCCAAAAAGTCGTGGACGTCATCGATAACCTGCGCGCCGTCGGCGTCGACAACCTCGGCCTGATTACCGAGCTGATCCCGATCGAACGCCGGCTGGCTGAGCCGAAGAGGTAGGAACGAAAGAAAGGGAGAGAATCTATGGCAATTGCAACTGGCGGTCTGCGCTCTGGTCCCCGGGCCGATATCAACATGACGCCGTTGATCGACGTGCTCCTGGTGCTGCTCATCATTTTCATGGTCATCACTCCGCTCACCCCGAAAGGGCTGGAGGCGCTGGTGCCACAGCCGCCGCCCAAGGATGCGCCGCCCCCGCCGCCGGGCACGGACCGCACCGTCGTCATCATCATCAACAAAGACAGATCGATCATGCTGAACAACGAGCCCACCAACGAGAGCCGGCTCGGCGCGCGTCTGGAGGAAGTGTTCAAGACCCGCGCCGAGCGGGTGGTGTTCGTGAAAGGCGATCCGGACCTGGAATTCAGCGATGTCGCCAGAGCCATCGACATCGCCAAGGGCGCCGGCATCGACAGGGTTGGTCTGATGACGCCCAAAATCGAGGCCGGTCAGTAATCAGCAGGAGGGAGTCGAAGAACGTTATGAAACGCGATTGGAATCTCTGCTTGGCAGCGGCGGCCGCCGGGCTTCTGGCTTTCTTCAGTCTGGGCTGCGAGAAACTCAGGGCCCGCGACCACTTGAACAAGGGCGTCCAAGCTTACAAGGGCGCCAGATATGCGGAAGCGGTGGAGCATTTCAAGGCTTCGGTCGAACTCGACCCCACTTTCCCGACGGCGCGCCTCTATCTGGCCACGGCATACATGAGCCAGTACATCCCGGGCGCCGAGTCGCCGGAAAACGTCGAGATGCACAAGCTGGCCAGAGACAATTTCCTGAAGGTGCTCGAGCAGAATCCCAGCGACAAGATCGCCGTCGCTTCTCTCGCCTCCCTGCACTATAGCCAGGCCCAGGGCATCCCCAAACTCGAAGATAAGCTCAAGAAGCTGGACGAAGCCAGGCAGTGGTATCAGAAACTGGCGGAGGTCGATCCGCAGAACAAAGAAGCTTTTTACAGCCTTGGCGTGATCGTCTGGGCGAAGTGGTATCCGGCGCTGATGGAGTCCCGCGCCAAGCTCGGCATGAAGCCGGAAGACCCCGGGCCGCTCAAGGACAAGAAAGTCAAAGAAGCCTTGAAGGAGCAGTGGACCGGGATGATCGAGGAGGGCCTCAAGCACCTCGAGAAGGCTCTCTCCATCGACAAAGAGTACGATGACGCGATGGCGTACATGAATCTTCTCATCCGCGAGCGCGCCGACCTGGCCGACTCCTCCGAAGAGTACAGGAAGCAGGTCGAAATCGCCGACAACTGGGTGCAGAAGACGCTCGAAACCAAGAAGCT
>JACQDF010000093.1 GCA_016201205.1 Acidobacteriota bacterium
CTTCACCCGCGGCTTCCACCAGTGGGATTTTGTGCGTGGCAATGCCGAAGACCGCTACCGCAGTCCCGCCCCCTATGACAGGAAGCGCCTGGAAGAGCGCTACGGAAGCGGCCGGGCGGCGATGCATGTCGCCAACCTGGGAGGCTTCGAGCCGGACGAGATGGCGTTCGCCACGCCGCGCACGATGACTTCCGCGATGCGCTTCCTCGAGGAGAACCGGACCAACCCGCAGCCGTTCTATCTCTACGTCGACACCTTCCATCCGCACGAAAGCTGGGAAGCGCCCCGCAAATACTATGACCTGTATCGCGACCCCGGCTACAAGGGCAGGACATACCTGTCTTTGCCCTACAACACGGGGTTTGCCGCGCCGGTGTCTGAAGCATCGCTCCAGGATGCGCAGGCGCAGTACGCGGGCCTGGTCACGATGGTCGATCACTGGATCGGGCGGCTGCTCGACAAGCTGAAGGAGGTCGGCAAAGAGGAGAGCACGCTGGTGGTGTACGTCAGCGATCACGGCACCAACTTCGGCGACAACATCGAGCGCGTGATGGGCAAACCTTCCGGCGCGATGTACCCGGGAACGATGAATATCCCGCTGATGGTGCGGCATCCGCGGCGCACAGGCGCCGGCAAGCGGTTCCGCGAGTTCGTCTACACGCTCGATGTTCCGGCGACGGTGTGTGCGGCCGCCGGCACGGCTCCTCGCGAAGGGGTGCACGGAAAAAATCTGCTGGCGCTTGTGGAAGGACAGCATTTCGAGGCCCGCGGGCACCAGACCTGCCGCTACAGCAATTGCGTCTGGTATGCGGACGAGAAGAGCTGGTACTTCTCGAATATTCATTGGGAGAACGTGCGCCTGTTCGATCTCGAGGCAAGCGAGCCGTTCCAGACAAACATCGCCGCCCGGGCAGCCGAGCGGGTGAAGCTGGCCGGGCAGCGGATTCTGGAAGATGCCGGCGGGCGGCTGCCCGTCTACGACCTGACGGCGATGGACAAGGTGAAAGCGCCGTTTATCTCATAACAACTCCGCATTGTGCTCCCCGAGCGCCGGGGCGGCGCCAGGCCCGGGATCGAGCAGGCTCAGATCGCATCATGCGAGCGCGCTCTTCGGGACTCTTTTTCATTCGCCCGTTCAGGCCGGGACACACCGCCCGATCGAGATGTCCCCGCGCGGGCGCACCCGACCATCGCCGCCGCCCGTTGCAGGCTGCCGAGCGTAATGTCGTTCTTCGGGTCGAGCAGACGGTCAACCTGCGTGCGGCTCGTTTTGAGCAGCGCGGCCATCTTGTTCTTGGAGATCTTCCGTTTCTTCATGGCCTCGGCGAGTTGCCACGCAACGACCTCCTTGACCGCTTGCGCTTGTGCCTCTTCGAAGATGCCCTCCTCCTTGAGGAAGTCATCAATGCTAGAACCCATATGCTTCTTGCTCATCGCTCCAACTCCTTCTGACGCTTGCGCGCCGTTGCCAAATCCTCATCCGGCGTTGTCCGCGTTTTCTTGATGAACCCGTGCAGCGCGACGAGATGCTCCCGGTAGAGGCAGAGCAGCACGCGCGCCGTCCGTTTCGCCGGCAGGTCCGTCCGGGATTTTTTGCGGCTGTGGGTCGTCTGCCATCCTGTACCTTCTTTAGTACAATGTACCATAAAATGTGCATGCCTGCAAGCTAATCCTGTGATGCGCAACCGAGCGGGTGAAGCTGGCCGGGCAGGGCTGCCCGTCTACGACCTGACGGCGATGGACAAGGTGAAAGCGCCGTTTATCTCATAACAACTCCGCATTGTGCTCCCCGAGCGCCGGGGCGGCGCCGGGCCCGGGATCGAGCAGGCTCAGATCGCGAGCCGCTTCCTCGACCGTCCGGACGGGGGTGACGCAAGCATCCAGATGCTTCAAATGGACGAACCATTCCTCCGCGTCGCGTGTAAGGAAGACGGCTTCCAGGCACTCGATGATCTGGCTGCGGCGCGGATCTTCGGCGTACTGCTCCGGGATGAACTGCGGGCATCCGATCGCCTGGCAGAGCGCCGCCCAGAATTTCGGCTCGAGCGCCCCGACCGCCACCCAGCGGCCATCGCGGGTGGGATAGACGTGATAGCAGGCGTAGCGGCCGCTCAATGTCTCGATGCCGCGCCGCGGTCCGCGGCCCGCTCGAAGCTGCGCCAGCGCAACCGGCAGCAGCAGCGTCGAGCCGTGCAGCATGCTCACGTCGACAAACTGCCCTTCGCCTGCCCGCTCACGCTCGAGCAGGGCGCCCAGCACACCAATCACCGCCTGCATGGACCCCGACGCAAGGTCCGCGATCTGCACGCCCGGAATCACCGGCGGCCCTTCGGCCGGGCCAATCAGATCTAGCACGCCTGCCATGGCGAGGTAATTCAGGTCGTGGCCTGCCAGGTCGCGGTATGGCGAGGAGTAGCCGTAGCCGGTCAGCGCAACATAAATCAGCCGCGGATTGCGCTGGTGCAACGCCTCCCAGCCGCAGCCCAATCGATCCATCACGCCGGGGCGGAATCCTTCCATCAGCACATCCGCGGTGTCCGCGAGCCGCAGGAACGCGTTCAGATCCGCCTCCGCCTTCAGGTTCAGTGCCACGCTCTTCTTGCCGCGGTTGATGCGTGCAAACAGGGGCGGATTCATCGAGCGCAGGTAATCGCCCGTGCCCGGTTCCTCGACCTTCACCACGCTGGCGCCCATATCGGCGAGCCACTGTGTCGCCATCGGGCCGGGGAGCAGACGGGTGAGGTCAAGGATCAAAGTTCCGTTCAGCGCTTGATTCACTGGACTATACTAACCAGTCATGCTGAGCTACGTGAAGGGTCCTGACGCCCCGTTGCTCGAGATCACCGTGGACGAGGGCTTCCGGCGAACGGTGGCTGCTCATCCGGACCGCCCGGCGGTGGTGGTGCGCCACCAGAATGCGCGCCTTTCCTGGCGTGAGCTGGATGCTGAAGTGGAGCGCGTGACGCGCGGGCTGGCGGGGCTGGGGATCGAAACTGGCGACCGCGCCGGCGTCTGGTCCACCAACAACCTCGAATGGCTCCTGCTTCAACTGGCCGCCGCGCGGTTGGGACTCGTGCTGGTGAATGTAAACCCCGCCTATCGCAGCTATGAGTTGCGCTACGTGCTCGAGAAATCCGGGATGAAGGCGCTCTTCCTTCGAGAACAGGACGCCCGCGCCGATTACCGGCGGATTCTCGAAGAGGCGCGTGCCGGCGTGTCGCTTCCGTTGCGCCACGTGGTTTACTTCGAGCACTCGTCCTGGAGGGAGATGCTCGCGAAGGGCGCCGGCTACGCCGCCCCTTCGATTGACCGGCACGACGTCGTGAACATCCAATACACTTCCGGAACCACCGGGTCGCCCAAAGGAGTGCTGCTGACGCATCGCAACCTGATCAACAACGCGCACCTGGTCGCACAGAGGCTGCGGATCACCCCACAGGACAAGGTCTCGATGCCGGTGCCGCTGTACCATTGCTTCGGATGCGTGATGAGCTCGCTCGTCTGCTTCCTGACCGGCGCCGCGCTGATCCTGCCCGCCGCCACCTTTGATCCGCTCGCCACCTTGCAGGCTGTCGCCGAGGAGCGCGCCACGGCGCTGTACGGCGTCCCCACCATGTTCATCGCACAGTTGCAGCATCCGGACTTCGGCAACTTCGACCTGACGAGCCTGCGCACCGGGATCATGGCGGGCGCTCCGTGCCCTATCGAAGTGATGCGCCGGGTGATCTCCGATATGCATTGCCGCGAAATGGCCATCGCCTATGGCCAAACGGAGAGCTCCCCGGTGATCACGTTTTCCCGCATCGAGGACGATCTCGAGCTGCGCGTCGGCACGGTGGGCTGCGCTCTCCCGATGACCGAAGTCAAAATCGTCTCCCAAACCGGTGAGACGGTTCCAGCAGGCGAATCAGGCGAACTCTGCACTCGCGGCTACCTTGTGATGAAGGGCTACGATGGGGACCCCGACGCGACTGCGCAAGCCATCGACGGCGAGCGCTGGCTCCACACCGGCGACCTGGCGGTCATGTACGAGAACGGCTATTTCGGCATCCGCGGCCGCTCGAAGGAGATGATCATCCGCGGCGGCGAGAACATCTATCCGCGCGAGATCGAGGAATTCCTGTACAAGCACCCGGCGATTTCGGATGTGGCCGTCTTCAGCCTCCCCGACGAGAAGCTGGGCGAGATCGTGTGCGCCTGGGTGCGCCTGCGGCCGGGGATGACGGCTACCGGCGAGCAGATCCGCGAGTACTGTCGAGGCAGGATTGCGCATTTCAAAGTGCCCCGGTATGTGCGGCTGGTCGACGCGTTTCCGATGACGGTGACGGGCAAGCTCCAGAAATTCCGCATGCGCGAGCGGGAGATCGAGGAACGGCGCCTCGAGAAGGCGGCCGGGATCAAGACGGCATAGCGTTCGTTTGCGTCACCGTGTTGGACACTTCGGCGGAGCGGACGCCATAGAGTTTCTCGATGCGGCGGCAGAGTTCGTCCGCGAGCTTGCCGGGCGGGTCGTCGTCGTCATGCTCGATCACGATTTTCAGGTAGATGTCCGTGCGCGCCATCGAACTAATGATACGATGGGCAAGTGGAATGCCGGATCTGTGAGGCACGCAAGCCTCGGCGGTATTGTCCCGGCGTGAGGGGTGACATCTGCTCGCAATGTTGCGGGACCGAGCGCGAGGTAAGCGTCGACTGCCCGCTGGATTGCGAGTACCTGCTCGAGGCGCGACGCCGCGAGAGGTTCGACGAGGTGGATCCCAAATTGTTCCCGAACCTGGACATCCGGATCACGGAAGAGTTCCTGGATCAGAATGAGCGCCTGGTGGAATTCCTTTCGCGTTCGTTCCTGACGGCTGCCCTGAGCACACCCGGCGCCATGGACCAGGATATCCGGACGGCGCTCGATTCGATGATCAAGACGCTCCGCACGCGGCACAGCGGCCTGATCTATGAAACACGTCCGGACAGCCCGCTCGCCGGGATGATCCAGCAGCGGGTGTTTCAGGGCCTGGGCGAATACCGGCAGGCGATGGCGCAGCGGACCGGAGTCAGCAGTGTCCGGGATGCCGATGTGCTGGGCGTGCTGGTGTTGCTCGAGCGAATTGCCCTTAGCCGGAACAATCAGCGCCCCCGCGGGCGCTCGCTGATTTCTTTCCTGCTCGAGCGGCATGGCGCCGGGCGGCAAGAGACGCCGGGGCCGATGATCGTTCCCTGAGCAGCGTGATCCTATCCTGCGCGCAATGGCCTTTCCCGAATTCGATAAGAGCAAAAAGAAAGTCCTGTTCTTCACCCGGGGCCGCGGCCACGGCCACGCCATCCCGGACATCGAGATCATCAAGGAGCTCGAGCATCTGCGCAAGGACGTCGAGGTCCGCTTCGTTTCCTATGGAACCGGCGCCCGCACGATCGAACAATTCGGATTCCCGCTCATCGATCTCGGTCTCTCCGAAGCCAATGGAACGGCGGAGACCAGCGTGCTGGCGGGAAAACTGATCGGCTGGCTCGATCCGGACCTGGTGGTGGCCCACGAAGAGTTCGCCGCGCTGCCGGCCGCGAAGATTTTCGATAAACCTACGGTTTCGATCCTCGATTGGTTCACCGATCCGGAGAAGTACTCGATGCAGAGCCTGCGTTTTGCCGACCAGATCCTGTTCATCGACGAGCGCGGTATCTTCCCGGAGCCGGAGTGGGTCCGCGGCAAGGTACGCT
>JACQDF010000094.1 GCA_016201205.1 Acidobacteriota bacterium
ACGCATCCCGCCGCACATCTCAACCGGCCGGAGACGCCGGCGGCCACCGCCCGGGACGCCGCGGCCGAGGCGGAACTGTTCGATAGCCTGGCCACTGAGGCAGAGGAGGACAGCGAGGAGGAAGAAACGCTATGATCGCAGATATGGAGCCCCGAGTCCTGCGAGTGAGCGAAGCCGACGTGGTGCGCGATCTTGCCGCCATCCTGCAACGTGTGCAGGCCGGTACGGAAGTCGTGATCGAACGCGATGCACAACCGCTCGCCATCATCCGCGCCGCCGCTCCGGAGCGGCGCACGATCTCCGAGTGCATCGCCCTGGCGGAAGCCCACGAAAAGGAAAACGGCGACGTGCCGGTGCTCGATCCGGACTTCGCGGCCGACGTGGAAGAGATCGTCCGCAACCGTAAGCCGTGGAACCCTCCGGCGTGGGGCTGATCCTCGATTCCAGGTGGTCATCGCCGGAGAGCGGCGGGGCCACACCGTCCGGCAGATCCTGGAACAGTTTAAGAGCCACGGCCAGGCTTTCGTGGACGAACTGATCCGCGACGTGCCGGTGCATCCGGTCACCATCGAGACGGCCAGGCTCGCCGGGCGCATCGAAGGCGACCAGGCCGCCCAAGGCGTGACCATCGCCTTCGAGGATCTGCTGATCGCCGCGACCGCCCTGCAACTCGGCTTCGGCGTCGTCACCGGCAACATCCGCCACTTCGAGCAGATCCCCGGCCTGAAGGTGGTGAAAAACCGCGCTGGCCCTCTAAGCCTCTGTCCGCTGATAATATGGGCACCCCGGCAGCCGCGGCCCGCGTGTAGGTCGCACTGGAACCGTCCGGCACGACTTCTGCGCCAGCGCAGAGGGCGAGGAAGCTTTTCCCCACTCGCGTAGGCCCTGTTGCAAGAATATGGTCGTGCTGGCGCACCCACTGCAAGCCTCGCGCCGTCTTCGAGGCAGGCTCGGCACACAGCTTGGCCCGTTTCAGCCGTTGCTGCGGCGCCGGCTCTGCCGCCAACTGGCCGAGCCGTTCCCAAACAATGCCTTCTGAATCCTGGAAATATCGCCCCTGTTTTCAACAAAACGTGCTTACGCGCCACCTTCAAGCCTGACTCCGCATGGTAGTCTCGGGCCGGAGGAAGATCGTGCGGCCTGTCAAAGCCTCGCGTCACTCAATCAAGAAAAATGAACAAACGAACCCGAGCTAGAGAGCCACGAAGCGGATGCAAACGGGCACGTCGATGCGCAGCATCCGTCCGTTCGGCTTGAGCCTGCCGGTCTTTCCATCCACGGCGAATACCACCACATTATCCGTGTTCTGGTTGGCGGCGAACAGCCACTTGCCGGTCGGGTCGATGGCGAAGTTTCTGGGGATCTCACCCTGAGTCGGCACATTCTCGAGAAGTCGCAGGACGCCTTTGCCGCTGTCGATGGCGAACACGGCCAGGCTGTTGTGGCCGCGGTTGGATCCGTACAGAAACCTGCCGTTGGGATGAGCCACCACTTCGGCCGTCGTATTGTTGCCTTTGAAATCGGCGGGCAGAGTGGAAACGGTTTGCACTTCGCCGAAGGCGCCACGCTGCGCATCCCAGGAAAATGCCGTCACCGTCGACTGGAGCTCGTTGATCACGTATGCAAACCGCCCGCCTGGATGAAAAGTGAAATGGCGAGGACCGGCGCCGGGATTCACTTTCGTGAAAGGAGGATCGTTGGGCTCGATCCTGGCTTCGACGGGGTCGAACTTGTAGACCAGAACCTGGTCCATGCCAAGGTCGGCGACGACGACAAAACGATTGTCCCGGGAAATGTTCACCGAATGCGCATGAGGTCCCTGCTGGCGCTGGGGATTCACGCTCGAGCCTTGGTGTTGAATGAAAGACGATGCCTCGCTGAGGCTGCCGTCCCCTTTCACCGGCATGGCCGCCACGCTGCCGCTGCCGTAGTTAGCGACCACGAGGGCGCGGCCCGTCTTATCGACGTTCAGGTGGCAGGGGCCCGCTCCGCGCGATGGCACGGCGTTCAGGCGTGTCAGCTTGCCGGATGCCTTGTCGATCGCGAAGGCCGTCACCGCGCCCTGAGGCTGCCCTGCCCCGCCCATTTCGCTGACTGCGTACAGATAAGAACGGGAAGGATGAATCGCGACGAAAGAAGGGTTGGCGATCTCGGCGGCAAGCTGGGGCTCGCTCACGGCGCCCTTGGCCGCATCCAGTCTGCTGACGTAAATGCCCTTCGAGTTTTTGCGGGTATAGGTGCCGAAATAAACCAGGAACTGTTGGGGAGCGGCCGCCAGCGGTACGGAGGCTGCAGCCGAAGCAAGGAAAGCGCGGCGGGTCGATGGCATGGCTTTCATGTAATCGCATTGGAGGGCGCGAGCGCAAGTACAATAGAAATTTCCTGCCATGCACGATCTCGCTTTCTTCCGCGCCAATCTCGATGCCATCGGAGAACGGATTTCGACCCGCGGGATGACGCTGGACAGGACGCAGTTCCGCGAGCTGGATTCGAAGCGTCGCGCCGCCGTCACCGAGGCGGAGACTCTGCGCGCCCGGCGCAACGCCGAAAGCCAGCAGATCTCGAAACTCAAGAAGCAGGGCCTCGACACCACCGGCCAGCAGGCGAACGTGCGCGGGATCGGCGACCATATCGCCGCGCTGGAAGAGCAGGTGAAAGCGCTCGAGGACGAATTCCGCACCCTGATGGCGGGGATTCCCAACCTGCCGCACGAATCCGTTCCCGTTGGCCATTCCAGCGAAGACAACGCCGAGGTGCGCCGCCGCGGGACGCCGCCCGCATTCAGCTTCGAGCCGAAAGCGCATTGGGATCTGGGCCCGGAGCTGGGCATCCTCGATTTCGAGCGCGCAGCCAAAGTCACCGGGGCGCGGTTTGCCGTCTACTGGGGCCTCGGCGCGCGGCTCGAGCGCGCGCTGATCAACTTCATGCTCGATGTGCACACCCGCGAGCACGGCTATACGGAAGTGCTGCCCCCCTTCCTGATCAATTCGGCGAGCCTGTTCGGCACCGGCCAGTTGCCGAAGTTCGCCGCCGACGTGTTCAAGTGCGAGAACTTCGATTTCTGGCTGGCGCCCACCGCGGAAGTCCCCGTCACCAACCTGTATCGGGACGAAACGCTCGATGCCGACAAGCTGCCCATCAATCTGTGCGCTTACACGCCCTGCTTCCGCAGTGAAGCCGGCTCTTACGGCAAAGACGTGCGAGGCATCATCCGCCAGCACCAATTTCAGAAGGTGGAGCTGGTGAAGTTTACCCGCGCCGGCCAGAGCTACGACGAATTGGAGAAGCTGACCGCGGACGCCGAGGATATTCTGAATCGGCTGGGCCTGCCATTTCGCACCGTGATCCTGTGCACGGGCGATCTCGGCTTTTCCTCCGCCAAGACCTATGACGTCGAAGTCTGGCTTCCGGGACAGAACGCGTTTCGCGAGATCTCTTCCTGCTCGAACTTCGAGGCGTTCCAGGCGCGCCGCGCGGGCATCCGCGCCAAAAGCGGCCAGGGAAAAGCCGAATACGCCCACACACTGAATGGCAGCGGCCTGGCCGTGGGCCGCACCTGGGTGGCGATCGTCGAAAATTATCAGCAGAGCGACGGCAGCGTGATCATCCCGGAAGCGCTGCGGACGTATGTGGACGCGGAGCGCATCACGCCGCGGGGAGAGATGCGGTGAGAGGGGATATGCAGCGGCTGGTTGTCACTGTTATGTTCTTCAGCCTGTGCTTGCGGGCGGCGTCCTTCACAGTAGGCAGGATCACCGCCCGGGAAGGGGAGATGGCGTCAGGGCTGCTGGAGGGCGTCGAAGTGCCGGTCACGCTTGTGCACGGCAGCCGGCCCGGCCCGGTGCTGGCGCTGATCGCAGGCAATCACGGCTACGAATACACGCCGCTTCTGGCGCTGCAAAGACTCCGCGCCGGGCTGGAGGCGAAGCGGCTGGCCGGCACCGTCATCCTGGTGCACGTCGCCAACATGCCCTCGTTTCTGGGGCGCACCATCTACTACAGCCCCGCGGACCGGAAGAACCTGAACCGCGTTTATCCGGGGCGGCCGGACGGCAGCGAATCGGAGAAGATTGCCTGGGCGATCACAACGCAGGTGATCGAGAAATGCGATTATCTGCTCGATCTTCACGCCGGTGACGGCAATGAATCGCTGCGCCCGTATGTGTACCAGGCGATCACGGGCGATGCCAAGATGGACGCCCGGATTGCCGAGATGGCGCTGGCGTTCGGCCTCGATCACATCGTACTGGATCGCGGCCGGCCCAAGGACCCCCAGCATTCCATTTACTGCTCGACCACGGCGATCACGCGCGGCAAGCCCGCATTGACGGTCGAGAGCGGCTTCCTCGGCGTGCCGGATGAGGCGTCGATCGAGCGCATCGTGCGCGGCGTGCGGAGCTTGCTGCGCCATTCCCACATGCTCGAGGGGACGCCCGAGCGGGTCAGCCAGCCGGTGTTCCTTGATCCGGCGGAAGTGCTGACGAGCCCGGCAACCGGCATCCTGTATCCGCACGTCGAGCGTGGGCATTCGGTGGCCAAGGGAACACTGCTGGCGCACATCACGGATTTCTTCGGGCAGACGATCGGGGAGGTGCGGTCGCCCTTTGACGGCATCGTGCTCTATGTGGTGGCGACGCCGCCGATCTCCAAAGGCGAACCGGTGGCCTTTATCGGGCAGCCGCGACGTTGAGCCGGCGGTCGAGAAAAGCATACGCCCGCGTGCGGACCTCGGGCGGAAAGTCGTGCGCTGCCTCGGGGTATTCCACCACCAGTGCCTCCGGACGGTGGTAGATCTTTTCGTAAACCGCGCCCGCGGATCGCACACAGTCTTCGACGCCGGTGACTTCGAAATTGTCATCGCGGCTGGGGGCGTTGATGAAGATCGCCCGCGGCGCGATTGCGCCCAGGATCTCGGGAAAGTCGAACGGCATTTTCTCGGGCGAACGGTTGTAGATCTCGGCGATGCGCGGCATATAGCCTTTGTGGCTCCAGCCGGTGAGGTTGCCCCGATAGTACTTGGGGAAGGAAGTGAAGCCGCAGCTTGTGACAACGGCACTCACGCGCGAGTCAAAGGCAGCCAGAAAAAGCGAGTTGTGCCCGCCCAGCGAGTGGCCGCAGACGCCGATGCGTTTGGGGTCGACGCCGGAGAGCTTCTGGAGAACGTCGACGGCGCGCATGTGGTTGAAGATGCCCTTCATGGTGGCGCTCGAGTACCCTTTCGCATAGACGTCGATCTTGTAATCGCCGAAGGTGGGGTAATCGGGAGCAAGCGCGACATAGCCTCGCTCGGCGAGTTCTTTGGCGTAGCGGAGATTGGCTCGGCCGCCCAGACCCACGGGTTCATCTTTGCCGATTCGCACCGTCTGGTGAAGGCAGAGGACGGCGGGATGCCGTCCTTTCCCGGGAGGCGCCAGAAGCCATGCCGGCACCCAGTCGCCCGGCTCGGCTTCATAGCGGATGCGCCGCCGCAGGTAGGGCCCTTCGTTGATTTCTTCGAGTTGCTCGACGCGCACGATGCCGCGCCGGGCTGGCAGCCGCCCCATCACCTTCTGCATGTTCTCGAGAATGTGCCGGCGTCGCCGGCGCCAGTCCTTTTCCGACTGGACCGCATGCCGCTGCCCGCTGCCGTCGAGATAATAAAGCAGGTCGTGCTTGTCTCGATAGAACGGCGCTTCCGGCGCCTTTGCTGCAGCCGCGCCGGCCAGCAGGAACAGCCATTGCCGGCGCGTCAGCGCGAGCGTGTGTGAATTTGACAGAAGGGGCTCGCTTTGCTGTAATGGCAGACGAATCGCACTCCTCAGTAGCTCAATGGTAGAGCATTCGGCTGTTAACCGAAGGGTTGTAGGTTCGAGTCCTACCTGAGGAGCCAAGTTCTTCCCCAGTTGTTGACGGCAGCGTTCTCCGCGCAGTCGCTGCGACACGTCGTTGTTTCCTCTACATGGCCAGTGACTTGCGGCCTCGCGCGACTCAGGGCGCGGAGTCGCGGAGAATGGCGGTGAGTCTCCATGGCCGTTTCCCGGCGCGTTTGTCCGGGTGAATTCTCCGGCGCCCGGCGGAGAACGGCGCGGTGGTTAACGCCGACGATCGGCTCGTTCGGCGAACCGGACGTTTTTCGAACATTTCGCGTATATTTCCAATGAGGGCGGTTCACAGCCGCTCCTGACTTCACCAGACAGCGGGACTACCGCCAAGCGGACATCGCTGTGGGCGCCGGTTGAATGCCGGGACACCGCAGCGCTTCTCTATGTCCCGCGTCTCCGTCTCCCACAGCCCCACCCCGGCGGCCCCGCGAGGGAGCTGATGGATGGAAAGCCGCGACGAAGAGTTCCTCGAAGACCTGGACAGCATTGCCTCAATCCTGGCCGCCGGCTACCTGAAATACCGCAAGAAACGCCGCGAAGATCTACTTGATACTTCCGCCGAAGCGAGCCCTCATGGACACGAGGTTAACGCCTCGGAGAAAGGAGAAGGACGTGGAGATCCAGATTCGGGAGCAGATTGAAAAGTTGAAGC
>JACQDF010000095.1 GCA_016201205.1 Acidobacteriota bacterium
AGGCTAGGGTCCTTGAACAGGTAGCTCGAGGCGATTTCGTCCCAGGTGGCCCGGCCACCGGCGGGAGCGCCGTAGCCCTGGTTGTCCGCCCGCCAGGTGGAGCCGCGCACCGAGATGCGATCTTTGTTGCTCAGTTGGTAGTCGATCTTGAACAGGTGCTGGCGCTTGGGGATGTTCCAGCTCTGGCTGAAGTTGTAATTGTAGGCGCCCCTCGTCACAGTGCGGTCCAGCGAGTTAGGTTGCGGGAAGACGTTCATCAAGAGCTGGCCGTTCTTGTTGATGCGGTTGGCCGGGACCACATTGTTGGGGAAGGGGCTTCCGGTAGTCGGATCCCTCATGATGATCAGCGCCCCGCTGACATCCAGGGTCTGTCGGAAATCCCCGTTACGCTCCAGCGTGGTGGGCACGGTGACCTGCGAGAGGGGTCGCGGAGACTTGCTCTGCCAGTTCTCGAACGAGTAGAAGAAGAACAGCTTCTCTTTGCTGGAGTTGAACTTGCCTGGGATATACACGGGGCCGCCCACGCTGAAACCCAGCGTGTTGTAGCGGTATAGCGGCTTGGCGACCCTGTTGAGGTTGTTGAAGAAGTTGTTCGCGTTGAACATCTCATGACGCTTGTACCAATAGCCGCTGCCGTGAAACTCAAGCGTGCCGCTCTTGGTCACCACGTTGATGAAAGCGCCGCCGTTGCGTCCGTACTCGGCCTGGTAGTTGTTGAGCAGCACTTTCACGTCGGAGATGGCGTCGAGATTGATGGAACTCGAACCGACCCACGGGTTGCCCAGGTCGTTGCCGGCCAGGCCATCGACGTTGAACGTATTCCACTCGTAGCGTCCGCCTTGAATGTTCGGAAACGAGGTGCCCAGATTCTCACCGACCGCTTCCGTGTCGGCGCTGTAGGACACGCCCGGCATCGTGCGCAGCAGGGACATGACGTCACGACCGCGGACCAGAATCATGTTGATCTGGTTCGAGGTGAGCTGCGCCGAGTGATCCGAGCTGGCAGTCTGGACAACCTCTCCGGTGGCCTGGACCGTGACCTTTTCAGTGACGGCGCCGATCTTGAGCGCGACGTCGCCTATTGAGAGGCGCTCGTTGGCGCTTAGGGCCATGCCTGTGCGTTCGAAGGTCTGGAAGCCCGGCTGCTCGACGCGGAGCGCGTATGCGCCGGGCTGCACCGACGGGAAAGCGAAACTGCCTAGTTCATTGGTGGTCGCGCTGCGGCTGTCGCCGGTTCGTTCGTTGAGCAAAGTGACCGGCGCGCCCACAATGACATTGGCCGATGGGTCGACCACACGGCCGGTGACGGTGCCCATGATTGATTGCGCCAGTGCGATCTCGAGAGGCGCAATGGCAAGGGCGAGAAGCGTGAGTCGAAGCAAACGTGACAACATGGTTCCTCCTGAAAAGTTACCTTTAATACATATCTCAAGCCTCAAACACCACCATCTGGTGCCCGTTGATGGTCGGGATGGTGGCCCGGGCGTAGCCGTCGCGGTATTCGAACTTGAGGTCTTGGCGTTGCGGCGCGAGATAGACCCGGCTCGGGCGCTGCGGGATCCGCGCCGCCACGCTGGCGTTGGCCAGGGGGATCACGTCCTCCACGATGTCGAGGTCCACGCTGCGCCGCTGGGGGATGTAGTGCAGGACGTGGAGGATACGCCGCCCGCGCTGCTCGGTCATGGTCACCTGCGCGGTCGAGGGCAGTTCCGCCTTCATTAGCGGCTCCGGCATCAACCGGCGGATGCAGTTGCCCACAAGCTGCCGGTACACCGCGTAGCCGTTGCGCGCGTAGGTGCGGAAGATGGGCACCGCGAAGTAGACGATTTTGCCCCGCTGGGCGGCCGCCACGTAGTCGGACGGTTTCTCGTAGGGCGTCTGCTCCACCTGGAAGCGCTTATAGTCGCGGTCGAAGTAACCGGTCCAAACGCGCGCCAGCACGGTGGTGCCGGGCTGCGCCTTGACCGCCGAACCGGTCTCGTACATCTCATGGACCATCTCGGGGATGCCGTCGCGCGCCCCTTCCAGGGCCTCGAGGTACTGCGATTCGTGCTTCCAAGGGCCTTCGTAATCGAGGCCCATGCCGGGCAGAGCGAACCCCTGCCCTGCCGTGTCCAGCCCCGACTCGTGGCTGAGCAACAGCGCGCCGCCCGAAGAGACGTATGACGCCAGCTTGTCGCGCAGCGCGGTGTCGAGCCGGTGCGTGTCAGGGAGGATCAGGAGCCGGTAACGGGAGAAATCGGAGGCGCGGTCGATGATGTCGAACTGATGGTGCAGTTGCGTCAGCATCCCGGTGACGCCGATGTCGGAGTCGTTCGCGCGCGGCCCGCTGAGGTTGAGGAGAGAAGCGATCTCAGTGACGGCCTTCGCTCCCTCGCACCACGGCTCTTTCTCCACCACCGAGCGGTAGGTGCGCCCGATCCGCTCGTACGTGCGCGGGTTGATCTGCCCGCGCGGGTGCAGGTGGTCGCCCACGGCGCACTTGGTGGCCTGCGCCAGCATGCTGAAACACTCGTAGTCGAGCGCCGCCTGGTTGCGCACGGTTCCGAAGTCGCCCCAGCTCCGGTGGAACGCACCAGTCATGCCCTGCGCTTCGAGACCAAAATTGCGCAGGTAGCGCGAGGCCATCTGGAAGTGGCTGTAGCCCCAACTGCCGCCGGGCAGCGATTCGATTTCGATGTGGCTGTAGTTCTTGACAATCGCGCGCAGGAATTCCGGACTTTCCCCCATGTTAAAAGAGCCGTTTGTGTAAATGCCGGCTTTTGGCCTGCGCGCGCGCACGGCGGCGGCGAAGCGGTCAATGGCGCGCTCCATCACCATATAAGTGTGCTTCCGCCGGTCCTCCAGACGTGCGGATTCGAGCCCCAGTTTCTCGCGCTCCATCATGCAGGACGGTCCGAGGCAGCCGCCCGCCGGGTAGTAGAAATTGTCGTAGAACAGGCCGTCAGCCTCGTAGGTGCGAAGAACTTCGTCCGCTTGCGCGAGGACGTAATCGAGGTAAGGCGTATTGATGCAGACGCGCCCGAGTTCGGGTTTGAGCGGAGCGGCGGGTCCGCGCAGGCCCTGCGGCTTACCCTCTTCGTCGTACACGCGCCAGTCTGCGTGCTCCCGCCAGACGTGCTGGTCGTACATCGTGCTGATGTAGACGGGCACGCGGATGCCTTGCCGGTGGCACGCCTCGATCGTCTCGCCCAGGAGGTCCACCCTGAGATTCGGGTGCCGCACACCCACCTTCGTCGGGTAGTACGACATGCCGTGGTGGCACTTGGCAAAGATGGTGATGGAGTTCACTGCGGCGTCCTTGAGCACACGTGCGAAGTCCTCGGCCCTGAAATCCTCTCCCACGCCGGTGATGGTGGGCGAGGTGTGGAAGTCCAGGTGAATGTGGCGGAAAGGAAGCTGGAAGGCGGTCGGGCCCGGCTCGGCCCACGTCGGGCGCGCGGTTCGGAACATCGCGAAGGCCCAGGACGCGGCGCTCAAGAGAGCGCGCCGTGAAATCGGTTTGCCCATGGTCTCACCCATACGAGCGTTTCTCAGGATCAAAAGTTCAGTTTGATCCCGAGCTGCAATTGACGTTCGCCTCCTGCGTTCAGAACGCGGCTGAAGTTCACGTTACTGAGGTTGCTGACCGGAAGCGCAAAGTGCGTGGTATTGAACGCGTTGAATGCTTCAGCGCGAAACTCCAGATCCATGCCTTCGCGGTATGGAAGCGGGAAATTCCGGAAAACCGACAGGTCAAAGTTGACTGTGCCTGGACCGCGGAGGATGTTCCTGCCCGTGTTGCCGAAGGTGAACGGCGCCGGCGCGGCGAAAGCGCCGGTGTCGAACCAGCGATCCACCGTCCGGCCGGAGAGCTTCGGATCCCGCAGCAGGTTCGGCCTCATGTACCCGCTCTGGTTCCCGGTGTTCGCGATATCTCCGGCCATGTTCACCGTGAACGGCTGGCCGGAATGGATGGTCGCGATGCCGTTGAGCTGCCAGCTTCCAATCACATAGTCCGCTGCGCGATTACCGGTGTGCAGGAAGCGGCCCTTGCCTATGGGGAGTTCCCAGAGCCAGTTGACGTTCAGGATGTGAGGCAGGTCGGTGGAGGAAACACTCCGCTCGCGGTTGAAGTGGTACGGGTCCTGCACCGCGCATCCCTCGACGCCGAAAAAGCCGTCGCAGCCGACCGAGATCGACTTGGACCATGTGTAGGCGACGTTGTAGGAGAGCCCCCGGGAGAATCTCTTCCGCAATTGGAACTGGAGGGCGTGATAGTTCGCCCGGCCCCAACTCCGATCGAAATTCGTGGACATCAGGTAGGGGAAAGGGCGCCGCAGCCGCGGGTCGCCGGGACCGGGTGTCGTGGCCACGTTATAAAAACCGCCTAGCGACAAACGGCGGTTGCCGGATCCCACGTAGTCGAGTCCGAGCAGAGTGTCGGGTGTCAACTGGTGCTGTACGCCCAGGTTCCACTGGAGCGAGTAGGCGTTCTTGAAGAAGGGATCGACGAAGAAGGCGCCGTCCTCAAACGGCGTCGGGTTGGGGCGAAGAGCCTGCGGGAACGGATCCTTGCCGGACACCGTGGGCAGTAAGCCCGAGATCGTCGGGATGTTCAGGTTGCCTGACAGCCGCCGCCCCACATCCGGCCAGGTGTGTCCGAGATTCTGGGAAGTCTGCATGATCCCCGCCCAACTGTCGAAGAACACTCCGAATGAAGACCGGATCACAGTTTTCGCTCTCAGGCGGTAGGCAAGCCCGATGCGCGGCTGCCAGTTGTCGGTCCAGTCGTGTAGGAGTTTCTCACGCGGGTCGACGATTACGTGTTCCGGCAACTTCCCGTTCGGATCGGGGATGCAGGGCGCCGTGCCGGCGACAGCGCACGGCTCGGGCTGGGCCTGCAGGACGTAGACACCCCGGAGCAGGTCCATGTCGCCCATATAAATGGTTCTGTGCTTGCGCCCTCCGATCGGCGGGATCATCGTGCGGTCATACCGGATGCCGAGATTCACGGTGAGCCGTTGCGTCAGTTTCCAGGAATCCTGGACATAGAAACCGAGGATGCCGCCGAACCGGGTGGTTTTGAAGAAGTCTCGCCGGTCCGCACTCAGGGGGACGTTCAGCAGGAAGGACGCCAGCGGGCTGCCGGTACGCCCGGCATCCTGCGGATCGGCGGTGCCCACGGAATCGAATGTGACGGAAGCATCGTTAAGCACAATGTTGTATTTCATGTGGTTGAATTCGCCGCCCCACCTAAGCTGGTGATTACCGCGGACCCAGGAGTAGTTCGCCTTGTACTGGTAATTGTCGGACTGGCGTTGGAATCCACGAGCCTCTCCGCCGCTGAAGAACTGAGCGACGATGAGGCTGGGAACCAGGCCGGCGCCGCCGCCGCGGAAGCCGCAGCAAAAGTCCTGGTCGAATCCGGTCTCTTTCAGAAGGTTTGCGGAGCCGGACGCGAACGCGGCCGCGTTTTCCCGGTCGTTGACGCTGCGCCCGAACTGTACTTGCAGCACGCCGGCAGCGCCGAAGGTGTGCACCCAACTGGCTCCAACGTTCAGCGGCCGATACTCGAGGATACTCACCATCCCTTGCCGGCCTCCCGAACCCACCTGCGAGAACCGCTGGGCGCTGAAACGGGCCCAAAAGAAATCGTTTTGGCGGAAGTTGTGATCGACCCGAGCGGTGTATTCCTCCTGGCTCTGGCGCCTCGGCGTCAGGTCCAGTTGGTTGCGGTCGGCGACGCCCGTCTGGATCGGCTCCGGAACAGTGGCCCGCACGTATGCCAGGAAACCCCGGTCGAAGCGTGACGCAGGAATCTGGTTGCCGCTAAAGGGAGCGCGGATCAGCGCGCCGGGACGGTTCGGATCTTCGCGGGTAGCCCAGGGATCGTAGATCTGCTGAGGCCAGTCGCTGAAATCGCCGCGCAGATTAGCCTCGGTGGGCACGCGGTACAACAAGTTTGCCGGTGTGCTCTGCCGGAACCCCTGATATCCGACAAAAAAGAACGTCCGGTTGCGGAACACGGGACCGCCCAGCGTTCCTCCGAACATGTTCTGACGCAGCGGGGTTACCGAGGGACGGAAGAAGTTGCGCGCGTCCAAGGCATCGTTGCGCAGGAACTCCCATGCGGCGCCGTGAAACTCGTTGGTGCCGGACCTAGTGACCACGTTGACCACGCCGCCGGTCGCCATTCCGAACTCCGCCTGATCATTGTGTGACTGCACCTTGAACTCCTGGATCGCATCGATAATCGGAGGCACCGCGTAGCCGGACAGAAAGGTCTCGCTGTTGTTGATTCCATCGGTCAGAAAGAAATTGCTGCGGTTGCTTTGGCCGTTGAAGGATGGATACGTGATGCTACCGACCGGGCTGTTGCCGAACCCTCCCGCAGCGTTTTGCGCGACGCTGATGGGAGAGGCGCCTGGAACCAAGCGTAACAGTTGGCTGAAATTGCGGCCGTTCAGCGGAAGGTCTGCCACCTGCTGCTTCTCCACCACGGCGCCCAGTTCGGCTGAGGACGCCTGGAGTTCGGTCGCGACCGCCTGCACCGTGAGCGACTGCTGCACCTGGCCGACCTGGAGGGTCAGATCGAACGTGGCGGTCTGGTTCACCTCGAGAATGAATTGCTCTACAGACACTCGCTGAAAGCCGTCTTTCTCGGCCCCGAGGGTGTAGGGACCGGGCGGGATGTTGACGAAGACGTAGTTGCCCACCTGGTTCGATTGCGTGCGCCGTTCGACACCTGTGGCGGTGTTGCGCAGAATCACGGTCGCCCCGGCGATCACGCTGTGGCTGGCGTCACGCACGGTTCCGTTGACCGCGGCCGTTGAAACCTGCGCACGCGCTGTCTGCCGGCCGATCCCCGGGAGGCCTGCGAACAGCAACAGCACTAGCCAGGCAGCGCCGGCGCGCCCAAATTCGTCGCGAATAGCAAACATGGTGTTTCCTCCTTGAGTTACTTCCCCCGCCTCACCCACACCGGACTGGACCAGGCGATTTGTCCATCTTGCTGGATGACTCTGACGTAGTAATAAGCCTCGCCGTCGGACCCGCCGTTCTCGCGGAAGACAAACTTATCCGTGGACGAGGCCGGCGTGCGCGCCAGCAGGATTCTCTGGTTTCCGATGAGTTCCACCCGGAGGACCGGCCCAGTGCCTTCCACCTCGACGCGAAGTTCGGGGGGCGATGGCGCTGGGAATTCCCGTCCCATTTTGTAAACCTGCCCATCCGGCGAAACGGCTTCGAATCGCAGGACGATGTTGTCCGTGGCCGCGTACGCGAGGCGCTGTTTCAGCGCTTCATGAACGGATTCTGCGGTCAATCGGGGAGCGTAGACGCACGCGTAGGACTCATGCGTCGAATAGTGGTCGGAACTCGCGATCACGCCGAGTTTCAACCCCTTCGCCCAGGCGCTCCAGACAAAGCCGGAAGGCTGGTTGCCTCTGCCGCTCGCGGGCGTGTTCGGTTCTTCGTAAGAGCCGCGCAAGCCCTGGTAGATCTCCACTAGCGGCTCGGCTTTCGGATCGTTTTCGCGCCAATCCGTTCCCATTAGCGTCGCCGTGGTATGCGGAATCGCGATGTCCCCTTTCTGCTTCAGGTAAGGGAAAAGGCGTTCGCCATAGCTTTCGACTCCCGTGAACTCCTCGTCGGATATCGGGAAGGGCAGCGCGTCCCTCCGGGTGGAGATGATGTTCCGATGGCCGCCCGGGTAGGTCACTGTCCGTTCGTAGGCGAAGAATGCGACAAAGTGGCCCGGGTTGTTGAACAGGGTCGCTATTTGGCGGTTCCGCCACCAGTCGTACCGGAAGTAGTTCCGGCGCTCATGGCCGGTGTGATCGGTAATGGCGAGAAAATCCAAGGAGGCCGCATCGATCGCATACCGGTACGTGTCGATGATGTCGCCGTCTCTCTGGCTGTCCGCCGAGATGTCCGTGTGCCGGTGCAGGTCGCCACGGAACAGCCTCAGGGTCTTTCCACCGGCGGAATCCTGCCAGCGCACCGCCCGGACGCGTTCGAGGTCGGCCCTCTCGGTGGGCGCTGCGTCGGGCGTTCCGCCGGCTTCGGAGCGGAACGGCTTCATCGCGGAAGAAGGCGCGGCCCGATCGGGAGTTTCCAATTCAACGAATTGAATCTGGGCTGTTTTGACGTGTGGATCGGAATAGGTCCGGCCGTCGGCGGGCCAGAAAGCAAGCAACCGATCGCCCCGCACGGCGGCCGCAACCGGCATGAAGCAGCGCCCGGAGCTTTGCGGCAATTGCCGGACCGGAAGCCAGTTGGCGCCATCGAAACCGGTCACGAAAATGTCCCACACTGAGCGGACGGTGTCGTACCAGGGTTGGAGCGTTTGCGCTTCGGAACCGATCTGAACTGCCAGTTCGTGCTCCGGCCTGGGGATACGGTGCAGGTAATGGCGGAAGAACACGTATGGCACTCCGTTCGGACCGATGGCGACCTGCGGGGACTCATGCATCGAGGAAAGCCACTTCGGCACTGCCTCCTTGAGCGGCACGGCGGGTTCGTAAAATTGCCCGTTCTCATAACTCACCAGGCGCGCCACGCGGGCGGCGTGCAACTCGGAACCGGCCTTGCTGGCCACTCCCCAGTCCTTCCCCCAGTTGGCTCCCGCCTGCTCCCAAGCCAGCCAGACACGGTTTCGCGGATCCACGGCGATGGAGGGATGCGCATCATAGGTCTCCGCGTTCGTGACGCGGACGACCGGGCCCGGGGTACGGCCGCGGACAGACCGCAGGAAGACGTCGTAGTTGCCGCGCTCGTAGGCATCCCAGGCAATGTATATGCTGCCATCCGGTGCGGCGGCAATCGCCGGGTCCCAGTGGTTGGCCTGCGACTGGCTGATCTCGAGAGGCTCGGACCAGCCTTCCGGGCGCCGGTAGGCCGCGAAAATCTGGTGGTGCCCGCCGGCGAACTCCTGCCAGGTGAGCCACGGAGTCCCGCCGGCGTCCGTGGCCATGCGGGGGAACATCTGCCGCCGGCCGGCTGGGGTGACATACTGCTCAGGGCCCCATGCGCCGCTGTCGAGATCGAGCGTGCGGGCGATGAGCCTCCAGCGATCCTCGGCGTAGCCGCCCCAGATTACATGAACCTTACGGGATCCGTCGACCGCAACGGCACAGCAGTAGTAATCCCCCGAGTGGCGGCTCACGCGGTGAACCTTCCAGACGTTGCCGGCGCGGTGCGCCGTGTAAACCAGGTTTGCGTCGTTCTCGAAAGCGACCCACGACACGAACACGCCCATGCCCGAGACGGCAACGGCGGGAAAATCGTGCTGGGTGGCCTCCCCGCGCGTAAGCGGGCGAACGAGGGGCGTGTACGTCGCGGCGGCATCTCCCGCCAGAAACGTCAGCCACCCTTTTTGCTTCAACTCCGCGAGGTCGATCGAGAAGGTCCCGTGGTTCGTGTCGATAGTGAACCGCGCCGCGTCGGGCGCACGAAAGGCGACGTAGACGCCATTCGGCAGGACCGCCGCCGGCAACAGGTCCTGGCCCTTGTACCTTTCTTGTGGATCGTTAAACAGCCGGGTGGACAGGCTCCACCGGTTGCTGCCGATGATCCGGTCCGGTGCGATGAAGTGCCATCCCCACGCCGAGAGCAGTTCCCCCGGCGCGACCCTGGCTGTGCCAGTCCACTCGCGCGGTTGCTCGGCAACGAGGCCGAACTCCAGCTTGAGAATGCCGGAAGAATCAGGCACATCCACCGGCGTGAGGGGAGACTGGCCCGCGCGGAAAGTGCCGAAAAACGCAGTAAACCCGGTAAACATAGCGAGCAGCAGAATTGTCCACAGCCGGCGCATCCGCAACGCAAACCTCGGCTTTGACCGCACTGTGTGGCATTGTATACTGCTTGAATACGAAATGTCAAGTGTGCTATAGTTTTTGCATGCATCAGCCCTTTCCAGGATCGAGCCCGGCGAGGCCCCCTCACGCTTGTCGCTATCTGCTAGATAACATTGGTTCTATTCGTTCAGAGTTTCGCGCAAGAGAGGCAATTCTCCCGCTAATCGTGTGTATACTGCTAGGATTCCGCGCCTCTGCTCAGCCGCCTTCCATCTCTTCGTCCCAATTCGCCGCCAGGGCCCTCCCGGCACTCCCTTTCGAGGAATCGCACGAGTTCCCGAAGATCCTCGCGGGCGAGTTGGACCGCTTCCGCAGGGATGCCAGCGCTCAGCCTGCCGCCGATGAGATGACCATCCCCAATCAGGGCTGGTCCCTGATTCTACGCTCCGACGCCGGCCCTGTCGTGCGCACTGCCGCTGAGGAGTTCCGGACGTATCTCGAAAAGGCCATGCGAATCCGCGTGTCCCTGGAAGAGAAGCCGAGCCTCGCTGACTGGGCCGGGCTCTCGCAAGCCATCGTCGCCGGTACGGGGGAACAGATGCCCGGCTGCGGCTCCGACTTGAAGGGAAGGAAGGACTACCAGATCCGCGTGGCTCCCGAACGGGTGGCGGTCTGTGGGTTTGACGAGCGGGGAGCGATGTACGGGCTGTACAACCTGGAAGCGCGGATGAACCTCCGGGAGGCGCCCTTTCTCCCCCGCAACGTCAACATTACGCGGCATAGCCTGTTCAAGGCGCGAATGACGCTGTCGGGATTGGGCTGGATGGAGTGGCCCGACTGGTATCTGCGCCTGCTGCCCCGTTACGGCTTCGATTCCATTTACGCTTCCGTATACGCGAATCCGAACGGCGTGCCAGCCGAGCCTCCGTACGATTTCATCCGGCGGCAGGACCCCGAGCGGGTCCGCGACCTGATCCGGCGCGCCGCACGCTACGGCATCGAGCTCTACTGCCCGATCATGTTCCACCTCACCGGCGACGCCGATAATGAGGCCCGGCTGCGGAAACTGGTGCGCGACATCATTACCACTTTTCCCGAGATCCGCGGCTACGTGCTGCTCATCGAGGGCTTCATCTATGACGGCTGGCCCGGCTGGAACCGGACCCCGGAGGACATCCGTGACTGGGTCAAGCACTGGGCGCGAGGCGTCGCGGTTGCCACCGAAGAGGCTCACAAGATCAATCCCGCCATCGAGATGCTCCCCTGGGATTACAACGTGGACTTCCGCCCGCAGGCGGCGGAGCTCAAGAAATTCGTTATCGACCAGTATCCGCTGGATACCATTCCGCTGATCACCTGGTCGAACGGCAAGGGCTTCGAGCGGGACGGCGAGCGCGGCTACCTGAAAGACTACGCAATCAACGAAATCGGCCCTTCCGAGGTCGCCGACGCCCAGATCCGCCGGGCCCGGGAACGCGGCGCGAGGGCGGTCTACGTCAAAGCCGATACGTGGGCGAGCTGGCAGTTCGGCACGTTTCCGTATCTGCCATTCCCCTACCAGTGGTTTGAACGCTACAAGGCCCTCGAAAAATACCAAGTCGACGGCGTGATGGAGAGCTGGAGCTACGGTTTCAAGCCCAACTTCGTCGCCGAACTGCGTGCCTGGAACAGTTGGAGCAACGCTCCGCCGCTCGACTATCTGCTGCGCGCGGTTGGGCGCCGCGATTTCGGCGCCCGCTCGGAGGCACGCGTCCTGGAGGCGTGGGATCACTTCAGCCGCGCGATCCGCCTGGTTCCGGACACCGGGCCGAATATGGGCACGACGAACGCGATCGGGACGCCGCTGTTCTTCGAGAAACCCGCGCCGCGCGCCATGACGGTCGAGCATTCCTGGGAGGACCAGGAGCGCTGGATGCGCAAGTCGGAGATCAATCCATACTGGCCCTACGCGCCCCGCCGGGTGATCCTGTTCCCCGATTTCACCAACCGGGTGAATGCAGCGGAGCGCTACGCCCAGCCCTTCAGCGTGCGCGTGTTCAACAAGTATCTGCTGCTGGCGGCAGACGAAATGGAGAGAGGCTTGGAAAGCTACCGCGCGGCAGCATTGGCCGCCCCCGAACGAAAGATATACGGAGCCCTCCGCGAAGTCCTGCTGGCCGAACAGCTCCAGCGGATGATGCGCAGCGATGCGGCGATCCTGGAATTCGAGAATCTGCGATTCGGTCTCGACAAGATTGCGGAACCCGCTGAGCACGGCCGGGTGCTCGACCGGATGACAGCGATCGTGAAGCAGGAGATCGAGCGCACCATGGCTTCGCTCGAAACCAGCCGGCGCGATTCGCGGTTGGGCTATGAATGGGAGCAGGACTATTTCTACACGCCGTACGTGTTGGAGGAGAAGCTGAAGCTCCTGCGGCTGACGCTCGAGCAGCAGATTCCCGCATACAGGCGAAGGCACAACTTATAAGGGAGCGGGGAAAATCATGGAGAGGGTTCGGATCGGTTTGGTCGGTTGCGGGTTGTTCGGCCAGAGCCACCTGGAAGGTTTCCGGGGAGTCCCCGGTTGCGAGGTCGCGGCGGCGTTCGATCTGGACCGCACGCGGGCCGAGCAGGCGGCCTCGCAGTTTGGCATTGCGCGCGCTTGCGCGAGCCTGGAGGAGATCTGCGCGCTGGCGGACCTGCACGCGATCGATGTGGTCACTTCGGAAACGGCGCACCTGGAGCCCGTCCTCAAGGCGCTGGAGCATGACAAGCACGTGTTCCTGGAAAAGCCGATGGCGATCACGCTGGAGGACTGCTCGCGGATGATTCGGACGGCCGAGGACGCCGGGCGCTTCCTGATGGTGGGCCACATCCTGCGCTTCGAGACCAAATACCGGATGATCAAGGAAGCGGTAGGATCAGGCCGGCTCGGCGATGTGGTTTCGATGCACGCGCGCCGGAATCGGCCGAAGTCGTTGCTGCCCCGCTACGGCCGGACGCATCCGGCGCTGGAAAACTGCATCCACGACATTGACCTGATGCTTTGGTACACCGCAAAGCCGGTGAGGCGTGTGCGCGGCTATGGCCGGAAAGCCACGAACGGTCTTCACCCGGACACTTTCTGGGGCGTGCTGGAATTCGAAGGTGGCGCGATCGGCGTCGTCGAGACGATCTGGCTGCTGCCGGAGCCCGCCGGAGTCGTGCTGGACGATGCGTTTCAACTGATCGGCACGCGCGGGATCGCGAACCTGCACCTGGTGCCGGGCAGCCTGGCGTTCCTCACCGAAAACGGGTTCGATCTGCCCGATGTCGGCTACGGCCCGATGATCTCGGGAACCGCGTATGGGGCCCTGCGCGAGGAACTCGCGTACTTTTGCGAGTGCGTGCGGAACAACCAGCCGCCGGGGGCGATCACGCCGGTGGAGGCCCGGCGCGCCGTGCGGGTGGCGCTCGCACTGATCGAATCCGCCGAGCGCGGAAAGGACATCGAGATAGGGGATTGGGACTGAGATGCGCCTGACGAAACGCACTTACCTGGTGGGCGGTGGCTCGCTGGGATTCGGCATCTCCAACGACTACGACTGCCACGTGTACGTTGTGGACGGCGGCGGCGAGCTGGCGCTCATCGACGCGGGCGCCGGCCTCACCATAGATCCCATCCTTGAGAACATGCGCTTCGACGGCCTGGATCCGAGGCGGCTCCGGCAGCTGCTGCTGACCCACGCGCACGCAGACCACGCCGGCGCGGCCGCGCAGTGGCGGGAGCGGTTCGGCGTGGAAGTGGCGGCGTCGCCCGCGGCCGCCGAGTACCTGAGGAACGGCGACGAGGAGCGGATCAGCCTGGCGATAGCCAAGCGCGGTGGTTACTACCCGCGGGATTACGTGTTCCGGGCCTGCGAGGTTTCCCGCGTTGTCTCGGACGGCCAGGAGCTGCGCATCGGCGACCTGCGTGTGCGCGTTTACGAGACACCGGGCCACTGCTCGGGCATGGCCTCCTACCTGGTGGAGGAGAACGGCCGGCATGTCCTGTTCTCCGGCGACACGGTTTTCCACGGCGGCAAGGTGCTGATCACGAACGTGTGGGACTGCAGCGTGAAGGATTACGTGACCAGCATCGACAAGCTCGCCGCGCTCGAGGTGGACGCGCTGCTTCCGGGTCATCTCGCGATCGCGCTGAGCGGCGGCTCGAAGCACATCCGCACGGCACAGGAGATTTTCTACCGGCTGCTCGTGCCGCCGAACATTATTTGACCTGGAATCATGTCACCCGTCATCGAGACTCTCGCGGATCTGGTCCGGATCAACAGCGTGAATCCGGCGTATGAGGGCGGAAAGCCCGAGGCCGAGATCGCCGGCTTCGTCGAGCGGTTCTTCCGGGAGCGCGGCATCGAGACCCGGCGGCAAGAAGTGTTTCCCGGCAGGCCGAACCTGATCGCGGCGCTGCCCGGACGGAACCCGGCCCGCCGGATCGTTTTCGAAGCGCACACCGACACCGCGTCGGTGGCGGGTATGAGTATCCCGCCGTTCGAGCCGGCGATTTCGAACGGGCGGCTGCATGGCCGGGGCGCGTGCGACACCAAGGCGGGGCTCGCCGCGATGATGCACGCTCTGGCCGCGCTGAAGCGCGAGGGGCACGTCCCGCCTTGCGAGGTTTGGGTCGTCGCCGCCGCAGACGAGGAATACTCCTACCGCGGGGTGCTCAGGCTCTGCGACGGATTGCGGGCGGTGGCAGCCGTGGCTTCCGAACCCACCGGCCTGCGATGCGTGATCGCGAGCAAAGGCTGCGTACGGTGGCGCGTCACCTGCCGGGGCAAGGCCGCGCACAGTTCCAAACCGCATCTCGGGATCAACGCCATCGCCCACATGGCCCAGGTGGTCCTGGCCATCGAAGCCGACACGAAAACCCTGGGCACCGTGTCTCACCCACTAGTCGGCAGCCCGACCTGCAACGTGGGAGTGATTCGTGGAGGAACCCAGGTCAACATGGTTCCCGATTCCTGCACCATCGAAATCGACCGTCGGCTGATCCCAGGCGAAGATACCTCCCATGTGCTCGACCATTACCGGCAGATCCTGCTTGCAGTCAAGATCGGCCTGCCGGAACTGGATGCGCGGATGGAACCACCGATGCTGGAGGATGTGCCGCTCGAAACACCGCTGGATTCTCCGGTGGCCGCGCTCGCATCGCACATCCTTGCCGACATGGGCCTGGACGGCGAATTTCTGGGCGTTCCGTTCGGGAGCGACGCCAGCAAGCTGTCTCGCCGGGGCATCCCGAGCATCGTGATCGGTCCGGGCAGCATCGACCAGGCCCATGCCTCCGTCGAGTATGTCGAATGCGAGCAGGTGGAGCGGGCCTTCGAGTTTTATCGGAAATTGATGTCCGTTTTCGACTAGGGGAAATCCTGTGAACGTGCCGGACAAATCGAAATTCCCTCGCGCCCAGGAAGTGGCTTACCTCGACACGGCGGCAGAAGGACTCCCGCCCGCCGACTCCGAGGAAGCGCTCGCGTCTTACTACCGCGACAAGGCCTTGGGCACGCCTGGGAGGGAACGCCTCTATGAGGCCGACAATGCGACTCGCTGTGCCGCGGCGCGCCTGCTCGAGGCCTCAGGCGAAGACGTCGTTTTGCTGGCGAACGCGTCGGAGGCGTTGAACCTGCTGGTGAACTCGACACCATGGCGGCCCGGCGATGAAGTGTTGATCTCGGATCTCGAGTTTCCTTCTAACGTGCTCGCCTGGCGGCGAATGCGAGAGCAGGGCGTTGAGGTGCGCGTGATCCCGTCGACATCCGGCGCGCTGACCCTGGAACAGTTCGTGGCTTCGATCAATTCCCGCACCCGAGTGGTCTCCGTCAGCCAGGTCAGTTACAAAACCGGCACGCAGATCCCGTTTATGGCCGCGCTGGCGCGCGAGGCGCACCGCGCCGGCGCGCTGTTCTGTGTGGACGCCACCCAGGCGCTGGGGAGGATGCCGGTCTCCATCGAGGGCGTCGATTATCTGGTGGCCAGCAGCTACAAGTGGCTGCTGGGCGTGCATGGACTCGCGGTCGTTTACCTGTCGCCGGAATTGAGGGAGCGCATGGTCCCGGGAACCCTGGGCTGGTATTCGGTTCGCGAGATCTTCACCCCCGAACGGTTCGAAAGCTATGAGTACAAGCCCGGCGCCGAGCGGCTCGCTTCGGGCATGCCGAATTTCCCGGCGATCTACGTTCTGCGCCGCAGCCTGGAGTACCTGTTGGGAATCGGCCCCCGGCTCCTCGATGCCGCCCTCCAGCCGCTCGTCACCCGGGCCCGCGACGGCCTCGCCGCGCTGGGCCTCGACGTCCTGACGCCGCCGGAACCTGAATATGCCTCGGGGATCGTCTCTTTCCTCCATCCCCTTGCCGAAAAGATTGGCCAGGTCCTGGACAGAGAAGGAGTCATTGTGTGGGCCGGCGACGGCCGGCTGCGGGCCTCCGTCCACGTCTATAACGACGCGGAGGACATCAGCCGATTCCTCGGCGTCCTGGCCGCGCTGCTCCCGCGCCTGGAGGTTGGCATTGGCTGATTCGCTGGCACCCGGCATCGCAGTCGTGCTGCTCGCGGGAAGCTTCCAGGGAAGCTTTCTGCTCCCGAGCAAGTGGATGAAGACGTGGTCCTGGGAGAACTATTGGCTGATTTTCGCAGTCACGGCATATCTGCTGTGTCCGTGGATCCTGGCAGTGGCCACCATTCCCCACATCCTCGAGGTGTATTGGGGCGCTTCCACCCAATCGCTGGCAATCGTAATGTCCTGTGGCGTCGGCTGGGGCCTCGGCGCGCTGACCTTCGGGCTGGGCGTCGATGCGATCGGGCTCGCCCTGGGCTTTGCCGTTATTCTCGGGGTAGCGGCCACTTCGGGGACCTTGATTCCTTTGCTCGTCAACCCGCCGCCGAACTTTTCCTTTCGGGATGGAGTGTTGACCGCTCTGGGCCTAGCAGTCATGCTCTCAGGCGTGGCCGTGTGTTCGCTGGCCGGCAGGTGGAAGGAATCAACCGCTTCCGGAAAGGGCAGCCGATCGTACGGCCAGGGACTCGCCACCTGCGTGGCTTCGGGACTCCTGTCCGCCTGCGCCAATCTCGGATTTGCATTCGGCACGGAGATCTCCAGCCGGGCGCGGGATCTGGGAGCCGCCGAGCATCTCTCCGGCAACGCCCTCTGGAGCCTGCTCACGCTGCCGCTCTTCTTCTGTAACACCGGCTATGCGCTGTACCTTCTTCAGCGGAACGGGACCGCGGCGCGCTTTCAGAAACCGGGCTCCGGGCTGCGCACCTTGCTGGCTGCGCTGATGGGCGTGATGTGGATCGCCGGAATGTCTCTTTACGGTGTGGGCGCGCGCAAGCTGGGCAGCCTCGGCCCGTCGCTCGGTTGGGCGATCCTGATGTCGAGCATGGTGCTGGTCTCGAACGCGCTCGGGCTGCTCACCGGCGAATGGGAAGGAGCGCCGGCGGGCGCGCGGCGGCGTCTCGGCCAGGGCCTCGCGATCCTGATGCTGGCGATCGCCGCGCTCGCGTGGGCGAACCATGCAAGAGGAGGTTGAATGACGTCCATTCCGGACGTGAAAACCCCGCATAAGACCAAGGCAGAAAAAGAAGGCGAGGTCGATCGCGTCTACCGCATCATCAAGGCCTGGCTTATCGAGTGCAGGCTACCACCAGGCGAGTTTGTCTCGGAAGTGGATCTCGCGCGCGAGTGCAACACTAGCCGCACGCCGGTACGGGAGGCCTGCAACCGCCTCTCCCAGGACGGCTGGATCACGCGGATCCGGAAGAAGGGCTATCTCGTGACGCCCGTGTCGGTCCGCGACCTGCTCCAACTCTACGAGTACCGGAAGCTGCTGGAGTGCTTCGCGGCGGAGAAGGCGGCTCAGGTCGCCAGTCCCGAGCAGATGGAGACGCTTGCACGCATCATAGAGGTAGAGCAGCGCAGCGTCGTCGATGTGAACGAGGTCGTCGCCGCGAATGATCTGTTTCACCTCGGCATCGCCGAGATCGCCGGCAACCAGCGCGTTTACAACCAGCTCAAGCTCACCCTGGAGTACGTGCACCGGCTCGACAGGCTTTCGACGCAGAAGAGCCACGGCTGGATCTCGCACTGCGAAATCCTCAACGCACTCCAAGCCCGGAAGCCGAACGAAGCCCGGCAGGCAATGGCCACCCACATCGATTACGCGCGCGACCGTATGCTTCACCTGTTCGCAAGGTGAGGCCTGCGAAAGACGCTGCGGCTAGCGGCGCGGGATCTAAAGACTGACGACAGCATTGCGACCAGCACATCAAGCGCGCTGAGCGCCGGATAGAGGAATTGACAAGGAACAAGCAACTCCCATGTTCTCATGCGGTTCGGAATTTGCGACAGGCACAGTTCAAAGATCACATCGAGATCTTTCGTCGGCTGGGGCAGCAATCGGCCACGGAAATTTTCGGGTTTGCAACATCGCCAGCCTGAACAGCGGCCCTGTTGAAATCCTCAATCAAGCTCAGCGCACTACCTTACGCACAAATACAAAGCGTTGTCCATCGGCACTCACGTCATACCTTGGGGTGGCCGGCGACTCGTCAGGGAAATTGCCCTTCATGCCCGGCAAAGAGAAAAG
>JACQDF010000045.1 GCA_016201205.1 Acidobacteriota bacterium
AGACTGCTGTTCACCAGGAACACGAGCTGGCCGTCGCCGAGGCGGCGGCGCTGGTGGAATACTTTGCCCCGCGGCGACAGCGAGAAGTCCGGCTCCCGGAAAACGCCCTCGTTCACGCTCCTCAGGCGACGCCACTTCAACCCTGCCAGACGCGCGCTGGCGACGCCATCCACGCGCTCGACTGCATCAACAAAACCGGCCAGTTCACCGCCGCTTCCCCGATACCGCTCGAGCAATTCCGCCGTCGGTTGCTCGAGGCTTTCCAGGCCTGGCGGCAGGACCAGCACATCGTAGGCGCGATGTCCGACCATGAGCCGGCTGCCGCTCACTTTTCCGTACCGGCGCAGGATGTCTTCGCTCGCCAGGTCATACTCGACCTGCGCGGCTTCCATCGAGTTGAGGAAGTCCTGAAACTCCCGCCCGATCTCCGCAAGGCGCGGATGGCCGCTGCCCGGCAGCGAAGCATACATCCAGGCCGACGTCGTGGGCTCGATGACCAGAATCCGGTTGCGCACTTCACCGCTGCTCAGAGCCAGCGAAAGGCGAGCCTGGTAGTCCGCCACCTTGCGGTAATGGTCCCACCACGGTTCGTGATAGCTGAACGACTGCGGGTAATCGTGCTTGCGCGCACCGGCGATGGTGTGAAAAGCCAGATGCTGGTTCAGGAAGTTGATGCCCAGCCCAAACATCCAATCGCCCAGGCGTTTCATGTCCTCGAAGCGCAGCTCCCAGCCGCCGCCGCCATAGGTTTCACAAAACACGCGCCGCCGTCCAAGCTGGTGGGCAACGCTGGCGACCTCGCGCACGCTGCGGACGTTGCCAAACTGCGCGTGCGTGTCCTCGCGCCACTGGTTGAACAACAGATCGATGCCCGGCATCTGGTGCCAGGCATAGACCGCCATGTTATCCGGCACGTGATGCGGATTGGGCCACTCGTGCTCCCAGTAGTGGCCGGTCCAGATGAGACCTTTCTTTTCTGTGTATTGAAACCAGGGCTTGCTCCAGCGCTCGAGAAAGAGGGCGAGCAGCACGGACCAATAGTCGTGCCGCACCTTGCGCCAGTCGCCGGTCTCCTCCCACAATGCTGTCAGGTAAGGCCGCAGGTCGTAGCCTTTGAGTTTCTCAAACCGCGCAAACAGATCCGGAGTCCAGCGCATGCTGTCGCGCGAGGGTGGAAAAATGTTGGGTTCGTCGGTGAAGATGCCCGGCACGGTGTGCCCGAATTCATGCCCGATCGCGGCTTCGTAGCCGCCCATCGTCAGTTCGATGAACTTTTCGGTGACGCCGGGTTTCAGCAGATCGACATAGGAGTAGCCGCCATGCCAGGCGCGCTTCTCGTAGAACACAGGCTCGAACGCGTAGACGCCGCCGGCGCCGCGGATGACATGCACGAAGCGGCGCTCCTCCTGCGGGTCGAGCGTGGCCAGCTTCTTCATGCGCAGGCCGGCGCCCTGATTCCAGGACTCAGGCATCTCGGCCGGAACGTGCCCGCCGGCGAAACCACTGGGATAGCTGTTTTCGTCGTAAAGCCAGACGTGCATGCCGCGCTGTTTGCCTTGCGCGACTGTATGGCGGACCAGCGAAAACCAGCGGCCGGAGAGGTAAGGGGTGATCAGGCCCGGCCGGGGATGAATGAAGGCGGCCTGGACGCCTTGGGCGGCGTTGGCGGTGAGATACCGGTCGATCGCCGTCTCGCTCATCTCGCCGTTCCAGACATACAACGGCGCCGTACTCGCTTCCACCGGGGGCCGCGCCCAGCGTGCGGCGAGCTGACGCCCGGTGTCCGCCGCGAATACGACCGAAATCAGAGCACTAATCAGTTGTGCATGCACAACTCCATTATGGACCTGGCATCGGCGTCTGCAATATCGAAGTCGCACGAGAAGCGATTTCCTGCCGCCCGCGCCCGCTGCCGCCAACGGCCCAAAAAAGGAGAAACGAACCCGACCTGTATGTGATGATGAGCGTACCTGCTATAACGGCTGATTGAACAGAAGAGGGAATAGCGATGAACAGAAGACTCTTGCTCCAGACAATTGGTATCAGCCCACTGGTAGTCTGCGAAGGGTTACGGGGCGAGGTTCCACGGGAAGTCCGCTTGCCGGTGGACTTGTCAGGGCGCCCGGTACCTGTATTTCACAATGGCTTTCTGGCCGCCATCGATTCGGACCACCTTACCGTCCATGTGATCAATGCTGGGGGCAACCTGGTGATGTCATGCCGTGTCGCTGTTCCAGGCGCCTCCGTTACGAGTGTACATGCTGTTTCAGTGTCTCCTCAGAAGACGATTGTGGCGGCGGCGGCGGCGAAAGACTCGGAAGGCCGCTATGCTGCTCTCTTGGCGTTTTTCGATTTCCGCGGCAACCTTATTCGATTTGTGAGAACGACTCCCTTCGGGGTTGGCAGGCCTGTTTTCCTGCCTGACGGCAGGCTTCTCTGCCTGGGGCGCGAACACGACGATCAGTATGAAGATGTGGAAGGTCACAATATCTTACGGTTCTACTCGGCTGACGGAGTCTTGGAGAGCAAGGCACTGAACGTGAATCTATTGCGGCCCAACAGGAAAGAGCTTCATCCGCTCAATTGGATGCTGGCAGTCGGAAAGAATCGAGTTGGCGCTCTGGATAGGGATAATCTTCGTTACACCGAGTTTGATCTCGGCGGAGCGATAGTCCGCCCGCTGAGCCGTCTCGGTATTGATCCCCCCGCGCAAGTGACTGGCATTGCCCTGCTGTCTAATGGAGACCGTTTGGTAAGCACGCAACATGACGGCGGCCGCTCTTTCGGCCTATATAAGCTTACGGACTCGGGCAATAACCAAGTTGTACCGCGGGCTGTGACTGGAATCGCATTGCCAGACGGCGTCAAGGGTTTTCAGGTTCTTGGGGTAGACAACGCTGACGTTGTTTTTCTTTCGGTGCCCGTGGATCGTATGCTGTTTGCTCGCCAACCATTGGATTGAAGGTTCTTCCTGCCGCCCCCACCCGCTGCCGCCGCCGATCAGTTTGGAAAGGAATGGGCTCTTCAAGCCCCGAAGAAGCTGCGGGAGGGCTCGGGGTCCAGATACCTGTAGGGATGGCTGGGTGGAACAACATAGTGTGGCCACCGCACCGCGATCTGCTCTAAATGTTTGTTTGCTGCTTCGTTCTCCTTCACTCCGGCTCGTCGCTTCCCAGTGGGTTCCCTGAGTGGAAGCTTGAATCTCGAGCACCCGCTGTAGAAGTCCTCAGCCGCGTTGATGATTTGCTCCGGTCTGTATAGAGCAGGGAATGTCACGAAAAGGAACTGATCCAGAAGGATATGAGCCACCAATCCGTGGTGCGCCTTAGTGTGTTCGAGGATCTTCTCGTAGTCCATCGTTCGCTGGTTGTCGACGGCTGAGAATGTGAAGTGGTACAGCTTCCCCTTGCCACTTGCTCTGGCCTCTTCCGCATTAGCACTCGGTCGGACTGAGTACTGGACCGCGACATTCATCCCCGGCTCGGACTCCATGTAACGTACCACCTCGCGGTCGGCAAACCGCTGGAAGACTGGATCAGACCGGTCATCTGTTGTGATGAATGAGTGGGTGTCCTTGTACGAGAGGCAGAACCGCCAGAAGCCCCCATCAAGGTCGCGTAGGAGGAGTTGTAGTCGGTTAAGGTCGTCAGCGTGCAGAGACCGGCAGTGCGCAATGCGGTTCCTGATCAGCATGATCTCCTCTAACCTTGGCTCCAGCAAGCGTTTCGCGATGAGATAGTTCTCGAATAGCGGCCAAAGCTGGTCATCGAAAACAATGGCAAGGAGCGAACCAAAAGAGATAAACCAAAGCGGGTCGCTCTCCGGCGTTGCTAGGTGCAGGTACTTCTTGTCGGCCTTCAACGACCGGGCCGCCGGAATATGCTTCTTGCCCGTGCGCTTCAATTCGCGCTCCAATGCTTCCTCAGCCTTAATCCACCTCTCCGGGCCGAAGTGCGTCCCCATTTCCAGGTAGACAAGTTCGCGGAACCAGGTCTCCAACTGATAGCAACGAACGAAGCCGAGCACCACGTCCCGGCCGACCTCCGCCGGCAAAGCTATCTGACGGAAGAGCACAGCCCCCCATCTTGGTCATGCAGATTCTCTCGGGACTTTCTACTCTGAACCCTTACGCTGAACTCCTGCATGAGGGCGTTCACCTGGGCCTTCCGTTGAAGCGCATGTGTCCAGTCATCGGAGGTCCTCCCCGGGGTTCGAAAGCTCCCCTGGTTGCGCCAGCTTGGGATTGGCGGCGCCAGCGTGCTTTCAGAAGTTTTTTCTGCGGGCACAGCACTTGACAACCAGCGAGACCGAGCTACAATAGGGAGAGAACATTACTATCGTTAATCGAATTTCGGACCACGCACTAGGCGTGGTCCTTTCACTTTTGGCCAACGTACGACCGTGCTCAACGGGCATGGGGATCATCCGAGAACGCCCGGTTTCGGGTCTTCACCCGACAGCCCCTTCTGATTCTCAGTCGCCTTGAATTCAACCTCCATGCCCATCTTCCAGGGGTCAGGCGCGCCGAAGTAGACGAAGATCTGCCTGACTTCGCCAGCTTGGTTGGGGCAGAGAACGAACCCGAATCCCTTAGGGTTCACTGATCTTTGCAGCTTGCCAGCCAGAACGCTGCCAAGAATAACCATGTTCGTTGCGCGCCGGCTCTTCGAATTCGCGAGAGCATCTGCCACTAGGAAGTACGCGACGTCGTTGACCTTGACTTCGGTGCGCCGGAACAGGTAATCGGTGTTGAAGTAGAAGTCTTCCTCGCTCGCCGTCCGGATGAACCCGTAGGTGCCATTGAAAGCCGTGACTGTCCCACGCACCCAGTCAGACTCCAACTGCTTTGCCTCTCGTCTCGTTTCAGGAGACGCGCGGTAGGCAGGCGGGCTCGGCTGCGTCGTCGAGAGGTCTGAGACGAAGTCTTTGCTCACACCGTACCCGACGTTGCTCCATAGTATTTCATGGTACCGGATTGGCTGGGCAAAGCCTTTAGCGGCGACAGTCTGCTCTGGTCCGAGGTAATCAGAGCTCTCACGCTGTGGGTCAGTGCTACTCCCGTAGCGCGAGTGGACCTTTGTCATTGCCGCGGCAGAGACGGTGACCGTGTCTACAAATATCGCCTTGGAGTTCGCAGCGCTGCAAAGCCTGAAAGCCCGATCAACAACGGTCCCGATGTAGTCAGTCCACCCCTCAGGGGTCTGGAACTCGACCATCTTCCCCGATCCTATCCCGATCGAGCACTCACAGTCCACGAGGCCCTTTTGAGCATCAAGAATACCCTCCTGGATCTTGATCGCCCAGTTGATGGCGTCGGCAGCGTAGTCCTCTCCAAAGACGGCCATCGCTCCGTCGCCCAGGTATTTGACCACCCGGCCTTTCACTGCGTCGTTGCCTTTCTCGGCGTCGTTGATGGTGCGGCTCAGAAGATCGAAGAACCACGAGTACGTAGTCAACCAGTCGGCCTCCGGGCGCTGGGCTTTCATGCGGGTGGAGTTCGTCAGGTCGATCGCCACAATCGTCTTCGTGACGCGAGATTGCGGCAGTTTGAAGACATCGCCAAGCAGTGCCACGAGTTCGTCCCTGGTGGTGACATCGAGAAGAACCTTTAAACCCAGCCGCCATCACCCTGCGCGGCGGCTCGCACCATGACGTTACCATCCTGCGCCGCCAGATCCGGGAGATCCGCGCATCGGGCATCTCGCCAATAAGCCGGCACAGGGCTTGCCGCTTGGTTTTTCATCCTTCGACGAGGTCAGCAACGCCGGCATTCAAATTGAGAATCACCAACCATCCACAAACCGCACTCTGCTCATTGCATTAGCTAATCGCCTCCTTCCGCCCAGAACTGCTTCGCTTCGCTTGCGACAATGAAGTTGCATGTCGAGACCGGCGTCTGCAATATCGAAGTCGAACGGGAAGCGCTTTCCTGCCCCCCCGCCCGCTGCCGCCAACGGCCCAAGAAAGGAGAAACGAACCCGAGCCTCCAGGCCGGCTCTTCCGGTTCCACCTTCCAGCACCTCGGGCAACAAGAGAGCGCACGAAGTGGTATTTCTAGAGGTAAGCAATGCGGCTTTCCTTCACTTCGGTTTGCTTGCTGCTCGGCCCGCTCAGCCTGCCGGCTGAGGACGCCGGCGAGCTTTTTCTGAATCAGGTCCAGCCGATCCTCAAGCGCGAATGCCTGGGCTGCCACGGAGACGGGCAGATCCTGGGAAATCTCGACCTGCGCACGCGCGAGGCAATGCTCAAAGGCGGCCCGCGTGGCAGCGCTCTGGCGCCGGGCAACGCGGCCGCGAGCCTCCTCTACCAACTGCTTAACGGCCGGGACAAGCTCCAGATGCCTCCCGGCAAGCCGCTTCCGCCGGACGCCATGGCAGCGTTCAAAGCGTGGATTGACGCGGGCGCTCCCTGGCCTGCCGCAAGATCCAAGCCGTGGAGCTATCAGCCCGAGGATCTGTGGGCCTTTCAGCCGGTGAGCAAGCCCAAGCCCCCGATCGCGACGCGTAATCCTGTCGATGCGTTTATTCTCGAGAAGCTCAGCCAAAACGGGCTGAAGCCTGCTCCGCCGGCGGACAAGCGGACGCTCATCCGCCGCGCCACCATCGATCTCACCGGCCTGCCGCCCACGCCGGAGGAAGTGGACGCGTTCCTCAAGGACACATCGCCGGACGCCTGGGGGAGGCTCATCGAGCGTCTGCTCGCTTCTCCGCGCTACGGCGAGCGCTGGGGACGCCACTGGCTCGATGTCGTCCGCTACGCTGATTCCGGCGGCTACTCCAATGACTTCGAGCGCCCCAACGCCTGGCGCTACCGCGATTACGTCATCCGCTCGTTCAACCACGACAAGCCATATGACCGGTTCGTGCGCGAGCAGATCGCCGGCGATGAGATCGATCCCGATAATCCCGAAGCGATCCTCGCCACCGGCTTCTTGCGCTCCGGCCCGTGGGAGCACACCGGAATGTCGGTCGAGGCAGTCACGCGGCAGATGTTTCTCGACGACGTCACCAGCGCCATCGGCGCCGCGTTCCTGGGGCTTACGGTCGGCTGTGCCCGTTGTCACGATCATAAATTCGACCCGATTCCCACACGCGACTACTACCGCATGCAGGCCGTGTTTGCCGCCACCGAGTTCGCGCGTCCGAGCATCCCGTTCCTCGAAGACGAGAACACAGCCGGCCTGGCTTCAGGCAAAGCGCGGATGGCGGAGATCGCCCGCCGCACCAAGTCCAATCTGGATTCCTTTGATGACCGCGTGAAGCAGTACTTGCTGAAGAAGCACGGCGCCGCGCGGCTCGAGGACCTGCCGCCGGAGACGATCCAGAACGCCGTCCGCGAGAAGGAGGGCATTACGGCGGAAGAGTACGAGGAGTACAAGCTGTACCAGAAACACATGCAGCTTTACCGCGAGTCACTCGACCGCTTTGAGCCGAAGGCGTTCGCCGTCTCGAGCGGCCCGCTTGACGGCTTCACCGATGGAGGCCCGAACCTGCGCTATCCGCCGCTCGCCAGGTACAAAGCTCCGGAGGTGCACATCCTGCCTGGGGGGAACATCCAATCGCCGGCCGCGGCAGTCACGCCGGGTGCGCTCTCGATCATTGCCGGACAAAGCCGGCTTCCCGCGCCGGACATCCCGGAGACGGTCGCGGGCCGCCGAACAGCGCTCGCCGGCTGGATCACCGATCCCCGCAATCCTCTCACCGCGCGCGTCATGGTGAACCGCATCTGGCAGTATCACTTCGGCAAGGGGCTCGCGGCCGATGCCAGCAACTTCGGCAAGATGGGCAGCAAGCCCACGCATCCGGAGCTGCTCGACTTGCTGGCCTCGTATTTTATGGACAACGGCTGGAGCGTGAAGGCGATGCACCGCCTCATCATGCTTTCCGACGCCTACCAGCGCGCGTCGTCGCACCCGGACATCGAGACGGTGATAGCGAAGGACGCTGGCAACAAGCTGCTGGCCTGCGTTTCACCGCGCCGGGTGGAAGCGGAAGTGCTGCGCGATGCCATCCTCGCGGTCTCCGGTGAGCTGAGTCTCGAGAGCGGCGGCCCCGGGGTTTTTCCGCAAATCAACGAAGATGTCGCCCGGCAGCCGCTGCATCGCATGGGTTCGCTGGCGCCTGCCTATCATCCCGATGCGACGAAGCGTCTGCGGAACCGGCGCACCATTTACACGTTCCAGCAGCGGTCGCTGGTCGATCCGATGATCGAAGTCTTCAACGGGCCGAGCCTCGATTTGTCCTGCGAGCGCCGCGAATTCTCCACCGTGCCGACGCAGGCGTTTTCCTTATTCAACGGACAGTTTGTGCATGATATGGCGCTGGCGTTCGCGGTTCGCCTCGAGAAGGAAGCGCCGGACGCGCGCGGCCGCATCGAGCGCGCTTTTCGGCTGGCCTACGGCCGCGTGCCGGAACCGCGGGAGATGCAGCTCGCGCTGGCGCATCTGGAGAAGCAGACGCGCCATCACCGCGCCATGCCTCCGCCCGCCAGGCCCAGGAAAAAACCCGTCGTCCACACCATCACCAGCGAATTGACCGGTGAAAAATTCGAGTTCCTCCAGGAGCAAGATCCGGCCGAATACGAAGAGAACGTCCACCCGAGCGGCGTTTCACCCCAAACGCGCGCCCTGGCGGACTTCGCGCTGGCGCTGCTCAACTCCAGCGAGTTTGTGTATGTTTATTAACCGCCGCCGCTTCTTTTCTCAATCCACGATGGGCCTCGGCCCGGTTGCGCTCTCGTATCTGGTTTCCCGCGACCAGGCCCGCGCCGGCGTGCTCGCTCCCCAAAAGCCGCATCACGCCGCCAAGGCCAAACACTGCATCTTCCTGCTGATGGAAGGCGGCCCCTCGCACATCGACACCTTCGATCCCAAGCCGAAGCTCGAGCAGATCCACATGACGCGCTTCCAGAAGGAGCGCAACAGGTTCGAAGCGAACATGAACACCGGCGAGCGCTACTACGTGCGCAGCCCCTTCGAGTTCCGCCGCGCCGGCCGGCTCGGCATCGAGATCAACTCGCTGTTCCAGAGCTTCTCCGAGGTCGTCGACGACGTCTGCTTCTACCGTGGATTGCAGGCCGAAAGCGTCAATCACCCGACGGCGCTGTATCATTTGAACACCGGAAATCAATTCGGCGGCGATCCGGCCGCCGGCGCCTGGGTCTCGTACGGGCTGGGAACGATCAATCAGAATCTGCCGGCGTTCGTGGTGCTCCCCGACGTCGCCTATCCGCAGGGCGGCGCGGCCAACTGGTCCAACGGCTACTTGCCCGCCCATTACCAAGGCACGCCCCTCAGGCCCGAAGGGGCGCCCGTTCTTGATATGGCCCCGCCGCCCGGCGTCACCCTGGAGAGCCAGCGCGCCAATCTGGAGCTGCTGAACGAGTTTAACCGGCTGCACCGCCAGCGCCATCCGCATCACGACGAGCTGGCGGCGCGCATGGAATCCTACGAGCTGGCGTTTCGCATGCAAGCCGAGATGCCGCGCGTGCTCGATCTATCCAGCGAGCGGCCACGGACGCTCGAGATGTATGCCATCGGCGGGCCGGACAAGGAAGCCGCCGCGTTTGGCCGCCGCTGCCTGCTCGCCCGCAGGCTGATCGAGGCCGGCGTCCGCTTTGTGCAACTGATCGCCATGGGCTGGGATTCGCACGATTACATCGAGAAAGCCCACGGGGCTCGCATGCGGGCCATCGATCAGCCCATCGCCGCGCTCCTCAAGGACCTCAAGCGCACCGGGCTGCTCGAAGAAACACTGGTCGTGTGGGCGGGCGAATTCGGACGCTCACCCGACAACGGCATCCGCCGCGGCGGCGCCGCCTGGGGCCGCGATCACAACGCCAAGGCGATGCCGGTGTGGCTCGCCGGCGGCGGCGTCAAAGCGGGCCACATCGCCGGAGCCACCGATGATGTCGGCGGAGGCGCCATCGAGTGTATCCACCCCATCAAGGATTTCCACGTCACGCTGCTCCACCTGCTCGGCCTGAACGACGACAAGCTGCGCTTCCCGCACGCCGGGCGCGAGAAGCAGTTGAGCCAGACCGGCGGCTCCGTGATTCGGGAGCTGCTGGGGTAGGCGGCCGCGGCCGATCCCGGACCATCAGTGCCCGGCGTACATGTACTCGCGTGTCATAGGCGCGGCCTCCCCGGCCCCCCGCTTCGACAGCAGCATCTGGTAAATGGCCAGCCCGCCCTCCTCGAACGCAAGCGCGCTGCCAGCCAGATAGAGTTGCCACGTTCGCCAGGTCCGCTCGTCAACGGCGGCAAGGCACGCTTCGCGGCGGGCCCGCAGCCGCTCGACCCAGGCGCGGCAGGTGAGCGCGTAGTGTCCGCGCAATCCTTCGATATCGAGCACTTCGAAGCCGGCCTTCTCGGCCTCCTCCGTCATGTCGGACAGATTCACAAGCCGGCAAAAGGGAAAGACGCGCCGGGCGACGAACATCCCTTGAGCATCGGTCACAACCGAGGCCGGCCGCGTGATGCCGTGATTGAGGAACAGGCCATTGGGCAGCAGCATTTCATAGACTTTGCGGAAATAGGCGCCCAGCTTGGCCCGGCCGACATGTTCCACCATGCCGATGGAAGCGATCTTGTCGAACCGGCCGGTCATGTCGCGGTAATCCATCTCGAGGATCGAGACCCGGTCCTCGAGATGCGACCGGCGGACTTCCGCCGCCGCGTAGCCAGCCTGGCAGCGGCTCAAAGTGCAACCTGTCGAGAGCGCCAGGAAGCGCCGCGCGGCATGGAGGATCAGTGCGCCCCATCCGCAGCCGATATCGAGGAATCGGTCTCCGGGCGCCAGCCGTAGTTTCCGGCAGACGTGGTTCAGCTTGGCAAGCTGCGCTTGCTCCAGCGAATCCCGCGGGTCGCGAAAGTAGGCACACGAATACACCATTCGGGGGTCGAGGAACTGGCTGTAGAATTCCTCCGAGCGATCGTAGTGGAATCGAATGCGGCGAGCCGCCGCGGCCCGGCTTTCCCAGATTTGGGCCAACCGCCACGGCGCCAGCCGGCCCAGAGTGTTGAGCAGCCGCGTTCGCCATCCTCCGGCCGCCCGCAGAAGCTGCTGGCGCACAGCTTCCACCAGATCGCCGGCTACACTGAATTCTCCCCGAATGAAGGCCATGGCCGCCGAATAGGGGTCGGTGCGCAAAAGCCACTCCCGCTGGGATGGCGATTGGCAAAGGAGCTCGAACCAGCCTTGGCTCGGGACTGGAGATTGGGAAGACACTGCTTGCACGGTACACCTCACATTGGCTCAGGATGTATTATGCAAATCAATTGCCGTTCTAAGGAACACGCGCAAAACGGACCGCGCCCGCGGCAGCAACACTCCGGTGTTCCTCAAGGCTATGGCGCCGCGGGGCGCGGCCTTTGCGCTTCTGGAGCCTTCAGGCGCTGACTTGACAGTGTAGTACAGTTCGCGGCTCAATGGGGAAGCCCCGCGGCATGGCCCCCGTCAGCGCGCTTCCTTCAACGCAAAAACAAGGTCATTGACTGCTTTCCTGCCGTCGGCGAACAGCATCACCGTGTTGTCGGCGGCAAACAGCGGGTTCGGAATTCCCGCAAAGCCCGAGCTCAGGCTGCGTTTGATCACGACCACGACCCGCGCTTTATCCACATCCATGATGGGCATGCCCGCGATCGGCGATTTTGGGTCGGTTCGGGCCACCGGGTTCACCACGTCGTTGGCCCCGATCACGATCACCACGTCTGTCTGGGGAAACAGCGGATTGCTCTCGTCCAGGTCTTTCATCCTGTCGTAGGGCACGTCGGCCTCGGCCAGGAGCACATTCATGTGACCGGGCATTCTGCCGGCCACCGGGTGGATTGCGTACAGCACCTCGGTCCCCCGGTCCTCGAGCAACCGGGCCAGCGCCTCGAGGGCGTGCTGTGCCTGCGACACCGCCATCCCGTAGCCGGGGACGACGATCACGCGGCGCGCGTTCTCGAGCAGCATCGACACCTCTTCCGGGCTCGACGCCTTCACCTTGCCCGCGTACACCGTGTCCTCTGACATCTTCTCGAATGACGCCGCGCCCAGCCCGCCGAACAGCACATTGCTCAGCGACCGGTTCATCGCCCGGCACATGACCTGGCAGAGGATGATGCCCGAGGCGCCCACCAGCGCTCCGGCGATGATCAGCATGTTGTTGTTCAGAACAAAGCCCGTAGCCGCGCCGGCCAGACCCGAGTAGGAGTTCAGAAGAGATATCACCACCGGCATGTCCGCCCCACCGATCGGGATTGTGGTTAGCACGCCAAGCACCGAGCTCACCGCCACCAGCAGCCAATAGTTCCATGTGGCCTCCGGCGACGCCACCACCATCAGGCCCAACCCGACGCAGGCCAGCGCAACGGCCGCATTCAGCACATGCTGGCCACGAAACACCACCGCGTTGCCGCTCATCATCTCCTGTAGCTTTGCGAACGCGACCAGGCTGCCCCAGAACGTCACCGCGCCAATCAGCGCGGAAGCTGCCGTGGCAATCGTGAACTGTCGCGAAAGCTCCGATCCGCGTCCCAGCTCCTCGACCAGCGCCGCACCGGCCACCAGCGTCGACGCGCCGCCTCCGAACCCGTTGAGCAGCGCCACCATCTGCGGCATTCCTGTCATTGGAGTCTTCTCGGACAGCAGGGCTCCGGCGGCGCTCCCCACCAGCACGCCGGCCAGCATCACCTGGTAGCTCACAATGTGCTGGTCGGTGACCGTTATCAGCACCGCCAGCAGCATGCCGACCGCGCCGATCAGGTTCCCCCGCACGGCGGTGCGGGGATGCCCCAACCCCTTCAGCCCGACAATAAACAGGATGGAGGCCACCAGGTAGGCCAGATTCACGATCGCGCCGGACATCTCACTTCTTCCTCCTGAACATGTGCAGCATCCGATGCGTCACCATGAACCCGCCCACGACGTTGATGGTGGCGAACACCACGGCCACGAACCCGAGCACCGTCGTAAGCGTGTTGTGCTGCACTCCCGCTGACAGCACAGCGCCCACCAGGGTGATGCCGGAGATCGCGTTCGAGCCCGACATCAGCGGCGTGTGCAGTGTCGGCGGAACTTTCACGATCACCTCCACCCCGACATAAATCGCCAGAACGAAAATTGTGAGCGTTGTCACCAATCCATCCATCGATGGCTCCTTCCCCTCCGGTCCCCGCGAGCGGTCAATGAAAACAGGACTCTTATCAGATTACTAAACGGAGCGGCCGCCCCGGCGCATCAACCGCTCCCTGACGGTCGCGGCTCGGAAGCGCTTTCTGAGCCGCGCGCGTGACCAAGCGGAGGCGCTTACGTCTCCGGCTTGTCCTTCGACCCTGGATCCGCCGTATCAAAGTGCGGGCCGTTTTCATCCCAATCCTCGGCCCGGAACATGCGGCCCAATCCCATGGGCCCCTGGATCTCCTTGACGGTGAAGTGCACACGCCGTCCCTCGACGCGCGCCCAGACGAAGTGATAGAACGCGCCTTGGGCGAAGCCGTCATTGCGGAGGAACTTGCCGCGCATCGTCCCGCCTGAGCTGCCGACCTCCATGTAGGTGACGCCGTCCCGCACGATGCGCACGAACTGGTGCCCGTGCCCGCTGATGATGTGCTCGACGCCGTATTGCTTCGCCAGCCGGTGCAGCGGGAAGTCCGTGCCGCTGGTGCGGATCACGCCAATCCAATAAGGCCGGTGGAAGACGATCAGCTTGGGGCCGCGGCCCTGGTTCGCCTTTAAGTCCTGTTCCAGAAACTCGAGCTGAGGCGGGCTCAGCTCGTCGCTGCGCGAGTTATCGAGCACCGTGAAGTGCATGTCCTGGTAATCGAAGCTGTAGGAGAGAGGCCGCTTGCTTTCTTTTTCATACAGCTCGCGCGATCGCGGCGACCAGATGTCATGGTTGCCGGGCGTGAAGTACAGAGGATAGTGCTTGTAGCGCTGCCAGACCGGGCGCAGCGACAGCCATTCCTGCTCTGCCCTTTCATCCCTGCCGCCTTCGATTGTGTCGCCGACATTCAGCACAAAATCCGGATGCAGCAGATCGATCTCGCGCCAGACGCGGCCGAAGACCTGCGGCTCCGCCCCGCCTGTGCGGTCGCCCAGCAGGGCAAAGTGGAAGTCGTTCTTGGGCTCGTTGAAGGCGTGGATTCCAACGACAGCCGCGAAGAAAAGCAGCGCCAGCAGGGTGACGATCCAGGATCGTTGTGGATTGCTCATGGAGCCACAGTAAGATAAAAGTCGGTCATGGAGCAAATCCTGCCTCGAGTGGCGGTGACGATGGGCGATCCGGCGGGCATCGGTCCGGAGCTGTGCCTGCGCATCTTGCGCCAGCCGGAGGTGCTGCGGGAGTGCGTGCCGATCGTGATTGGCGATGCGGGCGTGCTGGAGCGGGTGGCGCAGGTGACCGGGTTGCCGGCCCCGGCCTCCCACGTGGTCGATTGCAGGCAAGTGGACGCGGCCGCCATCCGCCCCGGCCAGGTACAGGCATCCTGCGGCCGCGCTTCGTACGCCTACATTGAAGAAGCTGTCCGGCGCGCCATGGCCGGCGAAGTGGAAGCCATCGCCACCGCGCCGATCCATAAGGAAGCCATCCGCGCCGCCGGCGTGCCGCACCCGGGCCACACCGAGATTCTGGCTGCGCTCACCGGCAGCGCCAAGGTCTGCATGATGCTCGCTTCCAGGGAGCTGACGGTGAGCATGGTGACCACGCACATCGGCTTGCGCGACGTGCCGGAAAAGCTGTCGACGGCGCGTATCGAGGAAGTGATCGAGCTGACGGCCGATGCCGCCGCGCGGATCGCCGGCCGCCCGCCGCGCCTGGGCGTCTGCGGCTTGAATCCGCATGCGGGCGAAAACGGCCTGTTCGGCGCGCGGGAAGAGGAGCGCTACATCGTCCCGGCGATCGAGGCGGCCCGCGCCAAGGGGATTCAAGTGGAAGGGCCCATACCTCCGGATACGGCGTTTGTGCCGCAGCGCCGAGCTCACTTCGACGCGATCGTCTGCATGTATCACGACCAGGGGCACATTCCGTTCAAGATGCTGGCGTTTGACACCGGCGTGAACATCACGCTCGGGCTGCCGATCGTGCGGGTGTCGGTCGACCACGGAACGGCGTTTGACATCGCCTGGCAGGGACGCGCCAGCGTCACCAGCATGATCGAGGCGGTGCGATGGGCGGCCCGTCTGGGCGCGCACAAGGCACGGCCAATCGCATGATTCTGGCGATTGCCGACGACCTGACGGGGGCGGCCGAGATCGGCGGCGTTGCATGCCGCCATGGCCTCAGCGCTGAGGTGCATCTGGATCATCCGCTGGTCGCCTCCTGCGACGTGATGGTGATGGACGCGAACACGCGTTCCCTGTCGCCGGCGATGGCGGCGAGCCGCCTCGACGCCATGGCGGGCGAACTGCGAAATCCAGGCGCCGGCGTGGTTTTCAAGAAGACGGACTCCGTGATGCGCGGCAATGTCGCCTCGGAAGTGACGGCGCTGGCGCGGATCTTCCGCAAGGAGCGCGTCCTTCTGGTCCCGTGCAATCCGTCTCTGGGGCGAACGATCGCGGACGGCGAATATTGGATCGAGGGGCGGCGCATTCACCAAACCGATTTCCGGCGGGATCCGGAGCATCCGATTCTCAGTTGCGATGTGCGGCGGATGCTCGGCGATGTGCCTGTGCACGTCTTACGCCCGGAAGCGGATTTGCCGTCTCGCGGGTTGATTCTTGGCGAGGCGCTGGATGCCGAAGACATCGCCTGCTGGGTGCGCCGTCTGGATGAGCGCACGCTCGCTGCCGGAGCGGCCGATTTCTTTGCGGCGCTTCTCGATCGGCTGGGTCATCGGCCCTTGCCGCGCCAACCCGCGTCCCGGCCGTCAAGCGTGCTGCTCATTTCCGGAAGCGCCTCGGAATCGAGCCTCCGCCAGCAAGAGCAACTGCGCCAGGCGGGCGCTGCGGTGCTTGCCATGCCGGATCCGCTTTATGAAAAGGCGGACGCCGGAAATGAATCCTGGGTGGCGGCAGTCGTGTGCGCGCTTGAGACGCACCGGATGGCGATTGCATCGATCGCTCGCCCGGTCCTGCCCAATCAGCAGCGCTCGGCGCGGCTGGCCGAAGCGCTGGCGCATCTGGCGGCGCAAGCGCTGGCTCGCTTCCCGGTGGCTGAGATGTGGCTCGAAGGCGGCGCCACCGCTTCGGCGGTGATCCGCCACTTCGGCTGGCGGCGCCTGGATGTGCTCGCCGAGATGGCCCCCGGCGCGGTCCGCTTGCGCCCGCGCGCCGATGCCGCGCCTGTGCTCGTCATGAAGCCGGGCAGCTACCAGTGGCCGTACACCCCGGTCTCTGGCATACAATCTGCTCTATGAGGATGCTCTTCTGGCTTATTGCGCTCTTCTGTCTCCCCATGCTGGCGGAGAACTGGCCCCAGTGGCGCGGGCCGAATCTCGATGGCACAAGCGGGGAAACCAATCTCCCCGTGAAATGGACCAGGACGGACAACGTCTCCTGGCGGCTGGAGATGCCCAGCCGCACCGGCTCGACGCCCATCCTCTGGGGGGAGCACATTCTTCTGAATGTGGCCGATGGGGACAAGCTCGAGCTGTGGTGCCTCAACCGCGACAAGGGCAACATCCTCTGGAAGAGGCCCATCGCGGGCGGCAACTACAAGATCAACAAGCAGAACATGTCGTCGCCTTCTCCGGTCACGGATGGCAAGAACGTCTGGGTCATGACCGGCACGGGCATACTGAAGCAGTTTGACTTCGAGGGCGCCGAGCTCTGGTCGCGCGACATTCAGAAGGATTACGGCAGATTCGGCTTGAACTGGGGCTATGGCTCTTCGCCGCTGCTCTACGAGGAATCGCTCTACGTGCAGGTGCTGCACGGCATGAAGACCGACGATCCGTCGTATGTGCTGCGCCTGGACCGGAGAACGGGTAAGACGCTGGCGCGCGTCGAGCGGCCCACTGAGGCGCAGTCCGAATCGCCCGATGCCTATACGACCCCGACCATTGCAAAGACGGGCGGCAAGGCGGAAATCATCTTCAGCGGCGGCGACCTGGTTACCGGCCACGATCCGCTGACACTCGAAGAATTGTGGCGGGCGAACGTCCTGAACCCCACCAGGTACACGGCCAACCGCATTATTGCGTCGCCGCTGTTTCGCGACGGCATTGTGTACGCCTGCTCGCGTGTCAAGCCGTTTGTCGCGCTCAAGCCGGGCGGCCGGGGCGATGTCAGCGAGTCGCACAAGCTGTGGACGTATCAGAACGGCCCCGATGTGCCTACGCCGGTGAGCAGCGGCGGCCTGCTCTACATCGTCAACGACCGCGGAATCCTCTACTGCCTGGATGCGAAGACCGGCGCCGAGGTCTGGGGCCCGCAGCGAATTCAGCCGGCTATCTACAGCTCTTCGCCGGTGCTGGCCGACGGGAAGATTTACATCAGCAACGAAGAGGGCACGACCACGGTGATCAAAGCGGGACGCGAGTTCGAGCTGCTGGGGGAGAACAAACTCGAGGAATACACGCTCAGCTCGCCGGCAGTGTCCGAAGGGCAGATCTTCCTGCGCACCGAGAAGGCGTTGTATTGCGTCGGCCAGCGGCGGCGCTGATCCAGCTACTCGAGCAGCTCCGCCAGCGAGCGCATCGAGACGGCGCCCGCGCGCAGAGCCCGTTCGTGGAATTCGCTGAGATGGAACCGGGAGCGTTGCCGGCTCATGTACTCGTTGCGGATGCGCATCCACTCGCGATAGCCGGCGTAGTAGGTGGGGAGCTGAGCGGAGCTGAGCTGTGCGCGCTGTAGCTTGGCGCCGGCTTCTTCGGATTCCTGAAAGGCGCTTTCGAGCATCAGGCGCATCGCCTCGGCATCGGTCATGTTCATCGTTTGCATGCGCACATCCAGAATGGTGTTGGCGATCATGCGAAGCTGCTGCTTCAGGAACACCAGACGCAGCTCCGGGCTGTTGTCGAGGTACCCCTCCTCGAGCATCACCTCGGTGACATAGACAGCCCAGCCTTCCACGTAAGGGCCGCTCCCAAACACGCTGCGGAGCAGGCGGCGCGCGATGGGCTGGATCCGGTTGGAGTACTCGAGTTGGACATAGTGGCCCGGCATCGCTTCATGAATGGTGAGCAGCTTCAGGCCATAAGTGTTGTACTCGCGAAGCTTGGACTCGATGCGCGCGGCCGGCCAGGTCTTGGGGATGGGCGTGAGCCAGTAGAAGGCCCCAAGCTGGGGCTCGAGCGGCGGCGCCGCGTTGAACCCGCCAACGGCGTAGATGCCGCGCATGAATTCGGGCGTCTCGATCACCTGGAGGTTGGCGCCGCCGGGAAGAGCCAGCAGCTTCTTGTCGCGCACGAACCGCCCGGCTTCGTCCAGATCGCGTCGTGCGCTGGCGAAATAAGTATCGACGGTGGCGTGCCGCCCGGAAATCCTGGCCAGTGTCCGGCCGACGATGTGATTCAGACTGCCGCCTTTGGCGGATGAATGCCATTTCTCGTAGAGGGGCGTCGCAATCTCGAGCATCTTCTTGCGAGTGGCATCGAGGGAAGCCTCGGCATCCTGAAGGAGTTCTTCGGGGGAGGCGCTGATGCCCAGGGCATAACGGACCTTCCGCGCATACGCATCTTTTCCGAGGCGCCAGTCGCTGGTCCGGGAGGCCAGATCGGTTTCCAGCCAGCGGTTGAACCCGCGGAGCGATTCGATCGCCTTGCCGGCGGCGGCGGCAAAGGAGTCTCGCAATTCGGGAGGAACTTCGGCGGCCAATGTCTTCTCAATGAGCCCGAGATTGCCCTCGTTCTCCTCGCGAGCGACGCGGTTCCAGACCTCGGGGGAATCGGCGAGATTCCTCTTCGCCGTTTCAAGGAATGCCGGGATTTTCTCCAAACGGCCGATGATATGGCGGAAGCGTTTCACCTTCGGCGCGTAGTCCAGCACGAAAGGCGAAAACAGCGCGTTGCCGATCAGCTCGACGTAGAACGTCGGATTGTGACGCCAGCTTTGGATCGTGTCCAGATCGAGCAGGCTCAGGGCAATCTGATCCTGGAGAATGTCGTAGTCCGCGCGCTCTTCCGGCGGCAATTGTTCGCGGGAGATGGCCGCCAGACGTTGTCTCACCGAAGCGAGAAACTGGCGCTGGCGGGCCATGCCCGTCTCGCTCCAGTCATCGAGTTTGCCGTCCAGCCCGGCGCCCTGGTGCTCGTGGTAGCCGGCTCCGGTCGCCGCCACCGGAGAGAGCGCCAGCGCGGAGTAGACGAAGTCCGAAGTGAGTTTGTTGAGTTCATCAGAGGCTGTCTGACGCCCACAAGAAACGGCGGCCAAGCAGAAAATGACCGCGACCAGAGAATCAAGCCTGCGCCGCATGGAGTTTCCGAAGCTGCAAGTAGCTTTTCACCGCCGTCTCCAGCGGTGGAAACGGCTCCAACCCCAGACGTTCGATCTTCGAGTTGGACAAAGCGGAGTACTTGGGCCGCCGGGCGGCTGTGCGATACTCGCGCTCGTTGGTGGGCCGGAGCTCCGGCGTCAGGCCCGAAAGGCGGAAGATCATGCGGGCGTATTCGAACCACGAGATGGGCGTCCCGCCGCTGATGTGGAAGACGCCAGGAGCGCCGCGCGCGATCAGATCCGCCGTCCGGGCAGCGAGCAAGGGGGCGTAGGTCGGGGAAGCGACGTGGTCCTCGACGACACGGATGGTTTGCCCGGCATGCGCCAGGCGAAGCATCAGCTCGATGAAGTTGCCGCGGGCCGTGCGGAGACCGCCCGGACCGAAGACTCCGGAGGTGCGGATAATCACAGGGCGATCGAGATAGGCTTGCGCATACAGCTCGCCGGTCAGCTTGGAGACCGCGTAGGCGCCGAGCGGATGCACGGGGTCCCCTTCGACATAAGGCTCGCCCTTGCCGCCATCAAAGACATAGTCGGTCGAGAAATGGACCAGCAACGCGTCGATCTGGCGGCAGGCGACAGCCAGGTTGCGGACCGCTAAGGCGTTGGTTTGGAAGGCCGCCAGGGGCTCCTTTTCGGCAACGTCCACCTGGTTATAGGCGGCCGCGTTCAGCACGACGGAGGGATCGACGCTGGAGACGGCGTGCTCGACGCGAGACTGGTCCGAGATGTCCAGATCGGACCGCTTGAAGCCGGTCACGTGATAGCCGCGCCGCGTGAACTCGCGGACCAGTTCGACGCCAAGCTGCCCGCCTGCACCGACAATAAGAGCCCTCTGAGCCATGAAAAGGAATAGCATAGCGCGAGGCGAGCACGGGTGAGCGAGTAAAAATCTACCTAGGCTGTAATGGGATTGTAACTTTCAGCCGATCTTCGCCGTATACTTAGCTAAAGGGCGAGAGATGCCGAATTATCTATGGCATAGGGGCATACGCAGAAGCAGAGCGGCCAACCGCCTGGGGATCACGCTGCTGGTGATGCTGCTGCTGGCGTTGCTGGCGAGTGTGATCCAGGGGGTCAGGACTCTGGCAGCGTGACTGCCGGCGTGGAATCGGGTTGTTCCTGATTCAGGCGCTCGAGCAGGCGCGCAAGCGCCGCGCACTCCAGAACTGCGTGCTCGAACGTGACGCCCACCGCGAAGCCATCCGGCTCCTGGTGGCAATAACAAACATCCCCCAGAAACATCATGCCGGCTACATCCAATCGGACGGGCGTATGGGGAGGGAGATAGTGCGGCACCAAGAGCCTCGCTCCGCGCTGTGAATGATCGCGCAAGGTTGCCGGAAACGGCTCGGCGGAGGTCCGCAAATCAAAGACCGTTGCGGGCTGGTCACATGGAATCCTGAACGCGAGGCGGCGGTCCATCCGAATACCTCATCGGATCTCGGCCGGGAGGCTTGAGGAAACCCCGGTGGGGGGGCGGCCATTCTTGGCTGCCGCCGGCTTTCGAGCCGGCGCTCAGCGCCGGGGTTGATGTCAGCCCCCCGGCTTTGCGATCCTTGGCGTACCGGAAGCGTGCTGTGAAAAAAAGCAAAAGATCCATACAAAGCCCGGACTCCTTTTTTGGGCGGGAGCTGGGCGGCGAAACACCGGTCAACGCGGCAACGGCTCTTCGTCTGGACCAGGCGTCTCTCGAGTTGCTGCGCCGGCGCCCCTGGGACAGCCTCGACGAAACTCAAGTTGTGTTTTGCCCCGACTTGCATACCGGAGAGATGTGCGCCTGCTCGGTAATGGGCGCCCTCGGGGAAATGTTTGCGCTGATGGTCTATCGTGATGCCGCCAGCTTTCACCTTTTCCGCGATGTCTATTCGGATGCCATCAGCATGGAGCAGTTCGCGACGCTTCAGCGCACTGTGTACGTCGAGTACGTCCCCAGGTCCGAACTCTCGGGCGCGGACCGGGAACTGTTACGCGCAATCGGGCATCCGTGGAAGACGGGCGTTCCGGCCCCCGTATTCCGGTCGCGGAGGCCTGGCTATTGCCAGTGGTATCCCAATCAGGAGGAGGCCGAGACGCTGTGCGGTTGCCTGATCGCCATGGCGGAGTTTCTCGACCACTACCAGTTGAATCGGCATATCGACTACTGGCGGGAGCGGGACATTTATCCCGGGATGGCGTACGACGACGAGGGCGGCGACGGCAAGCCGAGATTCGAGCTGCGGCAGGTGCCTGCTCCGGAACCGCCTGCTGAGGCCACCGTCTACCCCCAGCTCGATGAGCGGCGCATTCAACGCCTGCTGAATCAGAATCTCCCCGTCACCGGAGCTCTCGAAGCGGACTGCTCTTATGCCTTAATCCCCATCGGACCGCCAGACGTGCGATGCTGCTATCCGAAATTGCCGGTTGTCCTCGATGCCAACACCCGATACGCCTTCCACACGACGTTTTCCGGGGACGCTGAATCGGATGCGCAACTGCTGGCCGGCGCCCTTCTGGAGGCGTTGGAAGCAAGAAAAGCGCTTCCTCTGGAAGTTCGCATGACGAATGCCGGCCTCAAACGGGCGTTGAGTCCGCTGGCCCAGGCATTGGGCTTTGGCATCAAGATGGTCTCCGATCTGCCCGCCGTCTCAAATTTCCGAAAGGAGATGGTCGCATTTCTTGCTCGCCGCTGACCACGAAAACCGGGGACAGGCTACCCTGTCCCCCTATTTCTTCTTTGGAGGATCAAACGTGATGGTGGAGTCCGTCGTGCTAACGGATGATTCGGCAGTGAATTTCCGGTAGTTGCGGAATTCGATCTCATTGCGCGAGCAGGCGCGCTCCGAGCGGAAACAGGCCAGGTTCTCCGAGCGGGCAGGCAGAGTATAGAACTTCCTTTCGATGCGCACGGGGCCGTAATCGAGCGTCATCTCAGCGTGGCTGATGGGGAAGGTGAGCGGCAGCTCGAGCGCCTCCATCTCGATGCGCCGCAGCAGCAGTTCCTTGGCATCGGCCCACACGCGACCGCGGTACCTGGGCTTGGTCATTTGCCCCCCGAACCGCAGCGTCCAATGCGAATTCGGCTGCTCGACCAGGTAGCTGTAGACCTCGGTCTCGACGCTGCCGATCACGTCTTTTTTCGAGTAGGTGAACTTCGCGCCCGTGGAAGGATGCAGCAAATCCCGCAGAATCGTGCCGTATTCTCCCTCCGACCAGCTTCCGGTGCGCTGTGTGTCGGCCCACTCCGTCGGGCGTCCGTTCCGCTTCACGTTGCGATAGTCCTCCCTGCCGTCCACGAACATCACCTCGGCGGTGATCGTGTCCCGCAGTTTCCAGTCGCGCAGCAGCCCGCTCGAGTAGCGGCGGATCAGTTGCTCGCAGATGAAATTCGGCAGCTCCTCGGTGTAGCGGAACGCGCGTTCGCGCACCTGGGCGAGCAGCGGAGGCAGCGGGGGCAGACTCGAATCGTCCTCCGGAGGGCTGCCGCTCAAGGCGATTGGAAGCGAGTCGCAGTTCGGCGCCGGATTCCGCTCGCCGGGACGCCCTCTGCGCAGTTTGGGAGGGCCGGTGTCGTCCGGGTCTGAAATGCAGGGCGCGCCGGAGGCGGCCTTTGGGGCCTCGTCACGCTTCTCCTCCGGCTCCGCCGTGGCGGCAGGGCGCTTAGGGCGCGGCTCGCGTGGCTGGATGGGGCCCTTGGTCTGGGCGTACACCCATGTTGCCAGGACGGCGCACAAGAGAATGCCGCGCATAACCTGCCTTCATTGTTTCAAGACGCCATCCGACGCCGCCAGGTTGCCAAACACGGCCGGGTCACGCGGATTCTGCCACCAGGTCCGACACCGGTCCCAGCAATCCCGCACGCGACTGATCGGCGGGCTTTGTTGTCAGCAGAACGCAGATCAGATCTTTCTCCGGATCCGCCCATGCCACCGTACCCGTCGACCCGTAGTGGCCAAAGGTGTGCGGCGAACACTTCTTTCCGAAAACGCCCGGCTCGATCATGAAGCCGATGCCCCAAGGCTTGTTCAACCCGGCGTTCTGGTTTTCCAGCATCTGCCGAGCGGTGGCCCCTTTAAGCGCTCGATCGCGCGGATGCAGGAAGAAATCGAGGAAGCGCGCCACGTCGCCGGCGGTCGAGTGGGCGCCTCCCCAGGGCGCGCCGAGATCCCGCCAGTAAGAGCTGTTCCAGTTCCAGTCGTCGTCGCCGGCAACCTGGCAGAGGGCGGTTTCGGAAATCTTGCGCCCGCCCAGGCCGAGCGAAGTCTGCCTCATGCCGAGCGGCGCGAACAATTCCTGCTTCAGGAACTCGCGAAACGCCTGACCGGTCACGCGCTCGGCGATTTCCGCCGCCAGCAGGATGCCTTTGCTCTGGTAGCGGCATTCCGAGCCCGGCCGAAACAGCAGCGGGGTTTTGCAGGCGCCGGCGACAAAATCTTTCAAGGGCGCGTGCCGTTTGCGCAGCTCGACGTTCTCCGGGAGCATATCGGGCAAGCCTGAGGTGTGAGTCAGCAGGTGACGCACGGTCACCTGATCGCGGTCGCCGCCGCGAAATTCGGGAATGTACTTGCGAACTGCATCCGCCAGGGACACCTGGCCACGCTCGACCAGTTTCATGACGCCTGCCGCCGTCATCGGCTTGGTGATCGAGGCAAGCAGAAACACCTCGCCCGGCCCGCGCGCCTTGCCGAATCCACGCAACACCTCTGTTTTCCCTTGACGCACCAGAAGCGCCGCCGCGGAGACGTCGCCGCTCGCCGCCGCCCGTTCGATCCTGGCAGCCGCTTCGTCCACTTTGTCGCGCCGGAGTGCGGCCATCATCGCCAGCATCCAGGTTCGCCGGGTCATCGAGCCTCCTTGGCGTCACTCAGCCACCGCGCGATCTGATTGCGGACGGCGACCGCCTGACGCGGGCTTCCGCCGGCCGACACGGCCACCTGAATCCGCCCTTGCCGCACACGGGCCGGCGTCAGGAACGTGCATTCTTCCGCCGAATCGGCAACGTTCACCGGAATACGCCTGCGGGCCGCGACTTGGGCGACGGCATGATTCACCGCGCGGTCGTTGGTCGCGGTAAACACCAGCGCATGGCGGCCGACATCCGATGCGCGGAACCGGCGGCGGCGCCATTGGACAGGCAACTTCTCGAATTCGCGTTCGCCTTCCGGGCTGATCAGCGTAATCCGCGCGCCAGCTTCGAGCAGCCCATTCACTTTGCGCAAGGCTACTTTCCCCGCGCCCACCACCAGCACCGGGCGATTTCTCAAGTCGAGAAACACGGGGTAACAGCACATGGGCCGATGCTATCATGTGCTTTCATGCATCCGCAGCGCGGCCTGCCGGTGGTTGCGATCGTAGGCAGGCCGAACGTAGGAAAATCCACTCTGTTCAACGCGATCCTGGGGAGCCGGCGGGCGATTGTCGGGGACGAGCCGGGCATCACCCGCGACCGCATCCACGGCGAGGTGGAATACCGGGGGCGCAGATTCGAAGTGGTCGACACCGGCGGAATGATCCCCGACGATGATGCGCTGATCCCGAGCGAAATCTTCAAGCAGGCGAGGGTGGCGCTGGAGCAAGCCTCGCACGTGATCTTCCTGATTGACGGGCGCACCGAGATCACGGCGTCCGACCGCGAGCTGGCGATGCTGCTGCGCAAGCTGGGCAAGCCGATTGCGCTCGCTGTGAACAAGATCGACGCGCCTGCGCGGGAGGTGCTGGCCCATGAATTCCACTCGCTGGGCATTGCCGATCTGTATCCGGTGTCGGCGGAGCACCGGCTGGGGATCGATCTGTTGCTCGATCACGTCACCGCCGCCTTTCCCGCGGCCGGCGAGGAGGCCGCACCCGAAATCCTGAATATCAAAGTGGCCATCATCGGACGCCCCAATGTCGGCAAGTCGACGCTGTTGAACACGCTGGTGGGCGTCGAGCGGGCCATTGTCTCGCCGGTCGCGGGCACGACACGGGACGCAGTGGATGAATCGATCGAGCACGACGGCGTCGTTTACACGTTCGTGGACACGGCGGGCATTCGCCGCAAAGGCAAGACGAAGCGGATGGCCGAGAAGCTCAGTGTCGTCATGGCGCGCAGGCACATCCGGCTGGCCAATGTGGCGCTGGTGGTGCTGGACGCGAGCGAAGGCGTTGTCGCTCTGGACGCCACGATTGCCGGCTACGCCTGCGAGGAAGGGCGAAGCATCCTCCTGTGCGTGAACAAGTGGGATGCGGCCAAGGACAAGAACAAGAGGGCGTTTGTCCGGCAGGTGCGCGATGAACTGAAGTTCCTCGGGTTCGCCCCTATCGCCTTTCTTTCCGCCAAAGACGGCAAAGGCGTGGGGCAGTTGTTTCCGCTGATTCACAACGCATGGGAGGCCGCGTCGCACCGCGTATCCACCGGCGAGCTGAACCGCTTCATCGAGACGCTGGGCATCGAGACCGATGTAAAGCTGCGCTACATCACGCAGGTGTCGGTGCGCCCGCCGACGTTCGTGGTGTTCACGGGCGGCAAAGAGAAGCTGCACTTCTCGACCCAGCGATTCCTGATCAACAGACTGCGGGAGAGGTTCGGCTTCCAGGCGACGCCGCTGGTGATCAAGGTAGCGTAGGCCCTGGCGGCGAAGAAGGGGCTTACGCTACCATCGCCGCCGGATTCGACAATACGCCGATGCCGCTGATGGCGATTGAGCACACATCGCCAGGCCGCAAGGCGGCGTCCTCCTTCACAATGATGCCGGTTCCGGTGCACAACACGGATCCGGAAGGCACCGGATTCGCGCGATAGAGGTACTCGATCAACGTTTCGAATTTGCGATGAAGCTGCGCGGTGGATGCGCTGCCGGAAAAAATCGTCTGATCGGCGCGGCGGATGGTGCACGTGATGACGAGGTTATACGGATCGCCGATCTCGTCGGGGGTGACGATCACCGGGCCGAGAGCGCAGCAGGCGGTGTACACCTTCGATTGCGGCAGATAAAGCGGGTTCTCGCGCTCGATGTCCCAGGCGGAGACATCGTTGGCGGCGGTGAAGCCGAGGATTTTCCCCTTGACGCCGAGCACCACGGCCAGCTCCGGCTCGGGCGCGGTGAATTTCGAATCGGGGCGAATGCCGATGGGCTTGTTTGGCCCGACACAGACGCGGGCGGCGCCTTTGAAGAAAATCTCCGGACGCGCCTCGCGATACACGTGGGCGTAAAAGCCTTCCCGCGTGCCGTGCTCGGCGTCGCGAAAGCTGGCGCTCGTCTCGTAGGTGCAGCCGCAGGCCCACACCTCCCGGGGATGAATGGGAATGATGGGCGGGATCTGCTCGAGATGGCGCAGAGCGTGCAGCGAAGCCAGCTTCTCGAGCGGAGTATCTTCCCTTTCCGAACGCTCGATCAGCCCTTGCAGCGTATACTCCGGAATCGGGCGGGCGCCGCCGTCTTCAAACACGGCGGCAGTGATCTCATTGTTCCAGCGGATTTGTCCGATTTTCATGGAATCAGATTCTCAATACTTCAGATAAACGGTCTTCCAATCGCTGTAGAACTCCAGCGCCGCCTGACCTTGTTCCTTGGGGCCGAAGCTGGAATCCTTGGTCCCTCCGAAGGGAAGCTGGTATTCCACGCCGGCGCTCGGCAGATTGACCGTGAGCAGGCCGGCCTCGGCGCGCTGGACATAGTCAAACACGCGCGACACGTTGCTCGTCTGAATGGAAGCGGAAAGGCCGAACGGGACGGCGTTGGCGATGCGCATCGCGTCGTCAAAATCGCGGGCGCGCAGGACGGCCAGCACCGGCCCGAAGATCTCCTCCTGAGCGATCGTCATGTTCTCAGTGACGTTGGCGAAGATGGTGGGGGCCACGAAGTAGCCTTTGTCGTGGACGCCGCCGGTGAGGCGGAAGCCGCCGGTCAAAGGCTCTCCGGCCTCCTTGCGGCCGATCTCGATGTAGCGAAGATCCGTCTCCAATTGCGCGGCATCAATGGCCGGGCCGATGTCGATGCCCGGCTCGAGGCCGTTGCCTACCTTGAGCTTCCTGGTGCGCTCGGCCAGCGCGGCGACGAAGCGGTCGTAGATCGCGTCCTCGACGATGGCCCGGCTGGTGGCGGTGCACTTCTGGCCCGTCGAGAAGAACGCTCCGTTGACGACATTCTCGACGGCTGCCTGGAAGTCGCAATCGGCAAGCACGATGGTGGGGTTCTTACCGCCCATCTCGAGTTGAATGCGCAGGCGGCGCCGGGAGGCTTCGGCATGCAGCCAGTTGCCGACCGCGCACGAGCCGGTGAACGAAATCGCTTTCAGAGGCTGCGCTTCCATCAGCGCCCGGCCCAGCGCGCCGCCGGAGCCGGCGACGAAGTTGACCACGCCTTTCGGAATCCCGGCCTGGTGGCAGGCCTCGACAATGCGCCAGGCGCAGAGCGGCGATGCCGAAGCCGGCTTCAGGATCGCAGTGTTTCCGCAGATCAGCGCGGGTGCGAGTTTCCAGGCCGGAATCGCGATCGGAAAATTCCACGGCGTGACCAGACCGACGACGCCGACAGGCTTGCGCAGAGCGAACATATGGACGCGATCGCGCTCGGAGGGAACCACCATCCCCGGCATGCGCGAGCCCTCGCCGGCGAAGTAGCGGAAAATGTTGATCGCGCGGCGCACTTCGCCTTTGGCTTCCGGCAGCGTCTTGCCCTCCTCGCGCGTCATTTCTTCGCCAAGCTGGTCGAAGCGGCGGTCGAGCAGGTCGGCCACTTTGTACAGCAGGTTGCCCCGCGCGGGCGCGGTCATCGCCGCCCAACCCGGGAAGGCCTCGTGGGCGGCATCGGCGGCATCCCCGACGTCCTGCGCCGTCCCTTGAGCGAACAGGCCGATGATCTCATCGGTATTCGCCGGGTTGCGGTTCTCAAAGGTGGACGCAGGCGCGTGCCACTCGCCGTTGATGTAGTTCGGATACGAATTCGGCATCCATGCTCCAATGAATCAAAGACCGTGTCCGGGATCTAGAATTTCACCGCCGGCGCCGTACGGGCGCCGGGCTCGGTCTTGAAATAAGCGTCATTGCGCGAGAAGTTGAACAGCGCGGCGGCGATGTTGTTCGGGAACAGCTCAATCGAGGTATTGTACCGCTGAACGGTCTCGTTGTACTTGCGGCGCTCGACGGCGATGCGGTTTTCGGTCCCGGCCAGCTCGTCCTGCAGCTTGAGAAAGTTCTCGTTGGATTTGAGCGTAGGATAATTCTCGACCATCACCAGGAGCCGGCCGAGTGCGCCGTCGAGCTGCTGGTTGGCCTGGATCTTCTCCTGCGGCGTGCGCGCGCCCAGCAAAGCGGCGCGGGCCTGGGTAACCGAGTCGATGATCTTCTGTTCCTGCCTGGCGAATCCCTTCACCGTCTCGACAAGGTTGGGGACCATATCGGCGCGGCGCTGGAGGGCGACGTCGACTTGCGCCCATGCTCCGTGAATCGCCTCCCGGCCGGTGACCAGCTCGTTGCGAATGCCCATCACCCAGAGGCCGAGCCCGAGCACGGCCACGACAACCACCAGCAGTACAACCAAGAGAGTTTTCATTCCAGTCTCACGCTCCGTCTGTGCTCAGAATCCCTCCCAAACATGGGCCGCGAATTCCCGGCGCCTGACGAATCCCATCCGCTCGTACAAGACGATGGCTGCCTCATTCACGCTGGTTACCGTGAGGCTCACTTTACCGCAGCCGTACGCCTCCAGTTCGAGGAGCGAACGCCGCAACAGCTCGTAACCGATGCCGCAACCGCGCGATTCCGGCGTTACGCAGACCTGCGTAACGTGGCCCACTGATTCGGCGACCAGGCTGCTCAGCGAGAGCCCGCACGGCTGGCCGGTGTCCTTGCGGAACGCCACGAACGATCCCGCCGGGAAGAAACGCCCGCATCCCGGGTATTGCACGATGTTCAGCAGGAACCTGCGCGAGCCCGGAACCGATTGGTACTGATCGTTGATCAGGCTGTCGATGTGCCCCTGGTACGCCATGGCGATCAACCGCGCAGCTTCCTCCTGGCGCTCGTCCCGCCACGGCTCGAGCAGAATGAGGTCCGCCGCCCGGCCCTCCGGAAGGCGTTCTGTCGCCAGATCCTTGACCATGAATGTGCGCGGGAATGCCCGCAACCGCTCAGGGTAAGGAAGCGGATGGCCTTCCAGCATCATCAACTGCGACTCCACCCGTCCCGCACCCTCGACCTGCACCAGGGCATCGAGCACCGCCCGCAGCAGGAGATTCTCGCGCTCCCACGTGTGATGTTCTCTCATCACGTACAGGTCGCCAATGAGACCCTTGCCCTCCTCGGCGATGTAGTAGGCATACCCGATCACCCGCCCGGCGAGGGAAAGCGCGAACCCGCTCAGCGCCTGCATGTTCACAAACCGCACCACGAGTTCCGCCGAAGGCGTGAAATCCCACTCCAGCATCCGGCGCCATGTCCTGGTCTCTTCCTCCAGTACTCCCGTCAGATCATGTCCGGAGAGGCGTCGCAGCTCGACCAGATCAGGGCTCGAACCGCTGACGGGCAATGTCGCGCTCATTCCGCGCCTGCTACTTTTTTGCGCCGACTCCGTTCGCTGAGCGCTCCAGCGGAGCCGCCGGCTTGTCATCGCCATGGTTGGCCACCAGGTATTCCAGGAGCGCTTCGCGCTCTTTGATCACCGATCCCCACCGGGCCATTTTGTCGAGCTCCCGCTCCCAGGCTCCGCGTCCGAGACGCTGTACGTGAATGATACGCAGCCCGTGGCACCCCACGCAGGAGCGCTTCTCTTCCGCCCTTCCTTTTTCGACCATCGCCTGATCCGCCGCCAGTGCGCCGCAGACATACACCAGAAACCCAAGGACGCCCTTCATGTTCTATCCCTCCACCACGACGGCGATCCGGTCGATGGCATTCCACAAATAGCCCGACGGGTTCCACGCGGATTCAACCGGCTGAACGCGTCCGGCCGAGTCCGTGGCCCGTGACATCAGGATGTGCCGGCCGGGCCGGCCGGGCCTCCAGTCGAAAGTCCACAGCCGCCAGGCGAAGGGGAAATCCTCGCTGGCCAGCTTCGCGGGCATCCACTTGCCGCCGCCATCGGACGATATGTCCACACGCACAATGCGCTGCTCGCCGGCCCAAGCCACGCCTTGCAGCTTTACCAGACCCGGTTTCACTTTCGCTTCGTCATCCGGCCGGGCAAAGAACGATTTCACCGCCATGCCCTCGATCACTTCCATCTCTTCGGGCTTGGGCGTTCCGCCTGGAGAAACGGGGCGGCTGGGATACCGGTAGGCGGTAGCGAAGTAGAATCCGCCGTCGGGCTGCCCGCTGAGGGTGATTTTGTTGACCCACTTCACCCAGCTCGCCCCATCCCAGCCGGGGACGATCAGGCGGGCCGGGAAACCGTGGATTTCCGGCAGCGGCTCGCCGTTCATCTCGAGAGCGAGGATGGTCGCCTCGTGCATCAGCTTGCCCATCGGGATCGAGCGGACAAAATCCGGAGTCTTGGCCACACCCGCGTCCGCACCGTCGAAATTGCCGTACTTTGCATTGGCGGACACGGCGGCTTTCTTCAACAGGTCGGCCACGCGAGGCCCGCTCCATACGGCATTCCCGATGGCGCCCTTTTTCCACTGCAAGCCGGGCATCCGCGGCCGGAAATTCGACCGCCCGTTGCCGGCGCATTCCAGTGTCGCCGGGACCTTGTACTGCGGCAGTTTCCTCATCTCGTCCAGGGACAGCTTGAGAGGGGACGCTGCCATGCCGGCTACTTCCAGCCGGTAGGAACCCGCATCCACCTTCGGGCGCGGCAAGTGTTGCCGGACGAAAAACGAGGCATTGGGAGTGATCCAGGTGTCGAAGTACTCGACCGGCGTTTCGAGATCTTCGGGAAAATCGTTGTGCACCAGCATCGAGCGCTTGCCCGGAAACACAAGTCCCGATTGTGCAGCGCCCGGCAGCGCCGTCAGGCCGGCGCTCCACGCCTTCAACCATTGACGTCTGTTCAGCATGTTGTTTTCTGCCTAGGGTAGCATCCCTCAGCCGGTTTGCGTCAGCCTGGCTTCAATCCAGATCACCACCAGCAGGACCAGCACGGCGATCGAGCCAATCATCGGGAGCCCCATGATGACGCCGATCCCCATCCACTTCGCAAAGTAGCCGAGAGAGGCCGGCGCCAGCAGCCCGCCCGTTACGGCAATCGAGAACAGGCCGTTGAAAACGCCCGGATGATAATAGGGAAACCGGTTGCCGATTTTCTCGACCACCAGCGGATAGATCGAAGCGAATCCGCCTCCCACCATAAGCAAGGCAGTGGCCGCGCCGAACAGGTTGTTGGTGAAGCTCAGGATCAGGCATCCGAACATGGCCGAGACCACGCTTCCCATCAGAAGCTTGCCGTGGCTGACGCGCTCCAGCACGGCCTGCACCACGAACCTGCCGAGCAACAGGGCAAGCCAATAAAAGGCCAGCAAAAACAGCGAAGTCGCCGGGCTGATTCCCAGACGCTGTACCAGAAACAGCGGCAGCCATCCGGCGATCGCCCATTCATTGCCGAACTGAAAGAACAGCAGCAAGGCGAACAGCACCGCCGCCGGGCTCTGGAAATCGTAAACGGCCTGCCGCAGCGGCACTGTCTCGACCATGCCCTCCCCGCCGGCGCTCAGCCGCGCATAATGAGCCGCGAGAAAAGCCGGGATCACCCCGAGAAAAAAGAGAATCGCACCCGTCGTGTAGATGTAGAAAGTCCCGGCCACCAACAACGCCGTCGCCAGCGAGCCCAATCCGAACATCAACCCGCTCAGGTTCACCGCAGCCGCCGGATCGCGCCGGTAGACCGGGGAAATTGCAGTGAACAAAGCTGCGTTGAGCAAGCCGGCGCCGAGGCCGCTGACTGCCAGCCCGGCGAATCTCCACCAGATGTCCGCAGGCGGCCCCACTGCCGCCAGGAAGAAGAAGGCGCCGGCCGCCAGTCCGGATGCTAACGCCAGCAGGAAGCGGACGCTCCTCCGCTCGAGCAGAGTTTTCGCCAGCGGCACCGAGATCAACATCCCTGCATTCAGGCTCAGGAAATAGTGCCCTACCGGCAGGTAGTCCGACTGCAAATGGTACCCCCAGGCAGGGAGGATTGCGCCCAGAAACGACATCAACAAGCCTGACAGGTAGAATCCGGCCAGCGTGTTGCGGGCGATGGATGCCTGGACCACTAGGGTATTCTACTCCTCCGAGCGGCTCCTGTTCCTGTTTTTGGTAAGCGGCGCTCCGGTGAATTACGGAAAACGGAAGCGGCGTGCGTCCTACGTCTTGACTTATCAATCACTTAAACATTGGAAGAGCAATTGCTCCTGCCAGCCTGGGTTGAACAGAGGTATCCGCTTCGGTGGTGGCAGTTGCCTCCGGCTGAGTCGGTTCTCCTGACCCGGCGCTGCACGCTCGGCGCCGGGTTTTTGTTTGCGCAAAACGGACCGCGCCCGCGGCTTGTTCGCTTCTGTGGCAGAATAAGTCGATGTCCGGCTGGTATGCAAAGTTCATTGATAGATGGGAGCGGCGGCTCGCCACGCGCGACACCAACCGCGTGATCCGTCCCTTTGAATGGGGCTCGGAATGGCTGCTCGGCGCTTCCACAAACGGCAATGCGGGCCAGGCCCTGGGCGAATTCGTCGATCAGGGGATTCGCAACTCGGAAGAATTCTATTCCGCCGCCACACCGGTGGATTTCCGCCTGGATGGCGGCCTGCTCACGTTTACCAGCGCGATCCAATCTCCATTCCCGGAAAACAACCGCGCCAGCGCGGATTTCTTTCCTGCAGGCAAGGACCGCGCAGTGGTGGTGCTTCCGCAATGGAACTCCGATGCCCAAGGCCATATTGGCCTGTGCAAGTTATTGAACCGGTTCGGTATCACCGCTCTCCGAGTCAGTATGGCCTACCACGACCGGCGCATGCCCACCGGGTTTGAGCGCGCCGATTACCACGTCTCGTCCAACGTCGGACGCACCATCCACGCCTGCCGCCAGACGATAATCGACGTCTCCTCCTGCCTGTCCTGGCTCGAACAGCGAGGCTATCGGCGGCTGGCGATCCTCGGAACCAGCCTGGGCTCCTGCATGGCCTTCATTGCCGCGGCCCATGACCCCCGGATCAAGTGCGGTGTTTTCAATCACGTCTCGATGTATTTCTCCGACGTGGTCTGGACCGGCCTGTCCACTCAGCATGTCCGGAAGGGATTTGAAGGATATCTGACCCAAGACGAGTTGCGGCGGTACTGGTCGCTGATCAGTCCGGCTTCTTTTCTTCACCGCCTTGAGGGCCGGCACATGCCGAGCCTGCTGGTTTGGGCGAAATACGATAGCACCTTCCTGCCTGAATTTTCGTTGCAGGTCCTTGAGAACTTCCGGCGTCGGAATCTGCCTCACGCAGTGCTCACTTTGCCTTGCGCCCACTACACCACCGGACGCTTTCCCTTCAACTGGATGGACGGTCTGGCGATGTGCCGATTCCTCGACAGGAACCTGTAAGCTGGCAGCCGGTTTTCCGTTGACAGGCGCCACCTTCCCGCCTACTATTGAACTAATCACTGAGAAAGGAGGTGGTCCAGCCAAATATATGAGTTCTGGTAGTAGATGTTCCACGCGCGAGGTGGCCGACTGCTGAGTCGACTGTTCCTTACGTAGCTGGTTTCGTTCAGTGGCGAAGCCTAAGTTCCTGTGGACCGGCCGCCGACTGCGCGAGGGATGAAAGCCCAGGCGATAGCCAAGGGTTCATCCAACGGCTATCAAGACCCCTGCTTGCCTGTAGTAAGACAGGCCTCGAGCCTGTGTGGCAAGCAGGGGTTTCGCATTTCTGGACTCAACGGGCTCCCGCCGACGGGCGGAAATGCAGGTCCACGGTGTAGAGCAGCAGATCCACCCGAACAAAATAGCGTGCCTCAATGAATACGCCGGCTTCGGACTTGCTCACGCGCACCTGGTCCGCCTTCACGGGGAGCCCCAGCCGGGCGGCGTAATCCACCACCGATGCTGTGAGCACTTCCGCGGGCTGGGGTTGCGTCTGGGGGGCGAAGGCAGTTTCTTCGAGATAGCGCTGCAATTTCCAGTTCTGGACGTAAGGGTTCACGAGCAAAGCGCAGAACAACAGCAGAGCGACAAGGACAGCGATTCCTGCCAACCGGCGCCAAAGGGGCACTAGCGCTTGCCTGCGTCCAGCAGCTCGAGCTCGGTCCAGATGTCCCGGTGCTCGGCCCAATCCGGCGATTCTTTGCCCGTCAGATGCAGGTCAGGGACTTTGAGAGTGCCGTGGCCGTAAAGGCAGATGTATTCGGTGTGCGGCCGGCCGAGCAGCAGCATGTGGTTCCAGGAGCCGCGCGCAATCGGCATGCGCAAGCGGCGCAAGCAGGTGCGGCAGCGAAAGCGCTGGTCCCAAACGGCGAGATAGAGCAATCCGGCGCCGATGAGCCAGAAGCCATAGACTCCAAGCGTGTAGCCAAGGTCATGCCCCATGGGATGCAAATCCGCCATCAGAAAGGGCTCCGGCTCGGGCAGCAGACGCTGCACCAGCGGCCACAAACCCCGCATCAGGGCCGCGACCGCCACGAGTTTGGCCGCGAAATACGCCCAATACTTCACCGCTCCCCCTTTCCGGCGCTCAGGCCCGCATCAGATTTCGCACCAAAAACCACAGATTCGCCGGCCGCTCCGCCAGCCGGCGCATGAAATAGGGATACCAGGCGTCGCCGTAGGGCACGTACAACCTTAGACGGCAGCCGCGGGCGACAAGTTCCTTCTGCAAATCGCGCCGGATTCCATATAGCATCTGAAACTCGAATGTGTCCGGCGGCAGCTTGCGCTGCCGCGCCACCTCGATGGTCTCGCGGATCTGGCGCTCATCGTGGCTGGCGATGGCCGGCTGGACGCCGCCGGCCAGCAGCATGCGCATCAGTCTGGAAAAGCTTGCGTCGACTTCGGATTTCGAGAGAAACGCCACGCTTTCCGGCTCGCGATATGCGCCCTTGCACAGCCGCACAGGAATCTGATGGCGGCAAAGCTGGCTGATGTCGGCTTCGCTTCTGCGCAGATACGCCTGGATCACTGCGCGGACGTTGCCGGTGAGCGCGTGGAGATCGCGAACGCTTGCCAGCGTGCGGTCCACGTATGCGCTCGATTCCATGTCGATCTCCACTTGCGTTCCCATTTCCCTGGCGGACTCAGCCAGCCGGCGGGCGTTTTCCCGGCAGTGCGGCTCGGAAACATCCAATCCCAACTGCGTCAGCTTGATCGAGATCGTGCCCCCTAAGCCGCTATCGGCAATTCCGGCCAGAGCCTTGAGGTAGGCGTCGCGGCTGGCGGCGGCTTGCTCGATGGTGCTGACGTTCTCGCCGAGGTGATCCAAGGTGAACAGAATCCGTTCCCCGGCAAGCTTCCGGCACACCTGAAGGGCCTGATCGAGGGAACGCCCGGCGACAAAGCGGGAAGTAAGACGGCCAGCGGCGGGAGAATCCTGCATCCAGTCCCGAAGCCAGGTTTGGCGGGACAGGATCAACAGCACGTTCCGTAACATAAGCAAGCCCTGGTAGGGGCCTGATTCCATGATAAGGATTTGGCGAGCATTCGGCGCTACACTGTCAGAGAAGATGTTTGCTGACCGCGCCGTTGTCCTGTTTGCGCTTTGCGCGCCCGCGGCGTTCCCGCAAACCGGCATCGCGCCGGCCTGGGACATCCGCGTGACCTTGAAAAACCTGGCCTCGCAGGCCGAGCGTTACAAAGACATCGTCGATCAGCTCAAAGTGCGGGATTGGATCTCCCAGGGCGCCTCGGAAGGCTATCTGCGGACGCAGCAAGTGGTGCTGGCCGAATCCGGGCATCTGAAGACTATCGGCGGGCGACTGGCTGAGGAGCCGGAAAAACTTTCCCTTGCACTCGATGCCTTCTTCCGCCTCCAGACGCTCGAGGCCCTCACCGTTTCCCTGGGCGAAGGCGCTACTCGCTATCAGGACACCCAGCTTGGCGATGAGCTGAACAAGCTGGTGGAATCGAACGCCAACGCGCGCGCCAGCCTTCGCGAGTACGTGATGGATCTGTCCGTCACCAAGGAACAGGAGTACGCGATCGCGGAGAAAGAAGCCCAGCGGTGCCAGGCGATTCTCAATCGCAACCCGCTGGCGCCGCCTCCGGCAAAACCCAAGGCGGCCCAGAAACAGGAGCGCAAATGAGCGATATCTTGACCTTCAATTGCACCATCTGCGGGGAAGCGTCGACTTCCATTTGTGTTTTCTGCACCAAGGACACTTGCCCGAACCACCTTTGCCAGAAGTGCAGCCGATGCAGCGATTGCTGCGAATGCGACTTGTTCGCCTACCGGAACCGCTCCACCGTCAAGCCAAACGGTGCGGAAACACCACACCCACGATGAGTGCGACCAGGTTCCAGGCGATCAGAGCGGCGAAAAAGAAGTTCACCTTGTTGAGCAGCGGCAGCCGCCGGGTCCGCCAGCAGTAGACCCCCAACACCAGCGCAGCCAGTTTCAGCATCACCAGCCCGCCAACGGGATTGGGCGCGATTTCCAGCACCAGGCGCACCAGCGGATTCCCTTCCCGGATGCCGTGCAGCAGGAAAGCGATCGTCGTCAGCAGATCCAGAATCTGAAGATAGACGTATTGGAGAAGGGAAGAGTGCACAGTGGCGGCGGTCCTTTCCATCAGAACCTACGGTAGAGGATGCCCCTGGCTCCAACAATGGTCTGCGCGCGCTAGTACCGGCCCTTGTCCGTTCCGGTACAATAACCTCCCCGAGGGGTGGAGGACGGAGTAAGAACGATCGCCCCATCATTATGTCCAGTACCCTGGATTCCCACTGGCGCTTCACCGCCGTATACTATTCTCGATGCGAAAGACGGCTGGGTTCTGCTGCCTTTTGACTATACTTTCCGGGTGCCACAGGCAGACGCGTCAGGTGGGTGTGCCTGCCCCGGATCCCCCTCCGCGGCCGGGTCGTGCTTCCAAAGGCTGAACCGGCCGACAAGCCATATGAAGCCGCCGAATACGACTTCCTGCGGCGCTCGCCGGACGGGCTTCCAATCGAGTACGCCCGCTACGCCCGCGCCCTACAGCATCTGGACCGCATGCCGGTCTACTCTTCCCGATTGCGGCAGTTTGCCGTAAAGACGTCCCAGCGTGAAAGGTATGTCTCCATTGGAGCGTGGGAAGAATTAGGGCCAGGCAACATCGGAGGCCGCACGCGTGCCCTGGTGATTCACCCCACTGACGACAAGATCATGTTCGCCGCCGGCGTGTCGGGAGGCGTGTGGAAAACCACCGATTCCGGGGCATCGTGGAGATTGCTCAACGACCTTCTGCCGAGCCTGGCGGTGGTGACGCTGGCGATGGATCCCAGGAATCCGGACGTGCTTTACGCCGGCACCGGCGAGTGGTTCACGGGAAACGGGCTTCGGGGGCAAGGCATTTTCAAGTCCACCGACGGCGGGGTGACCTGGGTGCACCTGGAAGCCACCAGGATCGGAAGCTTCCAGTATGTCAACAAGATGGTCGTCAGCCCGAACGACGGCCAGCGTGTCTATGCAGCCACCTTCGGCGGCGTGTTCCGTTCTCTGGACGGTGGGGAAAGCTGGACGCGGGTGCTGAACCGCACGTCGCCGAATCTTGGCTGTCAGGACATCGTCATCCGCGCGGACCAGACGAAGGATTATGTATTCACTTCGTGCCTTGGACCGTCCGGCTCGGCGACGGGCAGCGCGATCTTCCGCAATGTGGATGCCGGCGATGCGGGCGCCTGGGAAGAAGTCTTTACTGCGCAGTTCATGGATCGCACGTCGCTGGCGCTGGCGCCCTCCAACCAGAGTATGGTCTATGCCCTGTCGGCCAGCCGCGAGCAGGGCGATCCGGGCAACGGCTTGCTGGCGCTCTATCGCTCGACGCAAAACGGGGATAAAGATAGCTGGGAGGCCCGATCCACCAACAAAGACGAGAATGAGCTGAATCGCAGTTTGCTCAGCAATACTCTCCGTTTCTTTGACAACGTATGCGTGGTGAACGGCAACCGCCAGTTTCTGAATCAGGGAGGATACGATCAGGCTATCGCCGTGGACCCTGTGAATCCCGAGATCGTGTGGGTGGGCGGGATCGATCTGTTTCGATCGGAAGACGGCGGAAAGAACTTCGGACTTGCTTCTTACTGGTGGGCGGCGTCAAGCGCACGCACCTTTGTGCACGCCGACCAGCATGTCTTGCTGTTCCATCCCAAGTACAACGGGTCAAGCAACCAGACGCTCTTTGCGGCCAGCGACGGCGGCCTGTTCCGCACCGACGAGGCGCGCGCGGCCATCGCCACCGGGGCTCGCGCTGCCTGTAGCACGGCCAACAGCCGGCTGGGCTGGCAGAATCTGAACAACGGGTACGCCGTGACGCAGTTTTACGCAGGCGCCGTCTACCCGGGCGGCCATGGCTATTTCGGCGGCACACAGGACAACGGCACACCGCGTGGTTTTGACGCCATCGGCGCGGCTGGATGGACGGCGATCATTGGGGGCGACGGCGGATACACTGCTATCGATCCGGCCAACGCCAATCGCCTCTACGCGGAAACACAAAGAAACGACAGCCGCACATGGTTCCGGCGCTCGCTAAACGGCGGCGTCACTTTTCAGCCGGCCATGAATGGAATTACGGATCCAGGCAATGCCAGCCGCTTCCTCTTCATCACTCCGTTTGTCATGGATCCGCAGGAACCGGGAAGACTCTACCTGGGAGGAAAACTGTTGTGGCGGACGCGAAACGGCGCCGAAAGCTGGGAGAAAGCATCGGCGGAATTCCCGAATGGGCTCGTCAGCGCCATCGCCGTCCACCCGCAGGATCCGAACCGCATGCTGGTGGGAACCTCGACGGGCTTTCTCCACCGGTCCTCGCAGGCGCTGGACTCATCCGGCGAAACGGAATGGCCGTCGGCCAGACCACGCTCCGGCGTCGTCGCCTGGATCAGCTTTGACCCGTCCAATCCCGATATCGCGTACGCTGTCTACTCGACATTCGATTCAGCCGGAAACGCCGGTCACGTGTTCCGCACCACCGACGGCGGGCAGCAGTGGGAGAGGATCGACGGAACAGGCGATACGTCGGTCCCCGATATCCCGGTGAATTCCATTGTGGTGCAGCCGGAGAATCCAGCCATCATGTACGCGGGCAGCGACATCGGTGTCTTCGTCACGCTGGATAGCGGAGCGAGCTGGGCTCGCGAGGACACGGGATTCCCCACCACGCGTGTGGAAGCCCTGGCGATGGCCAGCAACAATGGCCCGGTGCTGTATGCGTTCACCTTCGGCAGAGGCGTCTGGCGCGTCCGGCTGGCGGACCAGCCGCCATGCCAATACCGTGTCTTGCCGCTCGCCAGGATGGTGGCGTTTGGCGGGAGCGCAATGGCGCGCATCGAATCGGAGCCCGGCTGCGATTGGGCGGCCGCCGGTTCGGCGGCATTTGCAACGGCGGCCGCGCCCGGCGGCGGCCGCGGCGACGGTGCGCTCCAGATCAACGTGACGACGAATACTTCCACCGTGGTGCGCTCGGCGGAGTTCGTCATCGCGAACCAGCGCCTGAAGCTCGATCAGGATGCGCCGGTGTTTTTGAGCCGTGGGGGGTCGTTTCAGAGCGCGACGGCGACAGCCCGGTTGCCGTTTGTTGGCGTGCAGGATAACCGCGCTGTTCCTGTTGTCGCCGGCAATCCCGTCCACTCCTGCACGAATTCGGCGGATTCCAAGCCGCTATGGGTGCGCTTCACTTCTGACTTCAGCGGCACGGCCACGCTGACGGCCACCGGAACCCGATACGACAACGGGCTTGGGTATGGCCTGGTGCTGGCGGCATTCGCCCGCGCGGAGACGGGGTTGGGCAAAGAGCTGGGATGCAGCGTGGTGGCGGCGCCCGGCACAGGCGCGGCGCGATTGACCTTTAGCGTGGAACGCGGAACGGAGTACTTCGTGCAGGCTTCCGGCGTTGGAGCGGAGAACCCGGGGGGGTACACCGCAATCACGATCAGCCGCGCACCATAGGGGTAAGGTTATCCTGTCATCGTCGTGTCCTTGTATCCTCCCACCGAACGCGAGCGCAGAGTCTCACGTGAGGCTTTACACCATCTGGTGACTGCCATCTTTGCCGGTTGTGGGATGGACACGGACGATGCCGCTTTGCTTTCCGACTCCCTCGTCGCAGCCGATCTGCGGGGCATCCACTCGCACGGCGTGCTGCGGGCGCCGGAGTACGTGGGCAAGCTGCTCGGGGGTGGCGTGGACCCGAAAGGCCGGCCGCGAGTGGTAAGAGACAGCGCGGCGGCGCTGGTGGTGGACGGCGGCAACAGCATGGGACAGATCGGCGCGCACTTCGCGATGAGGCAGGCGATCGTGCGTGCGCGAACCACCAATGTGGCGGCGGCTGCCGTTCGCGGCAGCAATCACTGCGGGGCGCTGTCTTATTACGCCATGCAGGCGCTTGAAGAAAACATGATCGGCATCGCCATGACCAATGCCCTGCCCACGATGGCGCCCTGGGGCGGCCTCGACAAAGTGGTGGGAATCAATCCGCTGGCCATCGCCGTGCCTGCCGACGAATGCCATCCTCTGGTGTTCGATGCCGCGTTCAGCTACTCTTCCCACGGCAAGATCCGCGTCTACCAGCAGAAGGGCGAGGCCATTCCGTCGGCGTGGGCTTTTGACAAGGAGGGCCATCCGACCACGGACGCGGCCAAGGCGCTCGAGGGATTGCTGCAACCCATTGGCGAATACAAGGGTGTGGGCCTGGCCATTCTGTTTGGGGTGCTCTCCTCGCTGCTCTCGGGAGCGGCGTATGGCGACGGGCTTGGCAACATGGTGGAGGGCGCCAAACCTGGCCTGGACGGGCACCTTATCATGGCCATCCGCATCGCCGGCTTCGAGGATCCCGCGAGATTCAAAAGCCGTGTCGACGGCGTGATCCGTCAGATTGAGACGGGAAGGGCAAGACAAGGCATCGAGAAGCTGTTCGCTCCGGGCGGAGTGGAAGCGCAGATCGAACAGGAACACACAGCGCGTGGCATCCCTCTCACGGAGGACACGCTCGAAGGCCTCAACCAAGCCGCTTTGCGCACGCAGGTTGATCGGCGCATCCGTGACGGGTTGTGGTGAGTTCCGTTGAACCCGTCACGGGGGCCAAACCCGTCGCAGGACCGGCGGCGTGGGTACCCTTTTCGCGAGCCGCGCCGCGGGTAGAATGATGACACGCTGGGCGCACCGACAGCGATGAAAAACAGGTTGATGGGTTGATGCGGGCTACCAGGCGAGCGTCTGCAATCCTGGCACGTGGGCGAAGTGCGCGTCCCTGGTTGCCAACGGCAGGCCATGCTGCCGGGCTATCGCCGCGATCCAGAGGTCGTTATCGGGGATTGGCCGCCCCATCTCGGAGAGCTCGGCCTTGATCTGACCATAATGCTCTGTTGTGGCTTGATCGGGAAACAAGACCACAGAGTATGTCAGAAGGTCACGGATGAATGCGAGCTGTTCCTGGCGTCGCTGTGCCCTTTGCGCCCCAAAGTGAAGTTCACCGACCACCACCCAGGGCAAGTACACAGGGGTGACTTCGGCAAAACGTGGAGGCAAGGCCTTGTCGCCACGGAAGTACGCGACCACGACGGTGGTGTCTACCAGGACACTACCAGCCGTGTTCATTGATTTGCTCGCAACCTTCCTCGATGACTCTTTCCAACTCGTCGGCTTCTTCTGGCGAGAGACATCCGAAAGTGCGGGCGAGGGCCGCTTCCCGCTCTTCCTTGCTGATCGGCTTGAGCTGCCGAATGTAATTGGCGGCCATTTCCAGCCTGTCCGGCGGTAACGACTTCAGCTCCTCGACGATGTTTTCAAGACGGCTCACATCCACTAAGGTACACTGGCCTGACCCTGCTGGCAATGCCGGTTCCGGACGGTTGCTGGTATTGCGGGCCGATTGTGTCCGCGCCATTCATGCAGGGCTGCAATGAAGTCTTCGATCACGCAGGCGCGGTACGCGAGGCACAGGAACAAGAGCCCGTAGTAGACGGCGCCAACGCCTGCGCCTGTAAAATGGGGTACTTGCAGTTGATTCACGGTGTTCACAGGCAGGAATGTGTCTAACAGATCTGTTCTCCTTCTAGCAGGTGGATTCTCACCTGAGCGAAATGTCTCTTTGTCCAGCGCCAGCAACGTAGCGGCGCATCTGCGGCTTGCCGGCCACCAGGCGAACGTTCTGGATGTTTCCGGAGGCGTGCTTACAGCCTCCGGGGAGACCGAGTTTCTCGAAGGCCGAATCCTGGACGCCCCGACTCCGGAGCAAGCCGCTGACCTCAGAAAGAGAACCGATATCTTTGCTCTCATGCAATCAGAAATGATCCGGAGTGCTGAAGTCATCTTTCCTCTGATTCACGGGGCCTTCGGAGAGGACGGCAGGCTGCCGGCGCTGCTCGACCTGGCTGGCGTTCCGTACGTGGGCAGCGACCTCGTCGGCCAGGCTCTTTCCATCAATAAAAACCTGGCCAAAGAACTGTTCGCTCAGGCCGGCATCCCGACGCCGGCCTGGACCCAGGTGGTGAAACATGAGCCCAGAACCGTCCCGGCTTCCTACCCGGTGGTGGTAAAGCCCGCCAATGGCGGCTCGACCATCGGCATGAGCCTTTGCCGGAGCGAGGACCGTTTGGAGGCGGCGCTCGAGCACGCCTTCGAATACGACGCTGAGGCAGTCGTCGAGCAGTTCATCGAGGGACGCGAACTGACGGTGGGGATTCTGGATGGCGAAGCGCTGGCCATCGGCGAGATTCGATCGGCCGCGGCCATTTTCGACTATCAGGCCAAGTACCAGTCATCCCAGACCGAGGAGATCTTCCCCGCTTCGCTGCCGGGCCCATTGTCTGAGCAGATCCGGAGGATCGCAAAGGCGGTAAACCGCGTCCTCAGGCTCCGCCACTACTGCCGGATCGATTTTGTCGTCGATCAGAAGGATCGCGTTTTTGTGCTGGAGGCGAATTCTGTGCCTGGGATGACCAAACGAAGCCTGTTTCCTCAATCGGCAGGCGCGGCTGGCTTGCGTTTTGACGACGTGTGCAACAGGCTTTGCCAGATGGCGTGCCGGGACTGGCAACCGCTCTAAGGAAGCCGCGCACAAGCGCCGGCCCTGCTGATACGATACCGCTATGGCAATCACCCGCCGCTCGGCGATAACCACCCTGATGGGCGCTTCCGTTTTGCCGGCCCAGAGGCGCAAACCCAACTTCGTCATTCTGCTCGCCGACGATCTCGGCTACGGCGACATCTCCTGTTTCGGGTCGCCGGACGTGCACACGCCGAACATCGATTCCATCGGAAGAGACGGTGTGCGCTTCACGGACGGCTACGTGACAGCGGCGCTGTGCAGCCCGTCGCGGGCGGGGCTGCTGACGGGGCGCTATCAGCAGCGCTTCGGGCACGAGTTCAACCCGTCGGGCGGGCGCGACCGGAGCCCGGAGGTCGGACTTCCGCTGGGAGAAACAACGGTCCCCGAACGGCTGAAGAGGCTCGGGTATCACACTTGTGCCATCGGCAAATGGCACCTGGGCGGCACGCCGAAATACCATCCGCTCGAGCGCGGCTTTGACGAATACTTCGGCTTTCTGTTTGGCGCGAATCTTTATTACAACGCCAGCACGCCCGGTGACAAGAGGCTGATCTCGACTGAGGAGGCGGCCACGGCCGCCCTCGAGCAAAGCGGGCAGCAGCTTCCCCTGTACCGCGGGCGCGAGCAGGTGGAGGAGAAGGCTTACCTCACCGAGGCATTCGGGCGCGAGGCTGTTTCGTTTATCGGCCGCCGCCAGAACGATCCGTTTTTTCTCTATGTGGCGTTCAATGCCGTGCATACGCCGCTGATGGCGACGGGAAAATATCTGGATCGCTTCATCAATATCAAGGATGAGCGGCACCGGATGCTGGCGGCAATGACCAGCGCTATGGACGACGCCGTCGGCGCGATCCTGGGCAAGCTGCGGGACACTGGCCTGGAAAAGGATACCATCGTCTTTTTCCTGAGCGACAATGGCTGCCCGACGCGCTTTCGCGCCGGCTCCAACGGCCCGCTCAACGGCTCGAAAGCGACCTACTATGAAGGCGGCATCCGCGTCCCGTTCCTGATGAAATGGCCTGGCCGCATCCGGAGCCGAATGACGTACCGGCAGCCGGTGAGCTCACTGGATGTTCTGCCGACGTTGCTGCCGGCGGCGGGAGCGGGGTTGCCCAAGCCGCCGGAGATCGATGGCGTGGACTTGATGACGGCGCTGGGACCAGAGTCATCCGCCGCCCCGGATGACAACCTCTTCTGGCGCGCCGGCCGGATCGGCGCCGTGCGCCGCGGCGACTGGAAGCTGCTCGATCTGGCCGAACAAGGCGTGCGCCTCTACAACCTGGCTTCTGATCTGGGCGAGAAGAAGAACCTGGCGGCCGATAGGCCGGACATCGTGAAGCAGCTCCGGGAGGCGCACCAGACGTGGAACGCGCAAATGGTCAAGCCGCGATGGGACGCGCGGCAGTTCACGATTCCAGTGAATGGGGAGGCGATCCGGTGGGACGGCTGAGACGGATGGTGCGTGGTCCATCCCGAGAATTCGTCCTCTCGAGGCGCGATTTCGAGCCGGCGTACCTGAAGCTTCACCGCAGCGGCGCGTTGCTCCGCCGGGCCGGGGAAGCCCTCGAACGCCTGTCCCGTTGTCTGGTCTGCCCGCGCAATTGCGGCGTCGACCGCATGGCCAACAAGACTGCGGCGTGCCACACGGGCCGCTATGCTCAGGTCTCGAGCTATTTTCCGCACTTTGGCGAAGAAGACTGCCTGCGCGGCTCAAACGGCAGCGGCACCATCTTTTTCTCGATGTGCAACCTGCGCTGCGTCTTCTGTCAGAACTACGACATCAGCCAGGCGCAACGCGGCCCGGAAGTGAAGCCGGAACGGCTGGCGGCCATGATGCTCGAACTTCAACGCGAGGGCTGCCACAACATCAACTTCGTGACACCGGAACACGTCGTGCCGCAGATTCTGGAGGCGCTGCCGCTGGCCGCCGAAGGCGGTCTGCGCCTGCCCATCGTGTACAACACTTCGGCCTATGATTCCCTCGACAGCCTGCATCTGATGGACGGGGTCGTCGATATCTACATGCCCGACTTCAAGTTCTGGGATCCGGCGCTGTCGCTGCGGTATGTGAAGGCGAAGGATTATCCGGAGGCCGCCGGCCGCGCGATCAAAGAGATGCACCGCCAGGTGGGCGCCCTCCACTTCGATAAGGACGGCCTGGCGATGCGTGGCGTCCTGGTGCGGCACCTGATCATGCCCGGCGAAATCGCGGGGACCGAATCCATCCTGCGCTTCCTGGCCGAAGAGCTGTCTCCGGACACCTATGTGAACCTTATGGACCAGTACCGCCCGGCCGGGCGCGTCTCGGTCTCGCAGTTTGGCGAGATCAACCGGCGCATCACGAGGGCCGAATACCAGTCCGCCTGCGAAGCCGCGCGCCGGGCCGGCCTTTGGCGTCTGGATGAGCGAGTGCCTCTGTTTCAGATGCAAGCTTGTCGTTGAGTTGCTACGTTCTGCCGCGCTTGTACGGCGTCGCCAGATACTGCCGCGATTGCCGCGCCGCATCCGAATCCGGCGCCAGCGCAATGGCGGAACGGTACGCCTCCAGCGCCTGCGGCCTCTGCTGCTTCATGTCGTAGCACTGGCCCAGCCGCAGATACGCCATCGAGCCCGTGTTGAGATCGAGTTCTTTGGCCTTGGCGGTTGCCTTGCGCAGCTCCCCGATAGCGGTGTCGTAGTCGCGGTACCAAAACAACAGCGTGCCGCGGGCGAGGTTGATCTTTTCGGCGGGCAGCGCCGCCAGGCCGGCTGTGTGGATGCGCCTGAGCCGTTCGAGCTCCTCCAGCGTCGCCAGCGCTTTCTCCTTGTCGCCCAGGTCGCCATACATCTGCACCATTTCCAGCCGGAGCAGATAATTGCGCGGATACTGCGCCAGCAGATCCTTCAGGAGTGCGATCGCGTCCGCCGCGCGCCGCTCGCGCCGGTACACAACCGCCAGCAGCACCTTGGCGTCCGTCTTGTTTCGATCGCCCTGCCGGGCCACCAGTTCCAGCGTGCGGATGCCCCCCTCTTTGTCGCCGCGAAAGCCGATGAGGAAACCGACGATCTTGTAGCCGAACGGCAGGCTGCCCACTACGTAGTCATGCACTCCCTCGACCAGCCGGGCGTCGGTCAGATCCGGCTTCAACTGCCTCGCGCGGTTGTGCAGCTTGCGGGATTGCGTCACGTCGCGCAGCGCGTCCGTCCATGCCTTTCTGACAAGAAAATTGTAATTGGCGCGCAGCCCGAAGCTGACGCCTTGTGCGTACAGCGCATCGACGTCATTGGGCGACTTGCTGAGAGCCGCCTGCGTCAGCTCCAATGCGCGCGCGATCGCCCTCTCGAAACGCTGCTGATCCTCGAGGCTCGGCTTGAGCTTTTCGCGCCGCAGGAACGGATTGGTCCCCGACACGAGCTCACTTTCGAGCGCTCCGGAGCGCAACATCTCGCGGTACAGAATGGCCTGGGCCAGATGATTGTCCGGATGCGGGCTGTTGGGCTCGCGATCGACCGCCTTCTGAAAGGCCTCCACCGCCTGATCAAATTCCAGGTTGTAGAAATGATCGAAGCCGGCGGCAATGAGATCTTCGGAATGAAGCGGCAAGGCAGCCAGCAGCAGAACAAAGCCCAGCACTCTATTCCGATTGTAGTTGTGCCAGAGCCCAGCGTGCGTGTCCGGCGATGACAGGGTCCGGCGACGCCGCCAGCCGCTCGAGCGGCGCGCGGAATTTCGGCGATCCGCTATTGCCCATCGCAACCGCCACATTGCGCAGAAACCCGCGATAGCGTGTGCGCGCGACCGGAGTAGGCCCAAAGATTTCCTTGAACTCATGTTCGGAAAGCGCCGCCAGCTTCTCGAGCGGCGGCTCCTCGACCACCGGTCGGAACACAGGGTCGCGGGTGACCGCCGCGCGACCGTTCCACGGGCACGCATCCTGGCAGATGTCGCACCCGAAGACATGCCTGCCGATGGCGGGGCGATGCTCTTCAGGAATGGGGCCGCGCAGCTCGATGGTTAAGTACGAGATGCACAGCCGCGCATCCAGCTCCCAACCGCCCGGCAAACCAGGGACAATCGCCTGTGTCGGGCAGGCGTCGATGCACCGGCGGCAAGTGCCGCAGCGGTCAGGCGGCGGCGAATCAGGCGCCAGATCCAGGGAGGTGAGCATCTCGCCAAGAAAGATCCACGAGCCCAGTTGCTGATTGATGAGGCAGGTGTTCTTGCCGATCCAGCCCAAGCCTGCCAGGCGTGCGTAGCTGCGTTCCAGCAGCGGCGCAGTATCGACCGAGATGCGGTAGTCAAAGGGGGCCAGACGCAGCATCTCGGCCGCCAGACGCTCGAGCCCCCGCCGGAGGATGCGGTGGTAATCGTGCCCCCAGGCATAACGGGAGATCCACCCGAGCAGGGGGGCGGGAATTGGGGAACGTTCAGCCTCTCCCCGGATCTTGTAGACTTTCCCGACACAGAGGATGGACCGGGCCGAAGGCAGCAGCCGGTGCGGGTCCTGGCGGATATCCTTCCTGTGATCAGTCAGATAACCCATTTTCCCGGCCAGCCCGCGGTGAACCCAGCCGGCAAAGGCATCGTAATCGGCGGCTGGTGAGGCCGTGGAAACGCCGGCCAGCTCGAAACCGCACTTTGAAGCCAACCCCTTTACTTGTGAAGCGGTTAGCGGCATCCGGTGGTCCATTTAATTCGATCTTGCACCACACAACGATGAAAAAACGCTGTTCAATTGAATTGCCTCGAACCAGGGTACCGCATTCGATATACTCGCTTTCTTGGAAGTCGTGTGGTTGGAGCCACGTGTGCTGTTATCAACTTGCGTCATCCGCCTGCAACTCACGGCAGGATAGGGAGATAAGGAATGCATAAGCCTATTAAGTATGTGGAGAAGGCCGCCTCCATCGCCGCCAACGCCGTCTGGTTCGTGTTTGACCGCCTCAACCGGATCAACCAGAATCCTTCATTTACCCCCCGGTGGTCCGACAGGCCGCTGCAGAAGTCCTGGGAGAAGACGAAGCCCCCGCTGGGCTGGCCTCGCGAAACCGACTCGTTGTGCCCCAAGTGCGTCCCCGAAGCGCGCCGGGACATCCTGGACGGCCGCAAGGACTGGCGCGACCTGCTGCATGAAAAAGTGGGCGAGATCAAGGCCCAGATCATCGAGCGAGACGGCAAGATCCTGATGGTGAAGGAATGCCCGGTTCACGGCAAGTTCGAAGACGTGATGGCGATCGACACCGCGTTCTTCCGGCACCTCGAGGAGGTTTTTCCGGGCCGCGATATTCGCGCTCACAACGACGACAGACTGCACAATCACGGCTCGAGCACGATTCGTCACGGCCGCGGCTCGGTCCTTACCGTCGATCTCACCAACCGCTGCAACATGATGTGCGACCCCTGCTTCATGGATGCAAACCAGGTGGGTTTCGTCCATGAGCTGACCTGGGATGACATCATGACGCTGCTCGACAACGCCATTTCCATCAAGCCGAAGCGGCAGATGTCGGTGCAGTTCTCCGGCGGTGAGCCGACGCTGTCACCCTACTTCCTGGACGCGGTGCGTTACGCCCGCAAAGTTGGCTACACCAGCGTTCAGGCGGCGACCAATGGAATCGAGTTCGCCAAGAGCCCCGAATTCTGCCGGCAGGCGGCCGATGCAGGCCTGCGATACGTGTACCTCCAGTTCGACGGCATCGGCAACGCGGCCAACTCCCACCGCGCTGTCGGCAATCTGTTCGACGTGAAGCTGCGCGCGATCGAGAACCTGTGGAGTAACGGCGTGGACATCGTGCCGGTGACCACCATCATCAACGGCATCAATAATGAGCAGGTGGGACGCATCATTCAGTTCGCTCTTGACAACCCGAAGAAGATCCCGTTTCTCAGCTTCCAGCCGGTTTCCTTCACCGGGCGTGACGAGGCGGTGACCGAGGAGCGGCGGAAAGCGCAACGCTACACGCTTTCCCATCTTGCCCACGACGTGAAGAATCAGTTGCGCATCGGGGAGCCGGCCCGCGACTGGTACCCGATTTCCTTCATCAGCACCTTCTCCGACTGGTCGGACCTGGTGCATGGCCCCGAAGCCCAGTGGGGCCAGTTGAGCTGCGGCTGCCATCCCAACTGCGGCGTCGGCATGGCCATCATGGTCGACAAGCACACCAAGGAGGCGGTGCCGTTCACGGCTTTTGTGAATGCGGACCAGCTTGCCAAAGACGTGGCTCGGGTGAACGATGCCGCTCGCGGCAAGTGGCTTTCGATTATCGGCATGGGCTTGTCGCTGGCTCGCAACTACGATCCGTTCAAGTCGCCCAGTGAATTCAGGATCAAGGATCTGCTGAAAAAGTTCGACAAGACTTTCGGCGCCACCGGGAAGAGCTACGGCAAAGTGGACGGCACACGCTCACGCCACGATATCGACAAGCGCCGCGACGACCGCTGGAACTTCCTGTTCGTCGCCGGCATGTGGTTCCAGGATCTGTTCAATTACGACTTCCGGCGCACCGAGCAGTGCATCATTCCTTACGCCACGCAGGAAGGCGAGATCAGCTTCTGCGCTTACAACACGGGCATCGGCTGGCGGCAGATCATCGAGAAGATGCACATGACGGCCACGCTCACCAAGTGGTACAACGAGCACGGCCGCCACGAGATTTTCGCCGGCGGCAAGAGCGTCAAGCTGGCCACGGCCGAGCATTCGATGCTGCTGCGCGACGAGATCGTGACCACCGATGTGCAGCATGATCTCGACAGGCTCGGCATCGCCAAGACGGCGCGGGAGGAAAAGCTCCGCGCCCGGGACGCCAAGCTCGTCCAGAACGATCCCGAGCACGCCCAGATGATGCGGCTGTATCGCAAGCATGTGCTGAAGGAGCCGGACAGCGTCGAGTTTGTTCCGTTGAACGGCATCGAGCCGGCCAAGCCGAACGGAAAGCCCGCCGAGAGGAAGGAAGAAGTCGGCAGCTTCGGGGATTGAGCGAGGCTCAGCAAACAGCGTTTCGGAGCCTCCCTGGCCTGTGAGGTTGGGAGGCTATTTAGCGCGGTGTTAAGTACTGCCGAGAATCTTCTGGCGCGTCACACCTTTGTGCTTTGCTAATATGGCTGCATCTCGTCTCGGACCAGGTGCAGGCGGATACGCTGGGGTGCGCTATGATCGAAATAGGCTCTGGCAGCTTCAAGGACATTGCCGCGCAGGTCCTCCCAGGTATCCCCTTGGGTGAAGATATTCTCAGTCAGGCATCCGGCGCAAAAGCCGCCATCGTCTTCCTGGGCCTCAAACACCACTTCAACCATACCCCACCATTATCGCCGGAATGAACGCCCTTGCGAGTGCGCGGCGGCGAACGAGGTCATTGACAAGCGCCAGCAGGACCGCCGGTTCGCTCGACGCTGCCGTGCGACCTGCCGCAAGCATGTGCTCAAGGAGCCGGACAGCGTCGAGTTCGTACCGTTGAACGGCATCGAGCCGGCCAAGCCTGCCGAGCCGGGCGGTGCGGGAGAAACTCTCCGCCATTCAAGTGATCGATGTGTCCTTTCGCACTACCGATGGCCGCTGCCTGATGATGCCGCACTACACCGAACCGGATGCGGACCTCGCTCTGATGCTGCATCAGCTCAGGCAGAGCTTGCCCAACCAGCCTCGTCCGCGCATTACTGCCCTGGCCTCCGAAGCCAAGCCTACCCTGAAAATGGTAGTGCAGACGTTTTGAAGTCCCTCCGTTGAAAATAAACGGTTTCCGAATCGCGGACAACGTCAACCACGAAAGTTGGGCTAAGAATGGGCAATTAAGAACGTTGATAAGCTCGTTTACCGAAGCCGTGGCATAATCGATACTTGCCCAAGAAGCCCAAATCGGAGCATCGAGAGGTTGCCACGTTCGGGATCGGGGAGTGGTTCGGGCATCCGTTCCATAAGTTGACGCCGGACGACCGAACGAGCCTCTTAGCGCACGCTCACGACCGCAAGCCAACCCTCACATGCCCGGCGCGACTGTCCTGCCAGGCGTTCGATCCCAAAGCGATCTCGGGCAAGACAACTTGTTCCAAAAAAGGTGGTGTATGCGGAATCCGGGAGTACATTGACCATAAGGGTTCTGTGTCGCCGCGGGGCGCGATCCGCACCACGTGCCCGTATCGCTTTCTTGAAAACGGCACCATCTTCAAGTGGATCGGAGAGGTGATCCTCGGCACGCCCTTACCGCTCGTCGTGCGCGAGATCGAATTTTTGGAGGTGCAAGGCGAGATAGAGGAAGAGGCGCGCGAGATCGGCTACATCGACAACGTTCTGGTTCACCCTGAATCCCGCCCGATGCACTGGTGCGCTCTTGAAATACAGGCCGTCTACTTCTCGGGCGGGAGTATGGGTAAGGAGTTCGCGGCGCTCAAGAATACCGACGAGCTCCTGCCGTTTCCAGCGGCGAACCGTCATCCCGACTATCGAAGCAGCGGTCCGAAGCGGCTTATGCCACAACTTCAGATCAAGGTGCCGTCGCTGCGTCGATGGGGCAAGAAGATGGCGGTCGTCGTTGATGCTGACTTCTTCGCGTCGTTGGCAACGATGGACGACGTATCCGACATCTCGAACTGCGACATCGCTTGGTTTGTCGTGCAGTATAAGGGCACGAAGGCGGGTTTCGTCCTCAACCGCGGATTTCACCGATTCACCACGCTCGAACGCTCGGTGGAAGGGCTTACCGGCGGACACCCGGTAAGTCTAGGCAGATTTGAAGAGCGCCTTGCGCGGCGAGTTCAGCGTTTCTACCCGGAGCGCGCAGCCACATTAGGTCTCGGCCAATGAGCAACTCGGTCATTTGAGCGTGGTGGGTGCTTTTCATAGGCACGAGTTCGGTGTCGAACCGGTGGCGAGCGGCTAGCTGCCGAATCTCTTTGGCGTCATCGTAAGTCATCAGGAAGTCGCCGCGGGCCCCGGCAAGAATATCGAAAAGTTCCTGATGGTTGATCTGGTTGTATGTGTAGAGCCTGCGTCCGGCTACCGTGTAGGGGGGATCGACAAAAAAGGCAACCTCGGGTCTGTCTGCATTGTCCCGAATCGCCTCGATCCCATCACCCTGCTCAAACCGTATCCAAGGCTTCACTTCGAGTATTGCGAGAATGCGCTTCCGTAGCGTTTCCGGATACCACCGAGACGCCATACCACGCCCGTTTTCTCCCTCCTTCATCACGCCGGCGCCGGCGGCCAGGATCCCACCTCGCTGTACGCGGTTCCGCAGAATTGTTTTGAACGCGCGTTCCCGAAGGGACAACCGGTAGCGGGGAGTGTCGAGTTCGACCCGGACACGATCTGGAGTGAACTCGAACTCGGCAATGCGGTCGGCCAACCACTTGCCATATCGTGCGTTGAAGATCGTATGCCACACAGCGGCCACGTCCTCATCCTTTTCAATCAGCATTACGGACTCGGCCAACCGCTCGAACGCAATGGTAAGGCTCACAATCGCGCCGCCGGCGAAAGGCTCAATAAACTCCTCCGGCTTCTCGCGCTTTGCGGACAGCCATTGCCTGACGTAAGGAACAAGCCATGTCTTCCCGCCCGGATACCGGAAGGGGCTTCGCTGCGGCACGGATGCGACGTTAATGACCTTCAGTGAAGTTCGCATTTCGCGCACGAACACTCTCTACTATACCGCGATCAGCAAAGGCGACCTAAGCAGAATCCGCGCCGGCGACGACCTTCAGCTTCGTCTTCCACGTCGTCATCACCCGCTTTCGAGGACGTCTTGCCAGGACTCGATCCACGGCGCGTAGTGTTTCTGCGCGATCCGCACGTCCGCGTGTCCGAGGATCATCGCGAGCGTTTCGACCGGGACGCCCTGTTCGAGAAGCGAAACGGAGTGCGTGTCCCGGAAGCGGTGCGCGTGGGCGTCCTCGACCTTCAAGGAGCCGGACAGCGTCGAGTTTGTTCCGTTGAACGGCATCGAGCCGGCCAAGCCGAACGGAAAGCCCGCCGAGAGGAAGGAAGAAGTCGGCAGCTTCGGGGACTAAGTTTCGCCTGTCCTTCTGAAACTTCTGAAACAATCCACTGCCGGTCGAGCAGTCCCGCGGTTGTTGTATCTAAGATGGTAAGGAGAAACAGCCATGAGGCGATTGACCCTGCTGCTCACGGTCCTTCTGCACGCCGCGGTTTTCTTCCCCATCCCCAGCGCGGCGCAGAACATCACTGGAACCATAGCCGGCAACATTGACGACGCGACGGGAGCGATAGTTCCCAACGCGCAAGTTGTCGCGCGGAATCTCGATACCGGAATCACCTACCGCACCATCGGCACGGATGCGGGGATGTACGTACTTCCTCTGCTGCCGCTCGGCAATTACGAGGTGACGATTGAAGTAACGGGATTCAAGAAATTCGTTCGCACGGGCCTGGCGCTCCGCGCGGACCAGCGGTTGCGCGTGGACGTGCGCCTGGAGTTGGGGTCGGTCGCCGAATCGGTCACTGTCAGCGGCGGGGCGCCCCTGGTCAAGACCGACCAGTCCGCTATTGGGGGCAGTTTCACGCCGTCTCAATTCGAGGTGTTGCCTATCGGGCGCAGCGTGGTCAGCATGATGAAGCTGGTGCCCGGCATCCAGTCGAACCTTCAGGGAATCGTGGTGGGGAATGTTAACGGCAGCCGCGACACGAGAACAGACTTCAAGATCGACGGCATGCCCGCGATGAATACCAATAACGGCCTGGTGACGACTTACCCGGTTGTCGAGCTGATGGAAGAACTTGTGATCCAGACGGCCAACTACAGCGCGGAGTCCGGACGCGGCGCCTCGCAGGTGAATATGACCACTCGCGCCGGGACCAATCGCCTGAGGGGAACTCTTTTCCATTACTTCCAGAACGATGCGCTGAACGCCAACAGCTACATGAGCAACACGTACGGCTTGCGGAAGCCAGTGGTCAGGCAGAATCTGTTCGGCGGTACAATCGGCGGGCCGGTGTTCCTGCCAAAGATCTATAACGGCCGGAATCGCACTTTCTTCTCCTTCGGCTATGAAGGGATTCGCAGTCCCAATTCGAGCTTGTTCGTCTCGTCGGTCCCCACAGCAGCAATGCGCTCGGGCGATTTCACCGGCCAATCGACGATCCACGATCCGGCGACTACGCGGCCTCAGGGCAACGGTTTTGCCCGCACTGCGTTTCCCGGCAACAAAGTTCCCGAATCCCGATTCGATCCGGTCGCCATGAAGATGATGGAGATTGCCTACCCGCTTCCGACTTTGGCAGGCTTGGCGAACAACTACGTCAATGCCGGGACGGGACGGGTGACCAGGGACAACTTCAACGTAAGAGGCGACCACAATTTCAATGAGAAGAGCCGCCTGACAGGCAGGTTCATCGACACGAGCGCACGAACCCTGATTGCTCTCACATTCCCCGGTCCGGCGGGAATGGCTGGAAGAGCCTTCCCTCGGAACAACAACATTTATACCCGTGTTCTCTCCACGGACCATGTTTACGTCGTCAGGCCGGACTTGATTAACAACTTGCACTTCGGCTACCACCGCATGTACACGCCGAAGACAGGTCCCGGGACTGGCGAAGATTGGGCGGGCAAGGTCGGCTTAAAGAATGTGTCGGTCGACAAATTCCCGCAGGTGTCGATAACCGGATTAACCACTTTCGGCGGGGCTGACTACGCTATCAAGACTCCGGCATCCAATTTCCTGCTTTCCGACAGCATTACCTGGATCAAGGGACGGCATTCCATAAAGGGCGGCGGGGAATTCCGCAAGCTGAGGTCCGCGGCGTGGACAGCGGGCGCCAGCTCAGGCAATTTCACTTTCAACACACTGCCCACACTGGACCCCCAGACACAGAGACTGGGTGTGGGTTTTGCGGGTTACCTGCTCGGGATTCCGAGCAACACCAGCGTCGCCGCAATTCCGGCCAAGCCCTTCGGCATGCGCTGGAACTACCTGGCGGGGTATTTGCAGGACGACTATCGCATCACCAGCAAGCTCGTGCTGAACCTGGGCGTGCGGTGGGATGCGACCACTCCCCGAAAGGAGATTGGTGACCGGCAATCGAACTTCAATCTCGGCACGCTCCAATTGGACTACCCGGGGCAAAACGGCTATCCGAAGACGATATACGATGCCAATTGGAAGAACTGGCAACCGCGCATAGGATTTGCATACTCTCCATTTGGCGGCAACCGCACGGTGCTGAGGGGCGGTTATGGCATTTTCTTCGCTTCCTCCAACACGGAGGGCTTGGGCGAGACGGCCTTCACCACCGGCTCTTGGAGCCGCAGCTACAGCTATTTCTCGCCGGACAACGGGATCACCTTCCCGTTCACGCTCCGGGCGGGACCCCCTCCGATTAACATGTCGGAGCCTTTTGTGCTGACCGCCCAGTCCGGCGTATCCTGGCTTTCGAGGAAATATCCCGACGACTATATGCAGCAGTGGAACCTGAACATCCAGCGGGAGCTGATGCCGGGCACTATGCTCGAAGTGGGCTATGTAGGCAGCAAGGGCACCCACCTGCACATGGGCTATCAGTTGAATCAGGTTCCGCTCGAGCGCCTGGGTCCGGGCGACGCTCAGTCGCGGCGTCCGTATCCTACCAGGGGCAGCATCTCGGCCCCGTATACTCCCATGGGAAACTCCAGCTACCATTCGCTTCAGGTCCGCTTCGAGCGGCGCTTCGCTCGCTCTCTCGCTCTCCAGGGTGCCTACACGTGGAGCAAGTCGATTGACGATTCGTCCGGATTTGACAGCGCGCGCACCAATGGCGTCACATCTGTCCAGGACAATTTCAACTTGCGGGCAGAGAGGTCATTGTCGGGCTTCGACAAAACTCACAACCTCTCTTACGCCATCGTCTACGATTTGCCGGTTGGGAAGAACCGGCGGTTCCTCGACCGCGGGGGAGTACTCAATGCGGCTCTGGGCGGCTGGAATGCGAGCGTGTTGTCGACTGTGCTGAGCGGCGCCCCGCTGATCCTGGGTACGTTCACCAACCTGACCGGCTCACTGGGAGGCGGCTCGCGTCCCAACCGTTTAAGGAACGGGCAACTCACCGGCGAGGACCGTGGCCTGAATCGTTGGTTCGATGCGTCCGCCTATGCCTCGCCTGCCCCCTTCGCATTCGGGAATACCTCGCGGACCGAACCCTCGCTGCGGGAGCCTGGACAATTCAGTTTCGATTTTCTGCTGGCCAAGGAATTCCGCGTGACCGAGACGAAGCGCTTCGAAGTACGCGCCGAGTTTTTCAACGCTGCTAACCACTTCAATCCCGGTGCGCCGAACGCTACCATCGGCCACCCGGCGGTGGCGACCATCACCGCCGGCAACGCCGGACGGACCATTCAGCTCTCGGCGAAGTTCCACTACTGAACGCGCGTCAGTGCAACGTAGCGGACATCGGCCACGCGTTCACCTGCTATGTCGGTCTCCCACAGTGTAATCCGGCCGCGCGACTTGGCCAGGGAGATTGTGCCGATGCGGAAAGGCTTGAAGTCCTTGACGTAAGACTCGCCAGCCCGGGGAACACGATCAAACGCGGCGCCGTAACGGCCGGCCGAGCCCACTTCGATGTCCCAGGTCATCCGGTCGTCTTTGCTCTTCCAGTCCGTGAAGTAGGAAGCACTTCGGCGCACTCGCACTGCGTTTAATGCCGCCGGGAACGCCGTCGCGGGCGGGGAGCCGGGCTTCGCCGCTTAAGGCGTTCTTGCCGGGATCGGCCGGTGTGGGTTCCAAACGGTGTCCAGAATAGTGAGAACAACTACCATCCGGGCGTACGTCCCTACTTTGGAGGATTGGGAATCTTGAACCCGATGTAGGTTCCGGCGCCGATGCCCATCAACCCAAGCAGTGTCGCGCTGAAATCCGGCATGGCCAAGGTTCGATAAACCGAGATTACGAAAACAAATCCGAGAACAACGGTCCAGGCGGCCATCTGGAAGCGGTGAAAGCTCACACCGGTTTCGTCACGAAGAATGTCAAGCAGGAAGCCATCGGACGGACCGGGTGGCGACGGCAGGTCGTTCAACGCCGTGATGACCTCCGCCAAGCGCGCCTTTTTTTGCTCCTGCTCCGCTTGAAGATCAGTCAGGTTCGCGGGGGCGGCGGCTATGGCGGTGGCGAGCGCCGCGAGGCGCGCGGTCAGCAGGGTCTGTTCATTTTGCAATGACTGCCGCTGATCACGCTTGCTGGAATCCACCACGACGGCTCCCAGGCCGGTAGCGGCGCTGATGCCCATGAGGATCAGAGCGCCGGACGTCAGCGAGTCGTGGTCGCCCGTAACCATCCAGATGTAATTGTATGCGCCCACGATGATGAAGAACCACCAGGCCATCTGGCAACGGGCGAGGCTGAAGGATAGGCGCTTACGCGCGCCTGGATCGGGTCCAGCGTCGCGCAGGATGTCACTCATGTAGGCCAGCAGCAGGAAGAGCGCCAGCAACACCAGAAGAAAGATTACGACGATCCAGCTATAAGAAGGGAAGGTTTGGAAGGTGATGCTGGCGGCGCCAAAGTTGGGAGGGTTTCCTCCGAGGGCCACGCCAACGCTCATGGTGCCAGTGCCCTTGGATCGGCTGAGCAGAACATTCCAGGTATCCCGGTTCTCTTTGCTGTCCGGTTGGTCGCCATCCAGACGCCTGAGATCAAATGCCAGCTCCTTATATTGGGTATCCGGACCCCTGGGGGTGAGGCCCTTCATGACCCGGCCATCCAAGACCAGCACCAGATCTTTCGGCCTGTTCCTGTCGGGTTCCGCATTCATCCACTCACGAAGATTGGTGAAGCCGATAAAGATCGTGTCTCCGAGTTGGCAGTTCCTGGTCCGCCCCATCGCATCGCGGCAATGAGCTTCAGGGGCGAGGGCGAGATCCACCGCTCTTGGCGGCGGCGCCGGGGGCTGTTGAGCGGGCAGCGTACAGTTGAGCGCCAGTGTGGCTAAGGTGAGAAGCGGAAGCAGTTTGCTGACATTTGATGAGCGCGACAAGCGATTTCCCTCCATAATCAATTTCAGCCAATGCTAATAGCTAATCCTTTATTGGCTGGAAGTCAAGGTTCTCTGGACGACTGAGCCGGCTACGTGCGCCCGCACATCCGCTTCAGAGGTTCACGTCGATATGTGTCAACTTGAGCTCGGGCTTGGCCAGCGCACAGTAGAGCTGGAGCAGGGAGTAGACGAGGTCGTCGGCCCCCGTGATCGCTTCGTAGTGCCGCGCTTGCCCGTCAGCGCGGAACAGACCGTTCCTGGAGAACAGCGAAATCGAGCGGTCAGCAGCCAGTACGGCGAATTCGCGGTAGCGCTTCTGCTTGTCTTTCGCAATGCGCGGCTCCCCGCTAAGCGACACGAGAAGGGAAATCACTTGTCCCGGCGCTTTCGGCCAAAGCGATCCCGTGCTGGCGGGCCATCCCTCGGCGACGTAGGCGTCCGCGATCTGTTCGGCCAGTCGGAGGAACCGCTCGTCGCCGCTTTGAAGGTAATGCGTGAAGTGCTCGAGGGCGGTTCCGGAGACGCCGGCGTCGCCGTATGCCATTTCCCAGAGGCCGCGGCGCGGGCGGCTCAGCCGCGCCTCCACTAACGCCCTTTCGTCGAGTTGGCGCACGGCCTTTTGCCAGGCCTCTTTTCTGGCGGGCACAAGTTCGGCGGCATCCCACAGCAGAATCCGCATCGCAGGGTCCACCGAATGCACGGGTCGAAAGCCGCCGGGCTGAACGATGAGGCTCCACGGTTGCATGCGCAGGCTGGTGCGGCTTTCGATCAGCACCTCGGCGCGCTCGATGAACTTCGGATCGCGGCTCTCGACGTAGGCGTTGGCGTAGGTCCAAATATAGAAGCCTGCGTGGCGCGGAAAGGCCACGTCAGGTGCGCCGCCGACGCTCGCCCGGTAGGAGTGGTAGCCGGCGTGACGGCTGAAATCGCCGTGCTTTTTCTCTCCGATTTGCGCCATCCACATGCCGTCGGCAATCCCCAGCGCACGGTAGGGGTCGACCGAATAGAGCTGCTCGAAGAAAGGAAACCTGCGGAACACCTCGTGCACGTCACCGTAGGCTTTCTCGTGAAGGAAGTTCCAGCTCATGTGCTCGCCGCTGGCCATCAGCCCGGTGGCGGGACTCTGGCAGTTCAGCAGCCAGAATCGCAGGATGGCCCTGGCCTGGTCCGCGTACTTCGAATCTCCGGTCACGGCGCTCAGTTCGTACATGACCCGCAGGAGCATGATGTCGTGCTCGAGGTTGTTGCCGAGCGGCGCGCGGTCTCCGGGACGAATACCAGCCGGAGGATCAGGAATCCCGTGGCCCAGGGCGCGGACCTGGGGCCCCGAATCCCGCAACAGGTCGTCCACCCGGATGTCGAACAGGGACATCGTTTCCAGGTTGAGCATCGAAGCAAAAAGAGGCGAATGGACGGATCCGTAGCGGTCGGTCCCCTTCGCCATCATCGTTTCGACGAAGGAGCGGACGACGTCCAGGTATCGTCCTGGCTGCTGGGCGGCCGCGGAGACGGCGGCGGTCAGAATCAAAATGGGTGCGCGCATGGGAACCTGATCAGAAGATCACGCGGAAGGCAAACTGGACAATCCGCCCGGCGCCGGCCGAACGAATGACGCCGAAGTTGGCGCGGTTCGCCATGTTGGTGTCCGGCGCGTCGAAATTGGGCGTGTTGGTCAGGTTGGAAGCATCGGCGCGCACGTCAACGCCGACGTTCTCCCGGACGCCGATGTGCTTGATGAGCGACATGTCGAACGACCGGCGGCCCGGCGTCCTCAGTTCCGGCAGGAAAGGAGGAGTCGGGCTGATTACGTACTGGTTGGGCAGGGACTGGAAGGCCGTCACGTCGAAATACGGGTTCAGCACCTGGCGCGTCGCCGGGTCGAATCTGTCGCCCAGCCGTTCGCTGACCGGACCGCTCTTGGCGGCGTTCCGCAACCGGACCGGCCGGCCATTGGAGTCGGTGATTTGCAGAGGCGTGCCGGCCGACAAGTTCAGCCGGCCGCTGGTCGACCATCCGCCGAGCAGGCGCCTGGTGACGCCTTTCGATGCCTTTCCAAAGGGCAACTCATAGACATAGGCAACGTTGAAGACGCGCGGAATGTCCAATTCCGACACGGTCCGGTAGCGCCGCGTATTCACCAGGCTGCTAGTGTAGTTTTGCAGCAGCTTGGAGCCCGTGAAATTGCCCAGCACAGTCAGGCCGTGCGAGAGACGTTTCTCCATGTTGATCTGCACGGCGTGGTACACGGTCTTCCGGGTATTGGACCCTTGCTTGGAGACGCCGCTGAACTGCGGATACGCAAGCCAGAATTGCCGTTGCACGACGGTGGAGGCGCCGCCGAGGGAAGAGTCCGCCGGAAAAATCCCGAAGAACGGATTCGGTACACGCCGGTTCTCGTCAGCGCCCAGCGCCAGGTACTGGTCGGGTTTCTCGTTCAGGTTGAAACTCTCCATCCCCTTCAGGCTCAGCATGCGGACGAAAGCAGCTTCGACGCGGATCTTGGACGGCAGGCTCTGCTGGATGCTGAACTGCCATTGTTGCGAGTAGAGCGAAACGCGGTTCTGATCGGTGAACGAGATGCTGTTGCCGATCCTCGAGGCGAGACCGAGGCTGTTTCCGGTGATGGGCGGGACCCCATTGGGATACGGGTTGGCCAGCGTCGTAAACGGCGTGGCGCCGGCGTCGGTCGAGGCGACGTAAGGCGCCGCCACATTGTAGGTGGGCGGCACTCCGGTGGTTGTATCCAGCTCCCCGGAATCGGATCCGTAAAACAGGCCGTAGCCCATGCGCAGAACGGTAGTAGACCGCAACTGGTACGCGAGTCCGAACCGTGGTCCGAAGTTGTTCTTGTCGAACTGCCCCTGCCACCGCGGCTGTCCGCTTGCGCCGGCAAACAGCAGCCCGCCGCGAAGTTGCATTCCAGGGACCTGCACTGGATTCGGGGACGTGTAGTCGAAGCCGTAAGTCAGGCGGTCGTATCGCTCCCGGTACGGCGTTTCGATCTCGTACCGCAGGCCGAGGTTCAGCGTCAGCTTCCGCGTAACCTTCCAGTCGTCCTGAACGAAACCGGCGTAGTAATAATGTCTGAGGGAGTAAGGGGTCGAGCCTCCGAGGTTGCCGCCGGAGGGAGTGCCGAGCAGAATCGAGGCCATCGAAGTGCCGGACAAGCGCGCCGTCGCCGGCGCGAACGGATCAGAGCGAGTGAAGGTGTTGTTGAAATCGAACCGCCCGGCTCCGTCGAACCCGGGCTCTCGCGAGTTCCAGTTCACCAGCCGGAGGTCCGCGCCAAAGCGCACGGAATGGTTGCCGGCGAGTTTCGTGAAGGTGGGCACGATCGAGTGCGTGTCGTTGGCCCGGTACTTGATCCGCCCGCCGGTGCCGATCAACCCTTCTGCCGGGATGAATCGCGGCCAGGAAAAAAAGATCGCGTTCCGCACCACGATGTCAGCCACCTTGAGTGCCGCCGGGTCCATCCGCTGGGCGGAGTAAAAGGTGTCGGAAGAGTAGCGTCCGAAGCTGTAACGAAGCGTCATCAGGAAGGTTGGGTTGATGGTGTAGTCGTCGTTTAGATTTCCGGTAAAGAAGTGGCGGTGGTCCTCGCCGGCGAACTCGAATCCATCGGGCACGCCGGTGAGGTTCTGATCGAACGTCATGAAGCCGAAGCGGCCATAGAACCGCTGGCGTGCGCTCACTACCTGGTCCATGCGGAGGCTCACCTGCTTGGCCGGCTCCGAGTTGCTTCCGACCCCGCCCCAGTTCTGGACGCCGACCTGCGGGGTCCCTTGCTGGTTGGGAAGCGGATAGGCGTTGGCCAGCGCCGCTCCGGTGGCGTCGAATCGCGATGCCGGGATCCTCACTCCGGAGAACGGTTGGCGCATGGCCGTCGAGCCGCTGACAACCGTGGTGAAGGGATCGTAGACGGCCAGCGGCGTGCCTTGCGGACTCAATGTTTGTGAAAAGTCCCCCTTGCGCTCCAAATCGGTAAACACCCGCCCGAGGAAGGTGGACCCGGTAGTGATGTTCTCCTTCTGCACATTGAAAAAGAAGAAGGTCCGGTTCCGTCCGTCGTACAGTTTCGGCAGGTAGAGCGGGCCGCCCAGAGCGCCGGAGAAGAACTTCCGGTCGATGTCCGGCCGCGGAAGGCCGTTGCGGTTTCTAGTCCAGCCGTTGGCTTCCAAGACGTTCTTTCGGAGGAATCCCTCGAACGACCCGTGGAGCTGGTTGCCGCCGCTGCGCGTCGAATAGCTGACTACGCCGCCGGCGGTGCGCCCGTAGGAGGAATCAAAAAGGGTCGTCTGGACGCGAAACTCCTGGACCGCGTCCCCGGAGGGCGAGGCGGCGATGCTGCCGCGCTGCCGCGGCATGACGACGGAAGCCCCATCGATGATGATCTCGTTATTGCCTTCCTGGCCGCCGCCGCCGTTGATGCTGAACTGGTTTTGCTGGCTGTCGGAAAAGCGGCCGTCGTCGATGCCGGTCACGCCGGGCGTCAGCGCGAGCAGGTTCAGAGGATTTCGGTTCGGTATATAAAGCTGGTCGATGTAGCGTCGTTCGACCACCTGCGCCAGGTCCGCGTTGGCGGTTTCGAGCAACGGCGCCTCTCCCTTTACGGTCACCGATTCGCCCAGCGCTCCGATTTCCAGGCGAAAATCCATGCCAAGATGATCGCCGGTGCGCACGGTGATTCCCGAGACCACGCTCTTCTTGAATCCAGCCGCTTCCACGGTCACCGTGTAGACGCCCGGATCGAGCACGGCGACGAAATTTCCTTCGCCGTTGGTCTGAGTGGGGATCGACACGTTGGTCGCGCTATGGACCACCATGACGCTGGCCCCCGGAACAGCCGCCGACGAAGGATCCATTACTTTCCCCAGGAGGCGGCCACGGATGTCCTGGGCGGCCGCGATCCCGGCGACACTAAGGGACCGCCGCAAATTAACTTGACCAAGTTCACTGCTTCGGCTTTTGGTTTCTCGGCCGGATGGTATAATTCCATTCGCCATGAAATTTATGGGGCTCAATGTTCAGGGAACGCA
>JACQDF010000090.1 GCA_016201205.1 Acidobacteriota bacterium
CCAACTGTCGGCCAATTCGACGTTCTGTGAAAACCAGCTACCATACTATAGGAGTTCTGAGGCTACTGCACATTCGCTCAGCAGTCAAAAACTTCGGCTGGCCGCCCGCGCCGCCCGCGCCGCCGATCCGGGGAAGGTCCCGGCTTCGCTTTTCGAGAGGCCAGCCACCTCTTCAGAGATTGCGGAGTCTCTCCTGATTGCTGCCCCGCCAAGAGACCACTACTTTTTCTTTTTCGGCGGGTAGTCTTTGAAGGCCTTGCTCACGTCTTCGCTGATCTTCTTTTCCAGCCTGGCCGGATCCTGCGCCGTGTCGGTGCAGGTGGCGCGCCAGACAAGCTCTTTGGTCCCGGGATCCCGCAGATCGATGACGAGTGTCGAATCCGTGACGCGATAGACATAGCGCCGGCTGCCCCTGCCGCGTCCGCCCGAGGGGAAAGTCTCAACCTCCTTCCGGTCGCGTGAGCCGACGCTGAATGTGACGATCACGTCGGCTTTTGCAGTGGCCTCCGTCAGTCCTTTCTTCTTCAGCTCGGCGGCGATTGCGGTGTGAAGTTTCTTTTGCACCAGCGAGTTGTCAAGAGTTGGATGAGGACTCCGGATGCGGCCGTCGCGAATGGTGAACGTCCTGTATCTGGAGAAGTCGGCTGTTTCGTCAAGGTCCACGTGCACCTTGGCAACAACCATGGCCGGGCCCGCCAGCAGACCCGCCACCACAAGCAATCGCGTGTGGTTCATGGCCGCCCCGTCGTCGGCCCGCCGGTATTGAACATCCTGGGGATGCGGTCTTCCACCGGCGGCAGCGGCGCCCGCTTGCGGTGCGGGCCGGTCTGATACCAGTACGCGACGGTGTAGAAATTGTCCGAGCGATGATTGGCGTGGCCATGCTCGATGGTCATCTTGAAGCGCTCGGTGAATGGAATGGGCGACTCGGTGTGGAAGCGGTAGACCATCCAGCCGGCCCCGCGATGATCGCCGCCGTTCACTGGATTGCCGTAACGCTGATAAGAGAACGTCGGCCGTGAACTGCCAAAGGGGCTGATGCCGCAATTGCCATAACACCAGGCGCCCAGGTAATAATCCTCTGAGCCCGTGCCGGTGATCCTGGGCTTGGAGAAATCGTCGATGAAGATCATTTCGTCGCCTTCGCCCCACCAGTCGCCTTGATTCTGGAGAATGCTGTGAACCACGCCGATGAAGTGGCCGCGGCCTTCTGCTTCGACGATCACATAGTTGTCCTTGCCGTCCAGATTAGGCTTGCTGTTGACCTTTTCCTCTCCGTTGCGGCTCCAGTCATCCGTCCAGCCTTTGTTGGGTGTTGCCTGCCGGTATTCGGCATGGAAGTAGGCCGTATTCTCCGGCAGAGATCTGTGCTTTTCCCAGTCAAAGTTGTAATAGAAGCTGCGCACGGGCATCTCGCCTTCATGCGTAATGGTGATCCGGGCGGACTTACGGAACGGCATGGGGAAAAAGCAGTTCAGCGCCTTCTGCGAGCCGGCGCTCAGCGGGCCGGATTCCCAGAGGAAATACTCGCCGAGGCCAAGTCCGAAGAAATCGCCGATGGGCGCTTCCACCGCGGGCAGCGGTTCCCCATCCCAGTGGATGCGCAGCACCAGCCGTTTCAAGTGATAGCGCTCCTGGGTGGCGATGGTGAACCACATGTGGGTGAGGATGCCGGGGCCTTCGAGCTCGGCCAGAGTGCGTGTCTCTTTCGGTTGAAGTGGATTGCGGCTGCCGCCGTCGTCATTGGCTCCGGTGCGATCCCAGGAGCCTGCGCGTTCGGCGGTGTAGTCCTTCAGGAAGGGAAGCAGCCGCAGTTCCTGCGCAAAGCAGGAGCTGATCAGGAAGAATAACAGAGCAAGGCGACACATGGCATCTGAAATGGTACCGTGTCACGATTCAAAAGCGGAAGCGAACGAGGAAGCGAAAGGTGCGGCCGTCGTTCAGCGTGTTCGTGATCTTGGCGAAGCTCGGCGAGCTGACCTCTTTGCTGGGCTCGGCAAATTGCGGCGTGTTGAAGAAGTTGATCGACTCGGCCCGAAACTCGGCTGAACGTTCGGAAGAAAAGCGCCAGGTGCGGGCCAGGGAGGCGTTGACATTGGCGATCTTGCCGCGCCGGAACGTGTTGCGGCCGAGGTTGCCTCGATCCTCTGTCGGTTGGATAAAGGCAAACGCAGAGCGGGGCAGCAGGCCGAGAGATGTGTCCGGATTCCCGATGGTGCGCCCCAGCACGGCCGGGTTCAGCAAATGGACGCGGTCGCTGCCCTGCCCATCGACGTTGCCGAATCCCGGCGAGTCCGAGCCGGATTCAACAGAAAACGGCGTCCCGTTCTTGACCAGCCCGACGGCGGAGATCGTCCAGCCGCCGAACACGCTTCGCAGCGCGCCGCGAGCGGCTGCCAGCAGCGGAAGGTCATAGGCGCCGCGCATCAGAAAGGCGTGTTTCTGATCGAACAAAGAAAGCCCCTTCAGGTCCTGGTGGACGAAGAATTCCGACTGGCTGCGTCCCTGCCTGGCATCGGCGCCCGACAGCGTTGCCGTGTAGTCGTTGCCCAGATCCATGGCTTTGCTGAACCAGTAGGAGACTTCGCCGCTGAAGCGGTGCTGGCGGGGCGTCAGCAGCGTCACGCGGGCGGCGTCATAGTAGCCGCGTGAGGAACCCTCGAGACGGAACACTTCGAGCCGGGTCGGGTCCGGCCGGCGCTGATTGATGGTGCCGCTGGTTTGCGGAATGCCGGGCACGGGATGCGCGCGGTTCTCAAACCACATTTGAAAGAGTTTCCACGAGCGGCTCCCGACGTAAGCCAGTTGCAGTTTCCAGTTGCCTGCAAAATCCGGCTCCCAACTGAAGTTGTACTGGTGCGAATACGGCGAGACCAGATGGGGCGAGACATAGAAATAGCCGGAGCGGAAACCAGGAGGGAGTTTGTCGATGGTGATCCCGCCCAGCGGGTCGGTGAGGCTCGGCTGGCCAACGGCGATGCGATAATTAGAAGGCGGACTCATGCGCACCTGGCTGAAAGTGGTGGAGAAGATCTCGCCGTACTGGACCCCATAGGCTCCACGGATGCGTCCGAAATGCATCGGCAGCCGCCACCCGAATCCAAAGCGCGGTGCAACGTTGTTGCAGTCGCACGGATACGGGACCACATCGAACTGGTGGACCTCATAAGGCGTCGTGACGGGCTCATACCGAAGGCCGTAGTCGATCGAGAAATCCGGCGTAAGCCGCCAGCGGTCGCCGGCGTAGAATTGCAAGCCCCAGTGCCGGTAGCCGCGCCAGGTGTTCCCCAAAGATTGCACGTAGCTGCTGGCGGCGCCGAGCCGCAGGTTGGTGATGGCGTCCCGGCCGAAGTCGTTGCTGAACTGGAAAACGCCTCGTTCGGTATCCTGGTCCCGGCCGTTGGTCTGGTGGCGAATCACTTCCGCCCCGGCGTACCAGTTGTGCTGGCCGCGCAATTGCTGAAGCTGGGCTGCGTGTCGATAACGGTTGACGGCGCGGATGATGGGGATCGGCGGAGACGGGCCGAGGGTGGCGATGAAGTTTGCAATCGAGACCGAAGGGCCGACGGCGCCAGGCTCCGGGCGGATCGAAGTGGTGATCCTGTCAAAACCCGCTGTGAGCGCCGCCGTGGTGGAAGCGGAGATCGTTCGGCGGTACGAAATACGCGCGTTGTGAGCGTGTGTATCCGTGTCGGGATTCTGACCGGCGACCAGTTGGAAAGCATCCACCTGCTGCGAGGTGAATTGGTAGAGAATCCCCAGGTAGCTCTTCTGGCGAAGCGGCAGATCGTAACGCACGCCCGTGGAGTTGATGTTGATGGCTTGTGGCGCGTTGGTGTTGAGCGCCCGAGGATCAATGTCGGTGCGGTTGGGAAGCTGACGCGGATAGGCGGCCAGAAACCGCTGAACGATACGGCGACCCTCGAGATCGGTCGTCAGGGGCGTCCGCTCGCCCGGCAGCGGAACCAGCACATTGCCGTTCACCTGGCCGTGCAGTTTCTGCTGACGCCCATCGAGAGCAATCGCACCGAAGCGGGAAAGCTTCGAACCGAGCTGGAATCCGTAGTCATTCTCGCGCGCCGGCTGCACGTCCCCCACCTGAAAGAAGGACCGCGCGCTGAAGATGCTGTTGTTGTGCGAGTACCAGGCGTTGCCGTGGGGAGCGCCCGGCTTGGACGCGGGCGGCGGATGAAGCGCGGGCAGCGGGCGATTGCCGTATTCGGTTCCGAAATAGGAAGCGTCAGCACGGAACTCAGCAACCACGGAGGCGGTTGCGCCCACGCGCACATTCAGATCTCTTACCGTGTTGGTGTCGATCAGATTGAACTGGACGTTTTCATTGCGGCGGCTCTCACCCGCACTCGAGTTCGTTTGACCCGCCAGATTGATGCGTGTGCGCTGTGAAGTGTCCGTCTCTTTCGGCTCCGGCTCCGGCTTTCGAGCGGACGCCTCTTTGGGCTCCACCGCCGGCTGAGGCGGCGGTTCCTGGAGAAACAGCAACAGAAGAAAAAGACACACTTCCGGTCAGGCCCTGTCACGAAATAAGTGTGCCAACCGCTCCCTAACGGTCGCGGCTCGGAAGCGCTTTCTGAGCCGCGCGCGTGAGCAAGCGGAGGTGTCAACCTGAAGCAGTAATTCCATGACAGGCGCTCAGCCCAGCAACCCCGGAATCAGCTTGCCCCCATGGACGACCTTGACGGGGCGGCCGATGGATGAGTGGAACTCGTAAGCGGGGTCCACGCCGAGGATCGTGTAGAGGGTGAACAGCAGGTCTTCAGGCTCGACCGGGAGGTCGGTGACTTCGGTGGCAGTCTTGTCGGTGGCGCCGAGAACGCGTCCGCCGGGGATGCCGCCTCCGGCCAGCACGATGGACCAGGCTTTCGAGTGGTGATCGCGTCCGGCGGCGTCATTGACCTTGGGCGTCCGGCCGAATTCACCCATTCCAAGGACGAGCGTGGTCTCGAGCATGCCCCGCTGGTGGAGATCGTCGACCAGGGTGGCGAACGCGCGGTCGAACTCCGGCAGCAGCACTTTCTTCATGGTGTTGAAATTGTCGCCGTGGGTGTCGTAATTGAGCCAGCCTTTGGCCACGGTGACAAAGCGGACTCCGGATTCAACCAGCCGCCGCGCCAGAAGCGCCCCTTGGCCCACGGGAGTGCGGCCATAGCGCTCGCGCAGCTTCTCCGGCTCGGCCTGAATGTCAAATGCCTTCTTGGCCACCGGCGAGCTCATCAGGGCATAGGCCTTTTGCGAGAACTGATCGAGAGCCTGGAAGTCCGGGCTGGCTTCGATGCTCCGGAATTTCTTGTCCATCTGCTCGACCAGGTGTCGCCGGTCGCTGATGCGGCTCCAATCCACGTCGGCAGGCAGAGTGAGATCGCGGACCTTGTAACCGGTCACGTTGGGATCGCCGGAGATGAATGGATTGTGCTCGCCGCCGAGGAAGCCAGCGCCGTAAGAGGGGAACGTGTTGGGCACGGCGACATAGGGCGGCATTCCGTTCCTGGACCCCAGCTTCCTGGAGACCACCGAGCCCATGCTGGGGAATTCGATGGTGGGCAGCGGCAGGTAACCGGTGAGCAGGTAGTTGATGGCCCGCTCGTGGTTGTTTTCCTTCGAGCGCAGTGAGCGGAGGATGGTGTACTTGTCGGCAACTTTGGCGGTGAACGGCAGATGCTCCGAGATCTGAATGCCGGGGACGTTGGTGGGGATGGGGGTGAACTCGCCGCGAATCTCTTTGGGTGCATCCGGCTTCAGGTCGAAGGTGTCCAGGTGCGGCGAGCCGCCGCTTTGCCAGAGCAGGATGCAGGAGATGTCTTTGCGCGCCCCGGTGGCGGCGCCCTTCAAGGCGCTGGCCAGGTGCATACCGGCGAGGCCAAGTGAGCCGATGCGGAGGAAATCGCGCCGGCCGAAGAGGTCAGTGTGGTTGGTGATTGTCATGGCGCCTGCGCTACTAGTGATTGTATAGGAACTCCTTGGAGTTCAAAAGAGCCCAAAACACGTCCTCCATCCCCTGGCGGCGGTTTCGGGCCTTGCGTGCTGTGTTCAGCGCGACGGCGCGCTCCTCTTCATCGGGGAACCGTGAGAGCGCTCGCAGGTAGAGTTCATCGATCAGCTCACGATCGTTGGAAAAACGCCCAACGGCTTCGGCAAGAAAGCCGCCTCCATCCGTTACTTTGCGGTGCACGGTGTCGCCGCCCACCATGTGCAAAACCTGATTGAGCGTGGGTGCGTTCTTGCGCTCGCAAACCAACTGACGCGAGGGGCGGTCAAACACCTCCAGGAAATAGGACTCGATCTCGGGTTCCGGCAACTGAACGGCGCGAGAGCCGGGATAGAGCGACCGGTACGTCTCGGCCACGCCGGTGGCAAGCGAGATGGAATCGAGCAGTTGCTCGGCGCCCAGACGCTTGGGGTAGTAGCGCGAGTAGGCCATCGTGTCCTCTTTGTTCCCCTTCACGGGCACGCTGGAAAGCTGATAGGCGCTCGAAGAGGTGATCCGCCGGATCAAATGGTGCAGATCGTAGTTGTGCTCGATGAAATCTTTCGCCAGCGCATCGAGCAGTGGCTCGTTGGTGGCCGGGTTGGTCACGCGGAAGTCATCCACCGGCTCGACAAAGCCGCGTCCCATGAAGTTGTGCCACAGGCGATTCACCAGCGCCCGCGCAAAGAACGGGTTGTCTTTGGCAGTCATCCAATCGGCGAGCAGCTCGCGGCGGTCCTCCAGCCCTTTGATGGCGAGCACGGGTCCGTCGAGCGGCTTGGGCTGATGCGTTTGCTTTGTATCGGGATGAAGAAACTGGCGGTCGAAATCCAGATACAGTGAGCGCTCGTTGTTGCGCGGCCCCTGGTTCTTGTAGCGAATCTGCGAAAAGAAGGCGGCCATGCCGTTGAAGTCGGACTGCGTCCAGCGTTCCAGCGGATGATTGTGGCAGCGGGCGCACTCGATCGAGACGCCGAGCCAGAGCTGGCTGGTGATGGCCGCCAGATCGAGTTCCTTCTTCATCAGCGGGTAGTAACTGGCGGCCGGCGTGTCAAACATGTTGCCGGTGCTCGTGATCAGCTTGCGGACAAACTGATCGTACGGGACATTCCGGGTGAACTCGGTGACCAGCCAGCGAGTGAAGGCATAGGGCCCTTTGTTGTAGAGGAGCTGCTTGGTGTTGTTGAGGTGATCGCCCCAGTACATGGCCCAGTAGTCGGCGTACTCGGGGCGCTTCAGCAGCCGATCGACAAGCCTGGCGCGCTTGTCCGGATCCTTGCTCGCCAGAAACGCGCTCGCTTCTTCGGAAGACGGAATGATCCCGATGATGTCCAGAAAAGCGCGGCGAAGGAAGGCAGCGTCGTCCGCCGGAGCCGACGGCGGGATGGAAAGCCGCACCAGCTTGGCGTGAATGTGCTCGTCGATGAAGTTGCGCACGCGAAGCGGCTGAAAGGAGCGCTTCTCGAGCACAACGCCTGTCCTGGCGGCCGAAGCGACTCCGGGGCCGCGGACCACGATCGCCGTCTCGCCGCCGCGCACGGCGGTCACTTCGCCACTCGCATTTACGCTGGCGATGGTGTCGTCGTTGGAGGAAAACCTGACCAGGGCGGTGACGTCGGATTCCGTGCCATCCGAGTAGCGCGCCGTAACCAGCAGACGCCGTTTCGCCTGGCGGCCAAACAACGTGCTCATTTCCGGCAGCACGCGAAGCGCGATCATCCTGCGCTCCCCGGCCGGCTCCCGCTTGGCCCCGCCGCCGATCCAGGCGAGCAGCGTCTGATAGTCCGGTGAGTCCGCCCGCATCAGCTTGCCGCCGCCGTGCTGCACACGAAACGCCGGCTTGGCCAGCAGGAGGCTGTTTTCCGGGCTGCCGCGGTCGATACGGCGGCCGTCGTGCTTGTGCACGATCATCTCAAAGTCGGCTTCCGGTTCATAGCCGAACAGCGAGAGCTTGAAACCGTTTTGGCCATTCAGCGCTCCGTGGCAGCTTCCGCTGTTGCATCCATACTTGGTGAGGATGGGAAGGATATCGCCGGCAAAGCTGGCGGGAAGCGCAGCGCTGGCGCGCTGGATCAAAGCCGTGGTGGCGGCGCTGAGACTTTTGTACGCAGCGCGAATCATGGCGCCGCCATTCGATTCGGCGCGGATCAGGCCATCGGCGCTGACAGTGGCAACGGCGGGTTTCGCCGATTGAAAGACGGCATTGGCGGTGATCTCTTCCGAGCCGCCATCGGCATATTCAACCATCACAACCAGCCGCTGCGTGCTGCCTTTACCGAACAGCAGCGGATTATTCGGAGTGATGCTGAGCTTCAGGGGCGTGCGTGGCGCGGCGCTCAACATGGCGGCAAGAAAGCAGACGCTGATCCTCATGTTCAATCCACTTGTATGCTGACGCGAGGCGCTTCCTGCATCTCCGCGCCGGCCAATCCGAGAATCGCGATGCGGCCCGCACGGCCCGGAACCGCATCGCCGGCGGCGCGCACCCGCAGGTCGATGCGTTCTTCGCCAGGTTGGGCGGCCGCCGGTTCCATGGTCACGCCAGCCGGCAGGTTCTCGAGGTGAAATTCAATCGGCATGCTCGAGCCGGGCTCGCGGCGGATCATCACCGGGATCACCGCCGTGGCGCCTCGTGGAAGATTAATGTTGGTGGCGGCTGCTTCCAGCGAAAAGGAGGGCTTTTCGGCAACGACCAGCAACGCCTGATCGACGCCTGCGAAGGTGGCGCCCTCGCCGCCGCCGCTCGAAATGCGCACCGGCCTCCAGGCGGTCTCGTTACCGGCATGGACGCGCAAAACGGCGTACGTTCCAGGCTTCAAAGAGGCGTCGGCAACGATCTGGATTTCTCCTTCGTTCTTGCCGGCGGCGATTTCCGCCGGCTCACAGCCAAAACCAGCGGGGAGTCCGGAAATCTGGAGCGGGATCGCTTCCTTGTGGCCATCACGGCGCACAGCGGTGATCTTGAGCCGCGTCCGCTGGCCGGGATAGATGTAAGGCCGCTCCGTACCAAAGCCAATCTCGTAGTGAGGCTCCGCGGGGGTCACGCGAAGCTGGTACGGATAGTGTTCACCGGTGGTGCTGACCATGTTGCGGATCTCGATCGTATATCGGCCGCTTTCCTTGAAGGTGTACGACAGGCGCGAATCCTTGTTATAGAAGTCGGCGACGGTGAAAGCGAAATCGTCGTTGGAAGCGACCACCTTTCCGGCCGCGTTGAGCAGGCGCAGCAGGGAATCGACTGGCGAACCGAAGCGCCCGGCACGCACTTCAAACACCAGTGTTTCGCCCGGTCTGGCATCGAGCTCGAAACGCTCCGGCTCCCGGTAGCGGGCATTGCCGTTGATCGAGATAGGCGGAATGATTTCCTTTGAATCTTCGTCTAAGGAACCCGCCCGCACAACGGAGCCTGGCCGGCCTGCATGCCCGACAGTCTCTCCAGAGCTTGGAGGGCCGGCCGGCCCTGTGCGGGCCGGCAGTTGAGGAACCGTGTCCACCAGAAAGCGGGCGGGATTGGATCGACCGGCCGCGGTGACGAGCGCCAGCGTATGCCCACCCGGCGATGCCTTCTCAGGAACCGTGACCCGCAACAGCGCCTCCGAGGCGCGCATGGCGAGGACTTGGCCGCGAAAGCCTTGTTCATCAAACTCGATCTTTGCGCCGGCGGTGTCGAGACCGGCGCCGTAAAGAGTGGCTTCCGTCTCTTGCCCCGGGGTGAAGCTCAGCGGCGCGATCGTCTCCAGATGCGGCGCCTGCCGGATATCGAGTTCATAGGCGAAATTGGGATCGTTGTTGCGATGGGTCGGCTGCACCACCGCGATGTAGTCCCCTTCGCCAGGGAACGTGTGATAGAGAAAGGGGTCCCAGATGAAATGGTCTTCCGAATGAGCGAGCTTGCGGCCGGTGGCGTCCAGCAGAATGAGCGCGGCGTCAAGGCCGTTGCCGTTCCGGGCCGCACGCAGGTCGAAGAGCCAGCTTTCGCCGGCTTTGACATGGAAGCGGTAGAAGTCGAAGTCGCCATCCGTGTTCAAACGTCCATCGATGGTCACGGGCGTTGGCACTTTGGAGGCTTGGGCCAAAGTGGAATTCGGCTCCTGCTCCCGAGCCCGGGGGAGATCGCCGATTCGGAAGAGCAAAGGCGCGGAAGCGCCGCGGGGAGTCACAAGGCGGAAATAATGCGGCCCGTAGAAGGCATCCTCCGGCACACGGATTTCGAGCTTCAGCAGCGTGGGTGCGGAATTCAGAATCACCGCCTGGATCTGGCTGTCGAAGAAAACCACACTGGAAGCGCGATCGAGGAATTCGCCGAGGACTTCCGCTTCGAGGGTCGTGCCGGGGCGGGCGCCTTGTGGGAAGACCGAAGACGCCAGCGGAAGGCGGTGGCGAGTGACTTCCTCGGCGGCCACCACCGCTTCGAGCAGCAGCAGAATGCTTAACGCTGTCACGATGTTGCGGGGCCTTGCTGGGAAACATGCTATCACGGAGCGCCCCCGCGGCGCAGGTTCCTCCGTTATCCGAAGAAAGTCGCCTGCCGCCAACGTTCGTAATCGGCAGAAGTGGCGTGCACGGGCACCGTGCCCTGGCGATGCCACGTCGCCCCGCCGGCGGTGAAGAACACATTGGGATCTCTGGTTGGCCTCGAGCCCGGCGGCGGAACGGTGACATAGTTGACCCTGTTCCACTCGTCGAACATTTGCGGCGTCCAGGCAGTGAACGCCGGGGGCGCCTGTTCCGGCGGTTCCTCGATGCGGAGTCCGTTGATGCGGCGCGCCGGATCAAACGAAGTGCCGGCGTAGCGCTGCGGGTTGGCGGCGACTTCCTCGCTGGTTGGAGCAAGGGTGGTGCTGACGGGAAGGCCGAGCGGGTTGAAAGGCGAAACCACGACTTGCGGCATGTTATCGGCGGCGGTGCGACCGGTTTTTGGCGCGCTATCGATGGCCTTCCGCAGCGCGCGGTCGAAAGAGGGGCCGCCGGCGACGCTTCGCCGCGCCCCGGGGGCGTCTTTGATCGCCTTGATTTCCACTGTCCTGGGCGCGTTTCGCGCCATTGCCGGCTGCAATCTCATGTTTCCTCCCAGCGAGATGCTAGCAAGCCGTGGGCCAGTGGTACGCTCTCCTACATGGGCAATCTTCGTTTTCGGCTGGCGGACCCGTCCGAGTACGCGACGCTCGGCAGGATGATCATCGACAGTTTCGAGCCGATTACGTGGTTCAAGAAGCTCGATGACAAGTTCGGCCCGCTGAACGGCTGCGATTGGCGAAAGCGGTGGGAGCAGCGCATCGAGGAAGTATTGGCGACACAAATCATCCTGGTGGGGGAAGCGGACGGGGAAGTTGTGGCGGCGGCGACGGGGACCGTCGATGATCGAACGAAGCTGGGATTCATCGACTTGCTTGCCGTGGACCTGCGGCATCAGGGCAAGGGTTATGGCCGGGGCATGTTGCGTGGGATGCTCGAACATTTTCGACGACTGGGCACTGAGCACGTCCATCTGGAGTGCCTGTCAGACAATGACAAAGGCAATGCTCTCTACGCGAGCGAAGGCTGGCAGATTGTGGCCAGCTCGCACAAATGGTTTGTAAGAATCGGCGCTTAACAGCCGAGGTCGGGGAGAGAGATGGAGCTGGCGGTGGGATTTGAACCCACGACCTTCTGATTACAAGTCAGATGCTCTACCAACTGAGCTACACCAGCAAGACCGAGAGCAGGCTGGAGCGGGAGACGGGAATCGAACCCGCAACCAACAGCTTGGAAGGCTGTGACTCTACCATTGAGTTACTCCCGCGTCCTCCCAAGCCCATTGTACAAGATCGGCGGCATGCCGGCTCTACCGTGAAAAGACCAGCTTGCCGCCGAGATACGTCTGGTCCACGGTGATATTGCGGATCTCATCGGCCGGGCACGTCAGGATGTCCCGGTTCAACACAATCAAGTCGGCAAGCTTGCCTTTTTCGAGGGAGCCTTTCTCCTTCTCCTCGAAAGTGAGAAAGGCATTGTTGATGGTGTAGAGGCGGATCGCCTGCTCGCGGGTGATGCGCTGCTCCGGGTGGAGCGGCTGATCGGTCCAGCGAGGCTGGCGGACGATGGTGATCCACATCCCCAGGAAAGGGTTGTAGGGGTTGATGGACCGGAGGCTGCCCACTTTCTGCATGTGGTCGGAGCCGCCGCCGATGGTCACTCCCTGGTCAAACAGCGTCTTGTAGGGCTGGAAATACTGAAGCCGGCCGTAGCCGAACTGCTTGGCCAGCGTTGCACCGTCCAGCCAAAGCCAGGCGGGCTGTAAATCGGCCACGATGCCGAGCGCTTTCATTTTCTGAATAGCCTCGAGGCTCATGAAGTTCGAGTGGGAGATGCAAGGACGGCGTTCACGGACGCGCATGCCCTTGTCGATTTCCTCATACGCTTCGATGAGGGCGTGAACGGCCCCATCGCCGACCGAGTGCGCGGTCATCTGCAAGTCGTTTTCGAGAGCGAGTTTCGCGATCCGGTAGAGCTTTCCGGGCTCGATATAGCGCATCCCGCGATAATCGGGATCGTCGATTGCATAGATCCTGCTGACTCCCCAGGGCTGCCGCATATAGGCGCTGCCGGTGAGCATGCCACCATCGAGGTAAACTTTGATTCCGCGCAGCCAAAGCTGGTTGTTGTAACGATGCAAGGGGTCCTGTGCCGCGGCGCGGATTCGGGCTTCGATTTTTTCGAGCGGCATTTGGGCGTCGGCGCCGAGGCTCACAAAGACACGGCACGTGAGCTCCCCATGTTCTTTTGACCGCCGGTAGGCATCCAGATCGTCGTCGCCGGCGTCGCGGTCGGCGATGCTGGTGATGCCGGTGGCGTTATAGTCAGCCAAAAGCTGCCGGAGGTGCGTACGGCGGTCTTCGCCAGTGGCTGACTTTCCGGCCGGCTTGTACTTGACGAAGCGCGAGCAGTTGCGAAGAATGCCAGTCGGCTCTCCAGTCTTGGGCTCGCGCTCGATCCGTCCCGGCAGCCCATCCTGGATGCGGAAATTGCGATCGATGCCGCTCAGCTTCAGAGCCAGCGAATTCAGGGACGCATCGGGGCCGGTGCGAAAATAGACAGGGTGGCGGGGGGCGATACGGTCCAGCTCGTCGCGGGTGGGAAAGCGCTGGTCGCGCAGCCGGGTGATGAAGACCTGTGAGACGAAAATCCATTGCCCCTCGGGAAGAGCGCCGGCGCGGGACCCGATGTAGTTGAGCACGTCGGCGATCGTTTCCATCTCAGGAACGGGATGATCGAATTCGTACATGGCTGCGTCTACGGAGTGGACATGGGTGTCGATGAGGCCGGGCAGAACGGTCCTGCTCTTGAGGTCCACCTGGCTGGTGGCGGCTCCGGCCAGCTTGCGGACGGCGGCGTTGGCGCCCACTTCCAAGATGCGCTCGCCGCGGATCGCCACCGCCTGGGCGATGTGGAACTGGGCGTCCACGGTGACGATCTTGCCGTTGTAGAGAATCAAGTCGGCGGTTTGGGCGGCGGCGGGGGTGATGCCAAGGAGAATCGCCAGCAAGAAGTTTCGGGGCATAGTTTCATAATAAGGGCGGCCGGGGGCGGCTTCATAAAGTAGAGGCGCGCAGTTGGCGAGGGCGGCGGCGGGTTCCGCCTGGCGAAGGAGATCGACCGACGGGCCTTGAGGGAGAGGCAAAGAGGGTGGAATTTGTACGTTTGACGTCACTGGTCTATAATGACATATGTAACTGGATGATAAGGAGTTACCGGAACAGGGAAACCGACTGGTTCGCTGGTGGCGAGAGAGTCCGCCAATGGGAGACGTTCCGGCGGCAGGCTGAGAAGCGGTTGCGTATTCTCGACGCCGCGAAGTCGCTCGGAGACTTGGCCGCGCTTAACTCCAACCGGCTTGAGCCACTGAAAGGAGACCGGAAAGGACAGCATTCCATACGGATCAACGACCAGTGGCGCATCTGTTTCGAGTGGCCGAAGGATTCGCCCGGCCCGTTGAATGTTGAGATTGTTGATTACCACTAATCCAAGAGGAGAACACTATGCCCCGCACACCCATTCACCCCGGAGAGATCCTCGGCGACGAACTGGAGGAGATCGGGCTTTCGGCCAAGAAGCTGGCCGACCTTCTCGACGTACCTCCGAACCGGCTTTATCAGATTCTTTCCGGCAAGAGGAACCTGACAGCGGACACGGCCTTGCGCCTCAGCCGGTACTTCGGAACTTCGGCTGATTTTTGGATGAACCTCCAGAGCGCCTACGAGCTCGACATGGCCCGCCAGCAACTCGGCAAGGACATCCAGCGCATTCCGAAGCGCAGCAATACACTGGCAGAGACGAGGCAGCATCTATAAGCCGCCAGGCCCGGCGCGTTGTGCGAGCGAGTTCCTCAAGAAGGCTCCTCCGGCGCATACTCCATCGCCACCGCCGTAATGTCATCGCTTTGCGGCATGTCCTCGGTGAAGACTTCCACCGCCCGTATCAGTGTGCTGATGAGCTCCTCGCAAGGCTTGACGGCGCTGGCCCGCAACACCTGCTCCAGATGCCTGGCCTCGAAGAATTGCCCGCTGGGGTTCTGCGCTTCGGAGACGCCGTCGGTATAAACCACAATCTTGTCCCCTGGGGCCAATTGCGTATGTTGCACTTCGAACTCTGCCTGCTCGAGCATGCCCAGCGGCATGCTGGTGGCTGCCAGCCTGAAGATCTCTCCCGACCGGCGCAGCACCAGCGGCGGGCAATGCCCGGCATTGCTCCACCGCAACTGTCCGTTCCTGCTCATGACGCCGCAAAACAGGGTGGCGTACTTTTCGCCTTCCGTTCTTTCGGTCAGGAACCGGTTGACGTGAGCCATCAGCTCCTCGATGCGCATGGCGGCGTGCCCGCCGGCCAGAAAAGCCCCTTGCAGCAAGCTGGCCAGCAGCGCTGAGCTGACCCCCTTGCCGGAAACATCGGCCACCACAAAGGCCCATGTATCGGCGGAAAGCTGGCGCACGTCGCAATAATCGCCGCCCACCTGATGCGACGGGATGCTGGCCGCCGCCGCCCGAAACCAGCCGCTCGAGGGAAGCTTGCGTGGCATCAGGCTCTGCTGGATCTCGCGAGCAATCTTCAGCTCCTCGTCCATTTTCTGCCGGAGCCGCTCCTGTTCGAGCAGGCGCGCGTTTTCCAGGATCGTGGACGCCTCCATGGCCAGCGTCTGGAGCAGCTCCTGGTCGCCCGCCGTCAGATCGGTGGCGCCCAGCCGCGATTCCAGATAGATGACGCCGGCCGCGTCGCCCATCGTGCTCAGCATCATCGTTTCCTCGGTGCCCCCGGTGCGCACATGCACCAGGGGCACGCACAGCACGCCGCGCAGAGTCTTGCGCGAGGTGGAGATATCCGGGTCGGCCTGCTCGCGCGGGTCAAAGCTCATCGGCAGCATGTCGCGGCGGTCGCTCAGCGCTTTTTGTATGAGGTGCGCCGGCACTTCCAGTTCGCCTGGCGGGATCGCCCGCCCGCGATGATCGCGAGCCACCACGATCTCCAGATCATCCTTCTGGCGGAGCAGCAGGAATCCACGCTCGGCGCCGGTTACGGTCAGCGCCGCGTCGACCACAGTGGACAGCACGGCTTGTGTCGACAGCGAGCTCTGCACCGTCCTGGCCACTTCCACCAGTGCCCGCAGTTTCGACAGGCTGGCGGTTGCGCCAGTCTGCGAGACCGGCGAGCTCATCTGCTCCATCAGGCGCTGGATTTCCGCTTCCTCCAGCGTGAACACCAGTTTGTAGGAATCCTGGACTCCGAACTCGATGCGGTCCCCGCTCGACAGCTTCTGCCGCCCGCGAATGGGAACGCCGTTCACCGTCACGCCGTGACGGCTGTTCAAGTCTTCGATGAAAAATCCGCCGTCTTCCTCGACAATGCGGGCATGGTTGCGCGATGCCCGGTTGTCGCGAAGCACCAGGTGATTGTCGGCCTGACGGCCGATGGAGAATGGCAGAGGGCTCATCCCCACGCGGGAGCGGTTGCCGCTGGGGTTGATCACCAGCAGGCTGGCTTGCTGCTGGGGTGACCCAGGGCCTGGGGCGGGGCTCATCCTGGTTTGCGTTTGCGCGGCCGCGCCGGCGCCGCCTCGGCCTCCCGCGCCTGCTCGATCTCGCGCGCCCGCAGGGCCTGGCAATGCGAGCAGTACCCTCCAACCTCGGTGCGTGCGATCAGAATCTGAAAGCCCAAGTGCGCTTCCACCTGTTTGCGCAGCCGCTGCAACGGATCCCCGAAGAATTCTTCCACTTTCCCGCACCGCAAACAGATAATGTGCGCATGCTCCTGCTTGAGCCGCGTCTCGTAATAGTGCTGGTCGCCTCCATAGTGCATCAGGTCCAGCTCGTCCACCAGGCCGCCCTGCTTGAGCAGTTTCAAGGTGCGGTAGACGGTAACGCGGTTCAGCTTCGGATCTTGCTCTTTGGCCATCTGGTAGAGCTGCTCGGCATCGAGATGCTTGCCGGAGCCGTCAATCAGGTCCAGCAGGATCTGCCGCTGCCGCGTCAGCCTGACCCCGCGCCGGCGCAGGGAATCCTCAATGCCTGCGGGTTCCATAAGCTTTCTACGACTGTACCATGTTGTGACGCCAGCTTGAGCCGCGATTCCGGACGCCTGTCTTACTTGCGGCGGTATGGAGATTCCTTCAAGCGAACGCCAACGTTGACGCTGGCTGGAAACGTCAGTGCGAGAATGCCGCCGCGATCGGATTTTTCTTCTCTCAACCCCTCGTCATCCACTTCGATTTCGTAATACGACTCCGGCTTCAGCCCGATGAGGAAGTAGCGCGTTTTCTCCGGCAGATTCAACGACCACTTCATGGGGCTCTGCCCTACCAGCACCAGGGCGTCTCCGATCTGGAGCGGCTCGCGGATGGAACTCGGCTTGAGGCCACTGCGGCGTCCATCCATGAACAATTCCATTTCTCCGCCCGCGTAACTGAGCCAGGTGGCGTCATCGTCCCAGCTCGAGCGGAGAATCAAGATGCCGGACTTGGGATCGTGGAAGAACATCGGCAGATGGTGATAGCTGAGCCCTGGCTGGTATGGATTGGCCCAGAGAAATTCGTAGGGGATGCCGAACGACGCGCGCATGAGAAACGGGTCCTGGATCAGCCAGCCCTGCAAATACTGATGTTCGAGAGCATTGGTGTCAAAGGCGACGATGCTGAGGTCGGCGGCGCGGGAAAGGACAGCTTCCTTGAGATCGGGTTCCCCGAGGCCGGGATACTGCGGAATGCGGTAGAGGTTTTCGGCCGCCGGAAAAGTGGCCGGATAATAGCTGAGCACGCGGTGCAGGGGGAAGTCTTTGAAGAAGGTCAGCGCGTTGTCGCGCATGTCGAAGTTCAGATTGTCTCGGATGGCGTGCAGAATCTCCATGAGGGCGCAGGAGTCGCTCAGGGCCAGCGCGCCTCGATTTTTCTTAATCGCGGGCACGGCTCGCTGGATCCACCAGCCTTCGAAGATACTTCGCAACGTGCGCTCGGGGACTTCCGGAGTGTGATCCGCCAGGGCGATGGCCGCCAGCACGCGCGCGCGGACCGCAGGCACGGTATCCTTTCTGCTCTCCGCTTCCATCAATTTCAGGATCTTGGCCGCCAGCAGCCTGGACTGGCCTGGGGTGAGCAAAGGCTGGCACCAGTCGAAGACGAGAGCGAGCTGGCGCAGATCATTGGCCGGGCCGAGCGCCCATTGCACGGCAATCTTGCCGTAGGCGGCATCCTCAGAGGCCAGATAATACAGCGCGTGGGCGAAGCCCTTCTCCGGCATGTCGACCTTGCCGGTCATCAGGAGCTGGAATTGCTCCCAGCGAAGCGATTTCCGCTCCTTCTCACGGCGCAGCAGGCGCAGGCGACGCGGATTGACCAGAAGGCGAGGATGCTGCGCATAGACTTTGTACTCGTCCGGCTGGGCGGGCTGCGTTTGAATCGTAGATTCCTGGGAGGGGGTGGCAGGCGGCAGCAGCGCCAGCCAGAGACTGACGAACAGGAGCATCTTCTTCGATTGTGTCATAGTGACACACCGGCCACTGTTCCGGGCGACCCACTCCGCGCGGGACTGACTCTGAAGTGCTTTCCTTTCAACAGCGGGACCGTAGAATCGGCTGGTACAGGACGTGCTTTCGATAAGCCCGAGTTGATGGATTAACCTCTTTGACCTGAGCCCTCTGCTGCAACGGGCGGATGGATGAAGTGAGCGGAGACAATTGCAAGGAAACAGTGCTTGCGGGAGTCGGAGTTTGGCTGTGAAAACGCTCACCGAGTGCATTGGCAGGTTGCAACAGAGGGTACTTTTTTTCGGATTCAGGAGGCCTGCCCCGATTCGCAGGGGATTGAAGCTTGCCTGGGGGTCCAGGTACCGGCGAGCGTCTGGCACACTTGGCGCAGGATTTTTGGACGCGGGCCTGTCCAGGAGTGTTGGCGGTGCGGGTATCGCCATTCACCAGGCGAGCCGGCGCCGGACCCCAATGCCCGTCTCGGGCAGACCGCACTGGAAGCGGCTTCCTGCAGTTTCTCTCACCGTTTCCAGTGCGGCTTTTCTTCTCACCATGGTAGCAACTGGCCGGAGGAGGCGCGCGAGGCTGTAGCGCGCCCGGCGGTCTTAACGGCGGTCTTAACGGCGGTCTTACACAAACACTTCAGACGCCGTGTTTAGATGATATACTGATCGGCTGCCACGAGCAGGATGGAATTCAGTATCTTGGGCGTTCGTGGGACTGGGCATTTGACCATATGCACTTCTGGCGACTCAGCTTGCTGGCGTTTGTCTTTCCCGCCTTCGCCTTTTGCCAGCAAGGCGGCATCGCCGCTCTGGGGTACAAGGGCGTGCCGGATTGGCCGGATCTGCCGGCCGGGTGGAACTTCGGCGAGGCAGCAGGAGTAGCTGCTGATACGCGCGGCCACGTCCTGGTGTTCCACCGCGGCCCTCACCCGATCATGGAATTCGAGAGCAGTGGGAAATTTGTGCGCTCGTGGGGCGACGGGATGATTTCCTGGTCTCCCGGGCCCACTACTCCCAGCTACGCAAGCATTGCCGCCAGGCCGGCTTGCGATTCCTGCGGCGCCCACTCCATCCGTGTCGATCCGGAGGGCAACATTTGGGCTGTGGATGCCGGCGGTCACGTGGTCGTGAAAATGAACCCGAAACGGCGCGTCATGCTGCAACTGGGACGGAAGGGAGTGCCAGGCACAGGCCGCGGCAACTTCAACCTGCCCACCGATGTAGCGTTCGCGCCCAATGGCGACTTTTATGTAACCGATGGGTACGGCAATGCGCGGGTGCTGAAGTTTTCGCACGATGGGCAATACCAGTTCGAGTGGGGCGCCAGAGGGTCAGGCCCTGGCGAATTTCTCTTACCCCACGCCGTGGTGCTCGACCAGAAGGGAAGGGTTTACGTCTCAGACCGGGAGAACCGGCGGATCGAGATCTTTGATTCCAGCGGGAAGTTTCTGTCCCAATGGGAGAATGTCGGAGCCTTCTCGGGGCTCGCCATGACCAAAGACCAGCAGATCTGGGCAGCCGGAGGCGATCGTGTGGTGCTGCTGAACCTCGAGGGGCAGATCCTGGGAAGACTGGCCCCGCCGGGCCGTCTGCCGGGACAAGTGAGTGCGGCCCACGGCGTCGCCGTCAGTGACGCCGGTGAGGTTTACGTGGCTGAGTTGAACTGGCGGGTGCAGAAGTTCGTGAAAAGATGATGCCAGTGCGGCAAGGGAGGTCTGAGAAGCAACCATGGCAAAGAGAGTCCTGCTGTACGTTCTGCTGGTGTTCCCAACGCTCGAAGCACAGAATCACCTGACCACCACTGCGACCGGGCGCTACTTCAACGTCGTCCGGAGGAACCTGGAGGCAAGTGCGGATGTCATGCCCGCCGAAAAGTACAGCTTCCGGCTCACCGAGGGTCAGATGACGTTTGCCGAGTGGCTCATTCATTCCACGCAGAGAAATTACAGCGACTGCGCGGCGCTCAAATCGGAGACCGTTCCTGAGGGCGAGCGCCGGGCGGCCGGCCTGAAGGAAAAGGCCGAGGTCAGTAAGGCGCTGAAAGACTCCTTTGCTTACTGTGCCGACGCATTGAAAACCTTAGACGATCAGAAGGCGATAGCCTCGGACTCTGCGAGCTACGCCTTGCTGCATCTCGTTGTGCACAACAACGAGATCTACGGCAACATCGTGGGATATCTGCGAGTCAACGGCATCGTTCCGCCATCCACGGCCTCGCGGGCGGCCCAGAAGGCCAAGAAGAACTGACGCCGGTCTGACGCAGGGATGCTCCTTCGGCGCGCAAAGTGATACGATACACGCCGTGAAACTCACTCGCAGAAAACTTGCGAGCGCGGCGGGCGGCGGCGCCGCGCTTCTCGCCTTACCTCAGTCCGGTGCGCAATCCTCAAACGCCGGTTTCCCACAGGTACCGGGACTCACTCGCCAGGTGGCCGGGTTCATCGTCAAGACGAACTACGAGGACGTGCCGGCGGATGTCATCGAGCTGGGAAAGAAATCGATCCTCGACTCGATCGGTCTGGCGCTGGCCGCTTCCATCAATGAAGCCGGCTCGATCAGCCGCCGCCATGTCGAGTCGCTCAGACTGGCGCCAGGGGGCGCCACCGTGATTGGCGTCTCCTGGAAACTGCCGCCGCGTTTTGCCGCCTTCCTGAACGGACTCGGGATTCATGGCGACGACTACGACGATACGCAGCTCGCCGTCGCCGCGGACCGCGTCTACGGCCTGCTGACCCATCCCAGCACGACCGCATTGCCGGCCGCATTGGCGCTGGCGGAAACAGCGGCACGCTCCGGGCGCGATCTGATGCTCGCCTACCATGTCGGCGTCGAAGTCGAATGCAAGATCGCCGAGGCCATGTCTCCGCGCCACTACGAGCACGGCTTTCACTCGACGGGCACCGCCGGCACGTTCGGCTCGGCGGGAGCGGCCGCCAAACTGCTGGCGCTCGATATCGAGCGCTGCGCCCGCACACTGGCCATCGCCGCCAGCTCCGCCGCCGGCTTGCGTGAGAACTTCGGGACGATGACGAAGCCGCTGCATGCGGGCCGCGCCGCTGAATCCGGCGTGGTCGCTGCCGAGTTGGCGGCTCTCGGCTGGACCGCCACCGATCAGATTCTGGAAGCGCCACGCGGCTTCTATCGCGCTGCCGCCGGCGCCTACGATCCGCCGGCCATTCTCGGCAAGCTGGGCAATCCGTGGACTTTCCGCTCACCGGGCATCTCAATCAAGCCGTATCCTTCCGGATCGCTCGGCCATCCCGGCATGACCGAGCTGGCGCGCCTCATCCGCGAGCACGATATCCGGCCGGAGCAGGTCGAGCGGCTGGATGTCGGCGCCAGCCGCGTGATTCCCAATGCGCTCATCCACCACCGCCCGAAGACGCATCTGGAAGCGAAGTTCAGCCTCGAGTTCTGCCTGGCGAGCCTGCTGCTTTACCGCAAGGCCGGCCTCAAAGAGTTCACCGATGAGGTCGTCCATCGCCCGGAAGTGACACGCATGATCGAGCGCATCCATCCGCGCGTCGATCCGGAGGCGGAAAAGGACGGCTTCAATCGCATGACCACTCTTCTCTCGCTCCGGCTGAAAAACGGCAAGACCATCTCGGGACGCGCCGAGTTCGGCAAAGGCAGCCCGCAGATCCCGATGAGCTACGAGGAGGTGGCGGAAAAATTCCTCGATTGCGCTGATTTCGCCCGCTGGCCGCGCGCCAAGTCGATGGCGATTATCGAAGCGGTCCGCAGGCTGGAGCAGATGAAGGACGTCCGCGCGCTGGCGGCCCATTGCGCCGTGTAGGGTTTATGCTGCAAGCCGCGCAGAAGTCTCCTCCGCTCAGTCGCTGGGAAGGCTGAAGTCGTCGATTGGACTGCAACTGTCTTAGGCTACGCCGATCCCATCGGCGACCGAAACGACTCGATCCAGGTAGCCCTTATTCTTCAATTCTCGAATCGCCGCTTCGATCAGAGCATGCGAGAAGTGCGGCTTCACATCGTGCACTCGTTCAACCAGGTCCGTCTCCGACATGCTCGTCTTAGCGAGATAGATGATCGTTGACCGCAGTTCCAGGTCTTTGGCGGTGAACTGCCCGAAGTCGGCTATCAGGCGATCCAACGGTCCCTCGATCTCTTTCAAGAAAGGAGCAGCCCGCTTTCGCAACTCTTCGGTCGCGGCTGCGGGACGGATATCGTAGCCGTTCGTACCCCAGTCGTAGAGCACGTCGACAGCGCCGAATCCTTCAACGATGTTCAGGTCTCTCGCGACGTCAGCGGAGTAAAGGCCGTAGGTGTAGAGGGTGTATGAGTAATCGCAATCGACGCCGAAGAGCCGCTGAAGCAGGAAGATAGTCTTCTGCAACGCCGTCTTGCCGAGCGTGGTGTTCTCTCTGCGGAATCGATCAACGATCTCTGCGATCAGAGCATACCTCTCCCACGGGATTTCATTGTTCGCGGCCATAGTGTTCCACCATATCAGATTCCAAGAATTTCGCGCGCCCTCCCCTTGTACTCGAAGGGAACATAGACCCGCCGCTGGGTGACTTCCTTGAGTGCTTGCAGCAGCGAGGATCTTGCCGACAGAGGCACCGGCGCGGCATCGATTCCTCGGTCGGTCGTGGCGACCCTAATATCAAACGGCTTCTCGAACTTGTACCAGGAGTTGTCCGCCTTGTCGACGCGGGCCTGACAATGCTTGAGCTTCGGCACGATCTCCTCATACAGACGGTCCAGATCGGGTGTCTGTGGAAAGTGCGATGTCTCGTGAACACTGCGATCATGCCTTCGCGTCCTTATCAACTCCCCATCGGGCCCCGCTTTCCCATTGTCGATGAGATACCACACCCTGGAGTCGTTCCACTCCAGGTAGCGCTCCAGATTCTCCCGGCTCGTGGGCGGTGGGAATGTCCCACGCTGGCCGTACTCGTCACCATAGGCGCCGGCAAGGAGGAAGGCAAACACATGCGTGACGTGATGATCGAACGAACGGCGCGTGTGGTGGAAGTAGACCTGGACGAACATCATGTACCGGGCAAGGATCAAGCCTTCGACGGCCTGAATCCCACCCTTCTCCACGCCGATCATCAGTCCACCCGCGTCGGGGTCGCGGACGACCCTGAGAGTTGCCGTAAGCCGGTGAATGTCATATTGCCCATACGCGACGCCGGCGTGGTGCGAGTCCCGGAGCAAGTAGTCCGCTCGGTCAGCGTCCATTTGTCCCGAGATCAGAGGGCGCCAGAACAGCATCTGAGCCGACAGATGATCGTCTTTTCGCAGGAAGCCGCAAATTTCGCTGGCGGTGATATTCAACTGATTCAGGCGGTGGCCGTCGATCACTTCCGCCAGAATCTGGTCAATCAGTGCGACCGAGTAGTCCTCATGCTTGAATCGCTTCACACCCTCCGTTTTGATCGGCATCAATTCCTCGCCGGCGTGCGAGAACGGGCAGTGTCCAACGTCGTGCAGGAGAGCGGCAAGCCGAACGATGATGCGCGCGCGATCCAACTCATCTTTGGAAAACCTCGGTTCCGTAACGTCCGGTGATTCGAGCAGCGGCCGAATCTGGTCGAACATCGTCGTAGCGACATGCATTACTCCGAGCGAGTGCTCAAAGCGCGTATGGCAGGCACCGGGGTAGACCATGTCGGTCAAGGCCAGTTGCCGGATGCGGCGAAGACGCTGAAAGACCCGATGGTCTACGATGTCCTGCTCCCAGGGCGAGAGCTTGACGAATCCATGGATGG
>JACQDF010000091.1 GCA_016201205.1 Acidobacteriota bacterium
AGGATGGTCAGAATGAGCGTCTTGCGGCGGCCGAGCCGGTCAGCCAGCAGGCCGCTGGCGATTCCACCCACCGCTGACGCAAGCATGGTGACAGAGGTAACCAGGCCGGCTTGTGGCAAAGTGAGTCCGAATTCTCCCCTAATCGATTGCAGTGCAAACAGATAGAAGAGAACGTCCATGGCGTCCAGCAGGTAGCCAAGGTGGGCGGCCCACAAGGCCAGCCAGCGCGGTTGTGTCAGACCTTGAAAGAACGGGCTCGTGGGCGGCATCCGTTGGGCCAGTATAGCCCACTCGGGTAACCTCCCCTTCTCCAGGCTCGCCTAGTCTGTCAGAGGATGGATCTTCCCCCACCGTAATAGATTAGAATGCCTGCACTTACCGATCCCGCTGGTTCCCGGGTCCAAGCGCACTCCTCGCAGCCCGCGTTGGTCACTCCGGAGCCGCCCCGGAAGTATTCGCCCTGGAAGTGGCTCCTGACTCTCGCCGTTGTGGCGGCTGGGGCGTGGACGGTAGCCCAGCTTCTCAGGAACACGCGCAAAACGGACCGCGCCCGCGGCAGGAACACTCCGGTGTTCCTCAACGGCTTGGCGCCGCGGGGCGCGGCCTTTGCGCTTTGGCGGAAGCCACGCCAAGCTCCCAAGCCGGCAGCCACCCTCGCCGAATTCCGCACCGCCAAAGTCGTCACGGGTCCATTTGAGCGCGTCATCCGGCTTTCCGGCCAGACGGCAGCCAGGGACTACGCATTGATCACCGCGCCCAGGGTGCGCGGCGCCGACGGCAGCCAGATGGAGCTTCTGCAACTTGCCAAAGGCGGGAGCTGGGTCAAGAAAGAGGACGTGCTTGTTCAGATCGACCCGGGCTGGATGAGGGACCACGCCGACGACACCCGGGCCAATGTCGTCCAGGCAGACCTCGACGTCAAAAAGCGCGTGGCCGAGCAGCAGGTCGAGTCTGAGAATTTGCAGCAGACCGTGCGCGTCTCCAGGTCGCAGTTGGAAAAGAGCAGATTGGATAACTCCGCCGCCGAAGTTCTTACCGACGTGGAACGCGAGTTGTTGAAACTGTCGGTCGAGGAAGGCGAGGCTCAGTTTAAGCAAGTGCAGTTGGAGCTGCCGATCCGAAAAGCCGTTCATGCAGCCGAAATCAAGATCCTGGGCTTCACCAAACAGCGTCACGCGCGCCATCTCGAGCGGGACCTGGCGAACCTGAAGGCTTACACGATCCGCTCGCCGATGGAGGGCCTGGTGGTTCTGCAATCGACTCCTCGAGGCGGTGGGGAAAGCCTCCAGTTGCAGCAGGGCGACCAGTTGGGTCCGGGCCAGGCGCTGATGCGCGTGGTGAACCCGAACAGCATGCAGGTGGAAGCGAGCATGAATCAGGCTGAAAGCACCGCCATCCGCATCGGACAGCAGACGACGATCGGGTTTGACGCATTTCCCGAACTCACATTCCGCGGCCGCGTCTACAGCATCGGCGCGCTCGCGGTGGGAGGTTTCCGGCAGAATAACTTCATTCGAAGTGTTCCCGTCCGGTTGAGTATCGAAGGCAGCAATCCCAAACTGACCCCTGATCTGTCGGCTTTCACGGACATCGTCGTCGAAAAAATAGAACGCGCCGTCCAGGTTCCTTCGGGGGCGATTCACCACGAGGGCGGCAAGAATTTCGTTTATGTGAAGCAGGGCGAGCAGTTCGTGAAACGCCAGGTGGCTCTCGGTTCGGCCAACAACCTCTTCGCCGTTGCCAGTTCCGGCCTGGAAGGCGGCGAGGAGGTTCGGGTCGAGTGATTCCATAGTATGATTCTTCTAGGGAAAGTCACAAGGATGTCGGCGCTTACCAATCCAGCTTCCTCTTCCGCTCCGCAGCCTCAACCTCTAGCCCCTGTTGCGCCTCCGGAGCCGCCAGGAAAACGAACGCCTTGGAAGGGCGTGCTGGTCCTCGCGATTCTGGCCGCCGGCGCGTGGGCCACGTACCAGTTTTGGCTCAAGCCGCAGCAGGCTGCCAAGCCCGCCGCCACGGTCGCGATGTTTCGCACGGCGAAGGTGACCGTCGGCCCCTACGAGCGGACACTCCGGCTTTCCGGTTCAACTGCCGCCAAGGAATACGCCAATATCATCGCGCCCCGCACGCGGGGCATGGACCGCAGCCAGATGGAGCTTCTTCAACTCGTGAAGAACGGGTCCTGGGTGAAGAAGGGCGATGTTCTCGTCCAGATCGATCCCGGCTGGATGAGCGACCATACCGATGACACCCGCGCCAACGTCACCCAGGCGGACTCCGACATCAAGAAACGGATCGCCGAGCAGGCCGTCGAGTGGGAAAACTTGCAGCAGACCTTGCGAGTGGGGAATTCTCAACTTGGCAAGGCCCGTCTGGACGACTCCGCTTCTGAGGTCCGCACCGACATCGAGCGCGAGTTGTTGAAACTTTCCGTCGAGGAGGCGGATGCCAAGTACAAGCAGGCGCAACTGGATCTGCCGCAAAAGAAGCTCGTGCACGAAGCGGAGGTCAAAGTGCTCGGGTTCACCAAGGAGCGGCATGTGCGCCATCTGGATCGCGACCTGACCAACATGAAGTCGTACACGATCAATTCGCCGATGGAAGGATTAGTGGTCCTGCAAAGCATTTACCGGGGCGGCGGCGAGAGCTACCAGGTGCAGCAGGGCGATCAGGTTGGGTCCAGCCAGCCGTTGATGCGCGTCGTCAATCCGAACAGCATGCAGGTGGAGGCCAGTGTCAATCAGACAGTGAGCACCGACATCCGCATCGGGCAGCAGGCGACGATCGGCCTGGATGCCTTCCCGGGACTCACTTTGCAAGGCAAGGTTCACAGCATCGGGGCACTGGCGGTTGGCGGCATGCGCCAGAATTATTACATTCGCAGCGTTCCCATCCGGCTCACGATCCAAACCACCGACTCGCGGGTCATCCCGGACCTGTCGGCGTTCGCAGACGTGGTTGTCGAGAAGAAAGACCGCGCCGTGCTGGTTCCCCTCGGAGCAATTCACCAGGAGGGTGGAAGAAACTTCGTGTATGTGAAGCAGGGCGAGCAGTTCGTGAAGCGAGAAGTGGCGCTGGATTCGGCCAATAACCTCTTCGCGATGGCCGCTTCCGGTGTCGTGGGCGGAGAAGAAGTCCGCCTGCGGTAAGGGCCGTTCGGGACCGCTTGCTGACGCGCGCGGCTCAGCAAGGGCTTCCGAGCCGCGACCGTTAGACCGCTTGCTGACGCGCGCGGCTCAGCAAGGGCTTCCGAGCCGCGACCGTTACGTATCAATCCGCACCGTCACGGCAAAACGCTTCTGGCTTCCGTCCGCCGCCACCGCCCGCACCGTTGCACGCCGCGTCGAAGCAATGCCTTCCGCCGCCCCCTCGACGAAGTACGTCTCCGTGCCCGCCAGCCCCAGGTTACTCTTGCTCTCGCCCGCGGAAAATTCGAGCGGCAGCACCCCCATGCCCACCAGATTCGAGCGATGAATGCGCTCATAGCTCTCCGCGATCACCGCCCGCACGCCCAGCAACTGCACGCCTTTGGCAGCCCAGTCTCGCGACGAGCCCGAGCCGTATTCCTTGCCCGCCAGAATCAGCAGCCCGACCCCTTCCTGCTGGTAGCGAGTCGCCGCGTCGTAGATGGACATCTGCTCGCCGCTGGGCTGATGCGTTGTCCAGCCGCCCTCTGCGCCCCCGGCAAGTTGATTGCGCAGCCGGATGTTGGCCAGCGTGCCGCGCACCATGACTTCGTGATTGCCGCGCCGCGCTCCATATTGATTGAAGTCCTTCGGCAGCACACCGTGCCCGGTCAGATACCGCGCTGCCGGGCTGTCTTTGGCGATGTTGCCTGCCGGCGAGATGTGATCCGTCGTAATCGAATCCCCCAGAACGGCCAGTACGCGAAGCCCGCTCATATCAGCGACTGGAGCTCGCGGCTCCGCCATGGTGTCGAAGTACGGTGGCCGCCGGATGTAGGTCGAGTGCTCATCCCACTGGAACAGGTCGCCGGTGGCAGTCCGGATTCCGCGCCATTGCGGATCGCCTTCGAACACCACCGAGTACTCCTTCTCGAACATCTCGCGCCGAACGGACTCCGCGACCGCCTTTTGCACTTCGTCGTTGGTGGGCCAGATGTCGCGCAAATAGACGGCCTGACCATCGTTGCCGGCGCCGACCGGCTCGCTCGCCAGATCAATGTCCACACGCCCGGCGATCGCATACGCAACCACCAGGGGCGGGGAAGCGAGATAATTCGCCTTCACCAGCGCGTTGACCCGGCCCTCGAAATTGCGGTTGCCGCTCAACACCGCAGCCACCGTGAGCTGGCCTTCGAGGACCGGCTTCGCCACCGCCTCGGGAAGCGGTCCGCTGTTGCCGATGCAAGTTGTGCAGCCGTAGCCCACCAGGTGGAAACCCAGCGACTCGAGCGCCGGAATCACGCCCGCGTCAGCGAAATAATCCATCACCACCTTCGAGCCCGGCGCCAGCGACGTCTTCACCCACGGCTTTGCCTTCAGACCTTTCTCCGCCGCTTTCTTCGCCAGCAGGCCGGCCGCCACCATCACCGACGGATTCGATGTGTTGGTGCACGACGTAATGGCCGCGATCACCACCGCGCCGTCCTGAAGTTGAGCGCCATCGTAAGGGGCGCTCTTCGGCGCCGCGCCCAGGATGCTGAGGAAGTTCTTCTTCACATCCGGCAATGGGATGCGATCCTGAGGCCTCTTGGGACCCGCCAGACAAGCCGACACCGTCGAAAGATCCAGTTCGAGCGTGTCATTGTAAACCGGCTCCGGCGCATTGCCGGTGAAAAACAGCCCTTGCTCCTTGGTATACGCCTCGACCAGCGCGATCAGGTCCGGCGGGCGGTTGGAAAGCCGCAGATACTCGAGCGTCTGCTCATCCACGGGGAAGAACCCGATGGTTGCGCCGTATTCCGGAGCCATGTTGGCGATCGTCGCGCGGTCCGCCAGGCTCAGCGCCTTCACGCCAGGCCCATGGAACTCGACGAACTTGCCTACAACGCCCTTCTTGCGCAGCATCTCGGTCACCGTAAGCACCAGGTCCGTCGCCGTGGCGCCCTCCGGCAGCCTCCCTGCCAGCCTGAAGCCGGCCACTGGCGGAAGCAGCATCGTAATCGGCTGGCCCAGCATGCATGCTTCCGCTTCAATGCCACCCACGCCCCAGCCAACGACGCCGAGCCCGTTGATCATCGTAGTGTGCGAATCCGTGCCCAGAAGCGTGTCCGGATAGGCCAGCGTTTCCGCTCCATCCTGCGCCCGGAAGACGACACTCGCCAGATACTCGAGATTCACCTGGTGGACGATGCCGGTGCCGGGCGGCACCACGCGGAAATTGCGGAACGCCGTCTGTGCCCAGCGCAGCAGCGCGTATCGTTCCGCGTTGCGCTGGTACTCGAATGCCACGTTCAGGTCGAACGCATTCTTCGCTCCGAAATTGTCCACCTGCACCGAATGATCGATCACCAGGTCCGCCGGGATCAGCGGATTCGCCCGCTTCGGATCGACGCCCATTCTCTTGAGCGCATCCCGCATCGCGGCCAGGTCCACCACCGCGGGCACGCCCGTGAAGTCCTGCATCAGAATTCGCGCGGGCCGGAAGTTGATGTCCGGCGCCGGTTGCGACGCCTCCCACCGGGCGACAGATTCGATATCGCCGCGTTTCACCGTCCGTCCGTCTTCGGAACGCAGCAGATTCTCGAGCAGAACCCGGATCGAGTACGGAAGCCGCGAAACTTTCCCGATCCCCGCCTTCTCGAGGGCGTCCAACCGGTAGATGCGATACGAGCGATCGCCGACCTGAAGGGTGGAAGCGGCGTTGTAAGAGTTGAGCTGGCTCATCTGGGCCTTCAAGACCATTTTACCGCGGCGGCGGTAGAATCTACCTATGCGACAAACACCGGGTTTCCGCACCTGTCTCATGCTGGCAGTGGTGGTCACGGCCACTCTGGTAGCGCAACCGAACGGAAAACGGCCGCTCACCCATCGCGACTATGATTCATGGCGATCCATCAGCAGCCAGAAGCTGTCCGATGACGGCCGTTATCTGGCGTACGCATTGATGCCCCAGGAAGGTGACGGTGAAGTGGTTGTCAAAGATCTCCAGACTGGCGCGGAACAGCGCCAGCCGATCGGAGCGCGGCCGGCGGTGAGCGAAAGCCGGACAGAAGGCGAGCCGGGCGAGCCGGGGACCGGGCCTCCGGGCGGCGCCGCCGGTGGCCGCGGGATTTCGCTCTCGTTCACTTCCGACGGCCGATATCTTGTCTTCACGACGTATCCATCCAAAGCGGAAACGGAGAAAGCACGCAAAGCACGCAAGCGTCCCGAGGAGATGCCCAAAGGCGGCCTCATCTTCTGGAACCTGAGCGGAGGCGAGCCCACCAGGGTGGCGAATGTGCGGAGCTTCCAGTTGGCGGAGAATGCCCCGCAGTGGCTGGCGTACCTGAAGGAGCCGGAGCCTTCACCCGAAAAACCGGCGGAAGAAAGCAAAGAGAGCAAGCAGGATCAGCGCCGGCAGGCGGCGCAGCAAACGAGCACCGGGGCGAGGAGAACGGAATACGGCTCCGAGCTGGTCTTGCGCAACCTCCAGGACTCGACTGAGCGCAAGTACGCCGATGTGGCCGAATACTCGCTGGCCAAGGACGGCAACACGCTTGTCTACGCGGTGTCCTCCCGGAAAGAGGAGACCAATGGCGCGTATGCAGTGGCCACGTCAGGCGCCCAAGCCAAGGCGCTGGCCTCGGGCAAAGGCAAGTATCAGAGGCTCACCTGGGATGAGAAGCAGGCGCAACTGGCGTTTCTGAGCAGCCGTGATGACTCCGCCTCCAGGCAGCCGAAGTACAAGCTGTACCTGTGGCAGCGCGGATCGGGCGCGGCCGAGGCCGTCGTCAGCGATGAGACGCCAGGCATGCGCGAGGGCTGGGAGATCAGCGAGCGCGGCGCGCTCAGTTTCTCCAAAGACGGAGCGCGGCTTTTTCTGGGAACCTCGCCCGCGCGGCCTGCGCGTACGGATTCCCAACCGGGCGCGGAAGCATCCGAAGAAAGGGTGGTCGCGGATCTCTGGCACTGGAAGGACGAGAACGTGCAAGCGATGCAAAAGGTGCAGGCCGAAGCCGAGCGCAACCGGTCGCACCGTGCGGTCTATCTGTCGAAGGACCGCCGGCTGGTGCAACTGGCGGATGTCACCATGAGGGATCTGACATTGACCGAGGATTCGCGTCGGGGCATCGGATCCGACTCGCGCGAGTACCGCCCCATGGTCGAGTACGATGACCGCTACAGCGACTACTATCTGGTGGATGCAGATACCGGCGCGCGGACCCTGTTGCTGCGCAAGCATCGCGGCTCGCTGGTCCCTTCGCCGGATGGGAAATATGCGGTGACGTTCGACGGCCTGAACTGGCTTTCGATCGATCTGGGCACGCGCAAGACCGTAAATCTGACCGGCGGCATTGGCGTGGCCTTCCACGACGAAGACGAAGATACCCCTGGCAGCCGCTCTCCCTTCGGGCTGGCGGGCTGGACCAAGGACAGCAAGCATGTGCTGCTCTACGACCAGTACGATGTCTGGCAGGCGGCTCCCGATGGGACCGAGGCGCGAAACCTGACGGACGGCGTTGGCAGGAGAGAGAAGATCCGGTTCCGCTATGTGCGGATGGATGAGCAGGCAGCCCCGTTTTTCTTCGGATCTTTCGAGCGCGCCGCATCGATCGATCCGGCCAAACCGGTTTTGCTGCGCGCCGAGAATGTGAACACTCGCGATTCGGGCTTCTGGGAAGATCGCATCGACGCCGGGACGCCGCCTATGAAGCTGGTCATGGCGGCGAAAAGTTTCTCGACGCCGGTGAAAGCCAGGAAGGCGGACGTGCTGTTGCTTTCCGCGCAGCGGTTCGACGAATTCGGCGACTTGCTGGTGACGGATCCGCAGTTCTCCCACCTGCGCAAAGTCACCAACGCGAACCCGCAGAAGGAGCAAATGCTGTGGGGAACAGGGGAGCTGATCCGCTACCGGAACTCGGACGGAGTGCCGCTGTCCGCCGCACTGTACAAACCCGCGAACTTCGATCCGAACAAAAAGCACCCGCTGCTGGTGCACATCTACGAGCGGCTGTCGCAAAGCCTGCACTCGTTCCGGGCGCCCGCGCCGGGGACGTCGATCAACATCTCCTACTACGTCAGCAATGGCTACCTGGTGCTGACGCCGGACATCGCCTACACGGTGGGGTATCCGGGGCAAAGCGCGTTGAAGTGCGTGCTGCCCGCCATCCAGGCGGTGGTGGACCGGGGCTATGTCAATGAGAACGCGATCGGGATTCAGGGACATAGCTGGGGCGGCTACCAGATCGCCTACATGGTGACCGAGACCAACCGGTTTCGGGCGGCGGCGGCCGGGGCGCCGGTGTCGAACATGATCAGCGCGTATGACGGAATCCGCTGGGAGTCGGGGCGGCCGCGGCAATTTCAATACGAGCGCTCGCAGAGCCGCATCGGCGGTTCCATCTGGACGTACCCCACGCGGTTCATCGAGAACTCGCCGATCTTCCACGCCGACCGCGTCCGGACGCCGCTGCTGATGGTCCATAACGACAATGACGGAGCGGTGCCGTGGTATCAAGGCATCGAGTATTTTCTGGCGCTGCGCCGGCTGGGCAAAGAAGTTTACATGTTCAACTACAACGGAGAAGCGCACGGCTTGCGGCGCCGCCCCAATCAGAAGGATTACACCATGCGCATGCAGCAGTTCTTCGATCATCATTTGAAGGGCGCCCCCAAGCCGGAGTGGATGGAGCGAGGCATTCCGTATCTCGAGCGGGAGCAGGAGAAAGAGAAGTGGGGCAAGACGGTGGAAGGCGGTGTAAGCGGTGGAGTGCAGTAACGCCCGGATGAACGAGACCCTGGAAGGAAGCGAAGAGCGGTGCCGAAAGCTGCTGGATTCGGTGCCCGCCGGCGTCATTCTGCTGAATTCGGCCGGCAAAATGATCCACGCGAACAAGGCGGCGGGAGACATCCTCGGTGTCACCCCGGAGCAGCTTAGCCGGATGAAGTACAGGGGCGAGGATTGGCAAACCGTCGATGAGAACGGCCGCCTCCTGACAGATGCGGATTTCGCCTGGAAAGCCACGCTCCAGACCGGGAAACCGGTGCGCAATGTTGTGCGAGGCATCTATTTCAATGACCCGTTGCGGATGCGATGGCTGCTTGTGAACACGGAGCCGATTCTGGATTCCAGCGGCGCCGTCCGCGAGGTGCTGGTTTCCTTCATTGACATCACTGCGCGTAAGAAGACGGAAGAGTTGATTCTGCATCTGGTGAAGGGCGTCTCGGCGCGGATCGGGGAGCAGTTCCTGCGGTCTCTGGCCGAGCATCTGGCTAAGACGCTGCACGCTGATTGTGCGCTGGTGGGGGAACTGCTGCCAGGGGAAAAGCCGCGGCTGCGCTGCCCGGCCGTCTATTCCTCCGGCCAGTTGCCCGAGGCAATCGAGTACGACATGGCGGGAACGCCATGCGAAACCGTCGTCGGACAGCAGATGTGCGTGTATCCGGCCAACGTGCAGCGCCTCTTTCCCGAGGATGCCATGCTGGCGGGAATCGGGGCCGAGGCTTACGTAGGGATGCCGCTCTACGACGCCGCCGGGCAGCCGCTGGGCCTGATCGCGGTGCTGTGGAGGAACCCGCTCGCGGAAGTCGAATTCGCCACCTCGATGCTCCAGATCTTCGCCGCCCGGGCGGCGGCGGAGCTGGAACGGAAGCGCTCCGAGGAAGCGCTGCTCGAGGCGCGTCGCAAGGCGGAAGTGGCCAGTCAGGCCAAGAGTGACTTTCTGGCGACGATGAGCCATGAGATCCGCACCCCACTGAACGCCATCCTCGGCATCACCGAGCTGATCCTGGACAGCCCGCTGTCGCCCGATCAGCGCGGCGATGTGGAAACGGTGCAAAACGCCGGCGGCGTTTTGCTGCAACTGATCAATGATCTGCTGGACTTCTCCAAGGTCGAGTCGGGCCGGCTGGTGGTCGAGCGGATCGACTTTCCTTTGCGGGAAGAGGTGCGGAAAGCGGCCGAATTCCTGATGCTGGAGGCGAGCCGCAAAGGGCTTGCCTTTGAATGCATTCTCGAGGATGAGCTGCCGGAGATGGTTCAGGGCGACCCCGCGCGGCTGCACCAGGTGCTGCTGAACCTGCTGAGCAATGCGGTGAAATTCACCGAGCGCGGTTCGGTCATCATGACGGGCAAGCTCGAATCCGCCGCCGATGGCGTGGCCCGCGTTCGATTCGAAGTGACCGACACCGGAATCGGCATCCCGCTCGAGGCTCGCGGGAGGCTCTTCGAGCCGTTCTCGCAGGCTGATGCCTCTCATACGCGCCGATTCGGCGGGACCGGACTGGGCCTGGTGATTTGCCGCCGCCTGGTCCATGCGATGGACGGCGAAATCGGCTTCCGGAGCGAGGAAGGGAAGGGAACCACGTTTTGGTTCGTCCTGCCTCTGGCGGTGGCCGCCCATGCCCAGGGGCCTTCTCCCGCCGCTGCGCCCTTTGGGCAGACGATCGGAGGCCGCATTCTGCTGGCGGAAGACAATCCCATCAACCGCAAGGTTGCCGTAAGGCTGCTCGAGAAACTGGGCTGCGAAGTGGACGTGGTGACCAATGGGCGTGCGGCCCTCGAGGCGCTCCAGCGCGGCCCCTACGATGTTGTCCTGATGGACTGCCAGATGCCCGATATGGACGGCTTCCAGGCGACCCGCGAGCTCCGCGCTCGCGAGCGCCGCGGCTCCCGGACCGTGGTGATCGCGCTCACCGCCAATGCCCTGGCCGGTGAGAAGCAGAAATGTCTCCAGGCCGGCATGGACGATTACATTGCCAAGCCCGTCTCGCTCGACGGCCTCGCCCACGCACTCCGCCGCTGGCTGCCGGCCGCCTGAAGCGTCCGCTACTTGCGCATTCCGCGACGCCGGTTGCGCACGCGGGTCTGGCGCAGCTTCTTTTCTTTGCGTTTGGGTTTACTGATGTTGAAGGTGCCGCTTCCCAGATACTCGGCTTTGTACGTCTTGTCGTCGGCCAATGTGAACAAATCTCCTTGCTCTTGTTTTTTGTGCGTCTGAACCCACTATTGTACCGCAGCCGGTCTATCCTGGAAGAAGGCGGTTCCTGCGGGCTCCTCACCCACGATGACAGAACACAGCAGAGGCCCGGAATGGTTCGCTTCGTTCCGGGCGTTGAAACACAGAGACTTTCGTCTGTATGCGATCGGCACCATGGTTTCCTTCACCGGAGGCTGGATGCAGGGAGTGGCGCAGGCGTGGCTGGTCTACCGGCTGACCAAATCGGAGTTCATGCTGGGAGCGACACTGTTTGCCACCCATATTCCGGTATTGTTGCTGGCGCCGCTCGGCGGCCTCGCCGTGGACCGTTACTCTCGCCGCAACGTCGTCTTCCTCACTCAGTCCTTGGCTATGCTCCAGGCCGGCGGGCTGGCCGCGCTCACTCTCACCGGCAAGGTGAACACCACCCATGTGCTGCTGCTGGCTGCTTTGCTCGGCGTGCTCAACGCATTCGATATTCCTGGACGGCAGACGCTGTTCATCCAGATGACGGGCCGCGAGGACCTGATCAGCGCCATCTCGCTCAATTCGGCCATCTTCAATTTCTCACGCGTCCTCGGCCCTTCCCTCGCCGGGCTGATCATCGCGGTTGTGGGCGAGGGCATCTGCTTTGCGATCAATGCCACCAGTTTCATTGTCATGCTGGCGTGTTTGTACGGAATGCACCTGCCGCAGCGCAATTCCGCCGGGCCGCGAAACCAGAACGGCGGTCTGCTGGACGGATTCCGCTACGCCTGGAGAGCGCGCGAGCTGGCGATTGTGCTGGGCATGAGCGGGCTGTTGAATGTCGCCTACGCTCCGGTGCTGGCCCTGAATCCGATCTTCGCTGATGGCATGTTCCACAAAGGGTCCGCCGGGCTCGGCTTCTTCGGAGGCGCCATGGGGGTAGGCGCCGTCATCGGCGTTCTGCATCTGGCCCGCCATAGAGGGATCAACGGGCTGCCGGATGTCATGCTCTGGGGCGCGCTGCTGATGGGTTCGAGCCTGGTCGTGTATGCCTGGTCGCCGTGGTTCTATCTTTCCTTGCTCGTCCTGCCGCTGGTCGGCTTCAGCCTCATGCGCCAAAACGCCGGCGGCAACTCGGTGATTCAGAGCATCGTGCCCGATGACTACCGCGGACGCCTGATGGCCTTGTACTCGATGATGGTGACCGGCCTGATGCCCGTCAGCAGCCTGGCGTCCGGGTACCTGGCGGAGAAGTTCGGCGCCCGCAGCATCGTGTTCGCCGCCGCGCTGCTGTGCCTGGCGGGCGCCATTGCGTTCCAGCGAGTGAGGCCCGCATTCCAGCAGTGGGTCGACCGTCACCAGGAGGAAGTTTGCATCATTCCTTAGGGCCTGTCACCTCCGCTTGCTCACGCGCGCGGCTCAGAAAGCGCTTCCGAGCCGCGACCGTCAGGGAGCGGTTGGCACATTTATTTCGTGACAGGCGCTTAGCTCTGCTGTTGCTGATCGCGCTTTGGGTTTCCGGCGCCCGCGGTCAAACGGCGGCCGCCCCCGCCAGGCCCGATCTCTTCCGGCAGATCGACGAGATCCTCGTCGAATTATCGAAGATCACCGGCTGGAAGCCGCCCCGAAAGATTCATTCGGACACCATCACCAAGGAAGGCGTCAAGCAGTTTCTGGAAGATCGCATCAAGGACGTCGTCAAACCGGAAGAGATTCGCGCCGAGGAGATTGCGCTCAAGAAGCTGGGCCTGGTCCCTCCGGATTTCGACCTCAGGAAAACCACCGTCGAGCTGATGACCGAGCAGGCGGCGGCCTTCTACGACTACCGCAAGAAGAAGCTGTTCGTGCTCGAAAGCAATGCCACGCTGATGCAGAAGCCGGTGCTGGTCCACGAGCTCGCACACGCCATCGCCGACGCCCATTTCAATCTCGAAAAGTACATCTTCAAGGGAAAAAGCGACGATGCCGCTGTCGCCCGGCAGGCAGTGATGGAGGGCCAGGCCACCTGGCTGATGTCGGAATACCTGATGTCGAAAATGGGCGCTTCGCTGCGTTCAGCGCCCGAGATGGCCGACGTCATGAATCGCATGGCCGGCGCATCGGGCGGCATGTTCCCGGTGTTCGATTCCGCCCCGCTGTACCTGCGGGAATCGCTGCTCTTCCCCTATACCAAAGGATTCACTTTCCAGCAGGCGGTGGTGGTGAAGCTGGGCAATCCGGGCTTCAGTGAAGTGTTCCGGAATCCGCCGGCCAGCTCACAGCAGATCCTGCATCCGGAAAAATATTTCGCCAGGATACAGCCCGCCAGACCTCTGCTTCCGAAAGTCGAATTGCGCGGCTGGGACGAGCTGATCGCGGGCGGGCTGGGTGAATTGGATCACGAGATTCTGCTGCGGCAATACGCCGGGGAGACCGAGGCCAGGCTGGCGCGCAAGTGGCGTGGGTCGCAATTCCGCGTCCTCGAGCGGAAAAAGCATGAGCAGTTCGTCCTGCTGTATTCCTCCGAATGGGAGGACCCCAAATCAGCCCAGGAATTTTTCCGCCTGTACCGCCGTGTCCTGGCGGGCAAGTGGAAAAAGCTGCAAGTGAGCCGGGAGAGCGAGACGGAGCTTGCCGGCGCCGGAGATGACGGCGCCTTCCGCACCAGGCTCGACGGCACGCGTGTCACCAGCATGGAAGGCCTGCCGCTTCCGTGAGAAAACCGCATTTACAATAGCAACAGGGCCATGCAACTGACCGGCGACCAACGCGCGATCCTGGACGGCGCACGCGGCTCATACCTGGCCACCTGTATGCGTTGGCTGGTGGAATGGGGCGAGGCCATGGGAGCGCGGCGGCTCATCCCGTGCGACAACACGCACGCAATTCTGGCGGCGCCAAACCTGATGGCACGCGGCGCCACCCCCGCGACTCTCGAGGCTTTTGCAGCCGGCCTGCGCCAGGCATCGAGCCAGAAGACCGCCGCCGGCTGCTACTGCACCATCCACACCGCCTTCGTAACCCTGGACGAAGTGGACGTGGCCCAGAACGACGCCACCGAGGTTCGCCTTCAGCGCGAAGTAGCCGCCATGGCCGCCGACGCGGGCTTCATCCCCACGTTCACCTGTGCGCCATACCTGGTGGGCAATGTGCCCCTGAAAGGCGAGATCTGCGCGTGGACGGAGTCCTCCGCGGTCGTGTACGCGAACTCGATTCTGGGGGCGCGGACGACGCGTCACGGCAGCGAGAGTGCGATCGCCGCCTCGCTTCTGGGACTCGTGCCGGAATTCGGTGTGCTGCTCGATGAGAACCGCCGCGGCACGCTGCTGGTGGAGGTCTCTGCCACCCTCGAGACCACGACCGATTGGGGCGCACTCGGCTACTTCGCGGGCCGCATCGCGGGCCTCGGAATCCCCGTGTTCCACGGAGTCCGCCGTCCCACGCAGGACGAGGCTAAGCAGTTGTGCGCTGCCCTTGCCACTTCCGGCGGAGTCACCATGTGTCACATCGCCGGCGTGACGCCGGAAGCTCCCACGCTCGAAGCCGCATTTCATGGCGACGTGCCGCAAGAGCCTGTGGCATTCACCGGCCGGACGCTCGAGGCAACCTACGCTTCGCTGCGCAACCACACCGGTGATGAGATTGATTCCGTGATCCTGGGCTGCCCCCACGCCTCCATCCGCGAGATCGCCGGGATTGCAGCGTTGCTGAAAGGCAAGCGGGTCGCTGACGGGGTGCGGCTCTGGATCGATACCGCCCGAATCACCAAGGGCGGCGCCGATGCGATGGGCTACACGCGCACCATCGAAGACGCCGGCGGCCGAATCCTCTGCGATACCTGCCCCACCAACATGCGGATTCCCGCGCGGCGCATCGTGACTCATGGATTCAAACAGGCGCACTATGCGCGAGGGATGGTGGGCGCCGAAGTCATTGTAGCGGCGACTCAGGCTTGCGTCCGCGCCGCTGTCGCCGGGAGGTGGATGGGTGACTGACCGGGTAGTGATCAGGGGCCGGGGCGTCGTGAAAGGCCGCGCTGAAGGCGAAGCGCTGGTTGCCGACGCCACCCTGTCCTTCTGGGGCGAGGTGGACCCGGTCACGGGAAAAGTGATCGCCGTCGGTCACCCGCTGGAAGGCGAAAGCCTGCGCGGCAAGGTGCTGGTGATTCGTTCGACGAAGGGCTCCTCCGGCACGCCGATGATTCTGAACCTGGCGAAACTGGAAGGCAACGCGCCCGCGGCCTTTGTGAACGTGGAAGTGGACAGTCTCGCTGCTCTGGGGTGCATTGTCAACGGTATCCCAATGATCACGGACCTGGACAGGAATCCGTTCGAGTGGATTCATACGGGCGACCTGGTGGACGTGGACGCGGACGCCGGCCTGGTGCGGATCCAGATGCGTAGAGAAACACAAGCAGACTCAGCAGCGCCGCCGCGGAAATAGCGCCGCCCGCGCGGAGACCTGCCGACCGGAACCGGAACTCGATCCAGTGCTCTCCCGCCGGCGCTGGAATCCCTTGAAATGCTGTGCCAACGCGCGTCACCGGCACTTGCCGCCCATCCACGTACGCGCGCCAGCCGGGAAAAAACTGCTCCAGCAAGTGAAACTCGCCTCCGGTCTCCGAGCGGATGCGAAACATGCGCTCTCCCGGGAGCCAGCGCACACGCGCTGCCTGGCCGGCGTCGAATCGAAAGGCGGGCTTGGCGTCCCGATACTCGAAGACCTGGAAGTAGCTTTTCGCGGGTTCGAGCAGGCGGAACCGCGGGTCCGCGGAAAGCTCCTTCTGGGACTCCGAATCAGCGGACGTGAGGACATAGCGCACTGCGAATGCTTCCAGCATCGCGGTGTTCGAAGGCGGGATGCGGAAGATGCGGTTGGTTTCAAAATCTGTGAACCTGGCGACCGCTTCGAAGTATTGGGCGGGCAGGAACGGGTCAAAACCTTGCGGCGTGGTGAGGCCGTAGTGCCGCAAGTCGGTGCCGTGCGGGCCCTGTTCGAGGGCAATCCGGTACTCCGGATGCGTTCGCATCTCGGAGTAGACGGCCGGATCCACGCCCTTGAAATCGGGTCCCCCGACGCGCGCATCGCCGGCGAAATTCCTGTCGACGTCGCCGGCAATCGAATTGAAACGGCGGCTGGTGCCGTAGACTTTGTACTCGACCCAGATCAGCAGGATCAGAGCGGCGGTCGAGGTGGCGCGTTGCGGAAGGCGCAACAAAGCCAGAACGAGAGCTGCTGTAACGGCCACTTCCCCGAGCGTCCACCAGCCAGTCGCGAAACCGCCGCCGGCCCGCCAAACCAGCCATTGCCGCAGGCACCAGAGCAACCCCAGCGCCGGAATGCTCCAGCCGGCCCAGCGATTGAGCCACGGCTTGCGGGCCGTCAGCAGATCATCGAGGCCCACCGCGGCGATGATGGCGGCCGCCAACGCTACGGCAGCCAGAAAGTTCCATTCGCGGCAGACATTGTTCACCAGCGGCGTCCGGTCAGCGATCCATTCGATGACGCGGGCCGGGTTCAGGAAAAACAGCAGGCTGGTTGCGGTGATCGCGAGTGCATCCAGGGGAATGCGGCGTCGCCGGAGGAGCCACAGCAAAGCAACGATCGCCGCTGCGCCGATATACAGGTACTGCTCATGAGGCTCGCCCACACGCCCCGAGCGGTGCGATTGATCGTAGTAATTCGGCAGCAGGTAGGAAAGGTAGAAAAATGCGCCGCCGGAAAGTCCCGCCCCGTAAGCTTTTTCGGGGAGCTTCAAGGACGAGGCTTCGAGCGAGGGCAATATCTGGACGGCTGCCAGCGGCAGAGAGAACACCACGGCGATGGCGGCGCCGGGGAAGCATTGGCGGCAAATCGCGTACACACAGGCAGCGACACAAAAAACAAACCACGCCGGCGGGTACCCGGCCATCAGAATGAGCGCGCTTGCGACTGCGACTTTCCACAGCGGCCGCCACCGGCGCTCGGCGGATGCTTCCTCGATGCCCCACAACCCAAGCGGAAACCACGCAAATCCGCAGAGCACGCCGAAGTGCTGCGCTTCGGAAACCGCGTAGCCGGCGAAGGCGAACACCGCCGCTCCGGCAGCCGCGGCGAGCTGCGATCTGATCCGGCTTCCGAGCCAAAGAAAAGCCAGCAGAAATGCCAGCCAGAAGTGCAGAATCAGCAGCGCTTCGATGGCCGTAAAGCGCAACCCGGAGCGATGCCAGTTGGAGGCGAACAGCAGCCAGTTCGGTGGATAGAAGAGTCCGGCCTGCACGTTGCCGGCAAAACTCAGGCCGCAGTAAATCGTGGGATCCCATTCGGGAAACCGTCCGTCGCGCAGGGACTTGAACGCGTAGTTCAGCAGCGGGTAATGATAGCCTTCGATGTCGGAGAAGAAATGGACACGCTTTAGGGGCGGAAGATACTCAAAGAAGAAGAGGTATGTTGCCGGCAGGGAGAGCAGCGCCACCAGTTTCCGCACGGCGGGTGGTTCTCAGGCGCCCGGCGTGGATTGCTGGGCCGGCTCTTCGGGGGCCGATGGCGGCGGCTCGTCGGCCAGCCTGCCGTAGAAACGCGGAAACTGCGCGAGCGACAGCCCAAAAAGCAAATGGACGATCAGAATGGCGACTGCCGGCACATAGGTATTGAGCAACGGCACGTAGCGGCGCCAGAAGAATTCATAAACCATGAGCGAGAGAACGACGCCAAACGCGAGTCCGGCGAGAGAAATTCTCAGTCCGGCGTGCGGGCGGGGAAGAACCCAGCCGATAAACATGCCGAGAACGCCGCAGGCGAACAGATGCGCCGCCATGCCGGTCCACGTGGTCCGCGCGAATGCGTAGCTCCATGTAGCGCTGTCGCGAATCGACGCCGAGAACAGGTTGACCAGCGCCCACGGCGTGCGGAAATACCAGGAAGACAGCACCACAAACCAGCCCAGGATGACGAGGCCGCCCAGGATCCCAACCTGCAACCCGGCCAGCAGCCGCGGCAGCGAGTCGAGACGCGATAGCATAAAAACAGCCTATACTAGCACATAGAGCTCACCAGTCCCGCAGATGAGAAGACGCGTCGTCATCACGGGGATCGGCGCGATCAGCCCCAACGGAATCGGCCGCGAGCGCTTCTGGGAAGCGACCAGGAAGGGAGTGAGCGGTGTGCGCCGGATCACCCGCTTTGACGCGTCGCCTTTCTCCGTGCAGATCGCTGGCGAGATTCCGGATTTCCGCGAACAGGATTGGGTGGCGCCCAAGGACCGGCCGCATGTGTCGCGAGCGGTTCCGTTGGTCGTCGCGGCAACCCAGGAAGCGCTCGACGACGCGGGCATCGAACCCGTGCGAATGAACCGCGAGCAGTTGTCAGGAATCGGCGTGATGCTGGGCTCCGGCGGCGGCGCCCAGGAGTTCACCGAAGAGCAGTACCGGCTTTACTACAGCGGCCTGCACAAGCAGTGCAGCGTCTACGTGATTCCCAGCTCGACGGCCGGAACGCTGGCGAGCGAAGTCTCGATGCGCTTCGGTTTCCGCGGCTTGAGCCACCTCATCTCGACCGGGTGCACATCGTCGACCGATGCGCTGGGTTATGCGTACCGCACGATTCAATCCGGCGTGCTCGACACGATGGTGGCCGGCGGCGTGGACGCGCCGATCACGCTGCTGGTTCTGCGTGGCTTCATCCTGATGCGCATCTTGAGTTCGAAGTGGAATCACGCGCCGGAGCGCGCCTCGAGGCCATTCTCCCGCGACCGCGACGGCTTTGTGCTGGGCGAAGGGTCGTGGGTTTTCCTGGTCGAGGAGATGGAGTGGGCCAGGGCTCGAGGAGCACGCATCTACGGCGAGATCGCCGGCTACGGCTCGACGTGTGAAGCGTATCATCGCGTGCGCCTGGAAGAGTGCGGCGAGGAACCGGCGAGGGCGATCACGCTGGCGCTCGCCGAAGGCGGCCTCTCCCCGGAGGCCGTGCAGTATGTGAATTACCATGGCACCTCGACCGAGCTGAATGATCGCATTGAGACCCGCGCAATCAAGCTGGCCTTCGGAGGGCACGCCGGGCGGCTGGCGGGCTCATCGTTGAAGAGCCTGATCGGCCACCCTCAGGGCGCCTGCGGAGCCGCGGGCGTGACGGCGACACTGCTCGCGATGAGGGATGGCATTGCCCCGCCGACCATCAATGTGGATGTGCCGGATCCGGAGTGTGACCTGGACTACGTCCGCGGTCAGGCGCGGACGCTCCAGATCGAGTATGCGGTGGCGAATTGCATCGCCTTCGGAAGCAAGAATTCAGCGCTGCTCTTGCGGAAAGTGAATTAAGGGCGAAGACCTTGCCTTCGAGGACGCCTAGAGGGGCTCCGGCATCCGCAAATTGGCCTTCCCCAATGCCTCGTTCAGAATCTCTTCCGCCGAGAGGTCCGTCACGGCGCGCGCAGTGGCGAATTCGGTCACCAGCATGTGGCGCGCCCGGTCCAGCATCTTCTTCTCGCGGAACGACAGCGGCTTGCCTTTTTGCAGGATGAGCAGGCATTTGAGCACCTCGGCCGTCTCCAGAAGATTGCCGAACCGCATCTTGTCGGAATTCTCCTTGAAGCGGTCTTTCCAGTCCTGGCAGGATCTGGGGCGGCCGGTGGCCAGGAACTGGAGCACCTTGTTCACTTCTCCGTTCTTGATCACTTTCCGCAGACCGACATCGTCGACGTGGGAGAATGGGACGATCACCGTCACTCTGTTACAGTTGATTCGCAGCAGGTAGAATCGCTCGAATTGAGATCCAAACGAGCGGGCGCTGATGTTCTCCACGACCGCCACTCCCTGGTTTGGATAGACAACGCGCTCACCGATCTGAAACGTCATTCCATCAGGACCCCTTGAACGGAACTTGCTGTCTCAGTAGCCACTCTCGATACGTGGAAACAGCATGGTAATCTTGGGGGAGGCAAAAGTCAAGGGAAAACTGATATGCTAGTACTACTACAATTAGATCTCTCAAACTGATAGATTTGAAACAGCTTATAGTGAGCCCCGAAAAAATCTGGCTACTCCAGTAGAGTCGACGGATTTGGGCGGAAGGATATACACTTTCGCTAGGAGAACAGTGTTCAGAAAAAGACCCCCCGCTCCGCTATGAAAGAACCGCGCCAATGTCGGACAACGTCACCATCAGCGTCATCGGCTCACTGGAGCTCGCATCGAAGCCAAGCGCCAGATAGAATTTCTTCGCCTCCTCCGATATTGCGTGAACAACGATGCCGCGAATTCCGATCGCATCGGCCGCCTGCGCCACGCGCCGCGTGGCGTCCCGGAACAGGGCGCGACCGAGGCCCCGCCCATGCCAATCGCTATCTACGGCCAGGCGGGCCAGCACGGCGACCGGGATGGGGTTTGGCATGTTCCGCCTGAACCGGCCGGGGGCGCTTTCCACCGTGACCACGCCGGAAGCCAGCGCGTAATAGCCAATCACGCGTTTTTCTTCGCAAACGACATAGGTGCGCGAAGCGCCGCTCACCTGATTGGCGCGCGCCCGGCGCTTCAGCCAATTGTCAAGCGAGGCCTCCCCGGAGCGGAAATCCCCGATGTCGTGGTGATCCGCGAGGGGCGCAGGCGGCAACAGCTCGCTTACTTCTCCCACGGCGCGGTCGTCTGGAGGGAGCGGCGCAGCCGGGCATTCGGGCGCGGCGGCGCATCGAGCCGCGTCAGGAACTCGGCATAGGCTTTCGCGTTGAACACAAATACCGTGCGGTCCAAAAGAGCATCCTCGGCGGCGACGCGCGCGGCGTCGAGCACGAAGTCTGTCCGGTTTTTACCCGACAGCTCCGCAGCGCGATCGATAAGCCCGCGCAGTTCCGGCTTGATCCGGATGTTCAGAGTGTCGCGCTTGGCCTTTTGAGTAGCAGGCATGAGAAGTCGCTCCACTAAGAACCAGCATAACAGAACGTAATGACCTGCCATTACAAAACAGCCAACTCATATAATCATGGCACTGCGAGTCTGGCCACTGGGGTAGACTGGCGCAATGAGCAGAACAATCCTCTTGTCTTCGCTGCTGGCCGGGTTGCTCAGCGCCCGCCAGCCTGTCCGGGAGCGCCACGCCATGGTGACTACCGCCGAGCCGCATGCCACCGGCGTGGGCGTTCAGGTGCTGAAAGCGGGTGGCAACGCGGTGGATGCGGCGGTCGCGATCGGCTTCGCCCTGGGTGTCACGCATTCGGCAATGGGCGGTTTGGGCGGCGGCGGCTACATGCTCATCCGCTTTGCCGATGGCGGCGCCACATTCCTCGACTTCCGGGAGAGAGCCCCGCTCAGTTCCACACGGGACATGTTCACGCTCGCCGGCGGCAAGCTCAGCCCCGAGTCCACGCTCGGCTGGCGAGCCCCCGGCGTGCCGGGCACGGTGCGTGGCCTCGAACACGCGCAGAAGAAGTACGGCCGCAAGAGCTGGGCGGAGCTGCTGCGTCCGGCCATCGAACTGGCAGCCAAAGGAACGCCCGTTAGCTACGGCCGCGCCGCCGAGCTGCGCAGCAGCGCCAAACGGCTGGCGCAGTTTCCGGAATCCAATCGCATTTTCCTCGGTGGCGGCTCATTCTATGAGGCTGGAGACATCCTGAAGCAGCCGGAGCTGGCGGCGACACTGGAGCGGATCGCCAAAGGCGGGGCGGCGGAATTCTATGAAGGTGAGACGGCGCGCCGGCTGGCGGAGCAGATGGCCAGCCACGGCGGCCTGATCACGCTCGAAGACCTGCGCAAGTACTCCGTAGCAGGGCGCGAGCCGCTCACCGGCGCCTACCGCGGCTACCGCATCCTCACGGCGCCGCTGTCCACCGCCGGCGGCATCGGCGTCTTGCAGATGCTGGGCGTGCTGGAAGGCACAGGCTTCCAGAAGCACGGAGCGGGTTCGGCGGCAAGCCTGCATTACATGGCGGAGGCGATGCGCCGCTTCTTCGCGGATCGCAATCACTACCTGGGCGATCCCGATTTCGTCCGGGCGCCGGTTCGTGGCATGCTCGACCAGGACTACCTCGCGCGGCTGCGCGCCTCGATCGATCCTGAGCGCGCTACCCCCAGCGAGCAGGTCCGTCCCGGCAAATTCTCCCTCGGGGAAAGTGACCACACCACGCACTACTCGGTTGTGGATGCCGAGGGGAATGCGGTGGCGGTCACGTACACGCTGAACAGCGCCTACGGCAGCGGAGTTACCGTGCCTGGCCTCGGCTTCCTGCTCAATAACAACATGGACAATTTTGCCGCCCAGCCGGGAAAGACCAACCAGTACGGGTTGGTGCAAGGGGAAGCGAACGCGATCCAGCCAGGCAAGAGGCCGCTCTCGTCGATGGCCCCGTCCATCTTGTTGCGCGACGGCAAGCTCTATCTTGTATTGGGGACGCCGGGTGGGCCAACCATCACGACGGCCGTGCTGCAAGCCGTCATCAACGTGATTGACTTCGGCATGAACGCGCAGGAAGCGATTGATTTCCCGCGCATCCATCACCAGTGGATGCCGGACGCGCTCAGCATGGAGAAAGGCTTCTCGCCGGACACGATCGCACTGCTCAAAGCGCGCGGACACAAGATTGAATTGGTTGGCTCGCGCAATGACATGATGGCCATTCGCGTGGTGGATGGATGGATCGAGGGCGCGGTGGATGGGCGTCGCTACGGAAAAGCGGCCGGTTACTGATTACGGGCGGCGGTCTTTCAGCTCATCCAGCCAGCGCCGTTCCACCGGCACGGAACCCAGCTTGATGCGAGGCTTGATCGCGCCATGGAAATCGGAGCCGCCTGTCACCGCCAGATCACAGCAGCGGGCCAGCTCGAGGAACCGTTTGCGCTCCGCTGGCCCGTGGTCGGAATGAAACACTTCAAGAGCGTCCAGCCCGATGCCGGCCAGCCGGCGGACCAGGTCCTCGACGGCGGCCACGCGGATGCGTACCGGGTGCGCCAGCGACGAAACTCCGCCGGCTTGGCGGATCCGCTCGATCCCTTCCTCCAGAGCCGGCGCTTCACGCTCGACGTAAGCCAGCCCGGCTTCGCCAAGATAACGCTCGAAGGCTTCCTCATAGGTGCGGACGAACCCTTTCGCGACCAGCACCCGGGCAAAGTGTGGGCGGCCGGTCATGGTGCGGCCGAGCGCTTCCGCCTCGTGGAGCTCGATCGGAGCGCCCAGTTGCTGCAACTGGTGCGTGAGCCGGCGATTGCGGTCCTTGCGTTGCGTTTCCAGCTCCTCGAGCCAGCGGCGAAATCCGTCCGCCGGGCCTTGGCGAAGGAAATATCCCAGCAGATGCACGCTGCGCCCTTGATGCTTCGAGGACAGCTCGATGCCGCAGATCAGCTCGATCGGCCGTGAACGGGGCAGGGAAGCAGCCTCGTCATATCCGCGGAATGTGTCGTGGTCCGTGATCGCAAGCGCTTCCAGGCCGGCGGCGTTTCCCAGCGCCAGCAGCTCCTCGGGCGAGAGCGACCCGTCGGAGTGAAACGTATGGGCGTGCAGGTCGATCACGGAGCGAGCGGCTCCGAGGGGAATTCGAAGGTCGCGCCGGCGGCTTTGACGGTCAGCTTGCCGTGGCCGAGCGGCTTGCCGCTGGTGTCGAAGAAGATGGCGCCGTCGGTGCTTTCACCGGACATCAGCTTGGTGTCCACAAACACGATAGCGGACGCGGCTGCCGCGGCCTTGAGTTTCGCCGAGGTCAGCTCGGCAAAGGCTGCTTGGCGGCGCTGCTCGTAGCCATTGGTGGATCGCAGCCGTGTGAGTCCGTAGAGACCGATCTCATAGGTGGCGACGAGCTTGATGACGTCGCTGCGGCCGGCTTTTTCGATCATTTCACTCACCACTGCGCGGGGCCGGGCCGGACTCAATCTCACCCCGTCGGGTCGCTCGAACCTGAAATCCTCCGTCTTGACCACCCACGGGATTTGGGAGCCGTTCGACACCGCAACCTGAATGATCGAGTACTCGCGGACGCGGCTTGGCAAGTGGGCGAACATGATGGTGACGCCGTTCCTGGTGAGCGTCTTGTACTTGAGCCCGCCGGATTCAAAATCGATCACCTGCGCCGGCAGCAGAGTCACCGCCAGCAGCGTGCCTGGGAGCAGGCGAAACGGGCCCATGAATTCATTATGCTATAGTGGCTCGGTATCTCACGGCTCATATGCAGAACGCAGGTAATCAGCCTGGCCTTTTCAGCCTGCGCGAGCACGGAATCCGCAACATCGCAACCGCCTATTGGAACCTGACTGCCGCGCAGCTCATCGAGCAGGCTCTCGCCCGCGGCGAAGGGAGGCTCGCCGCCAACGGCGCACTGGTGGTCGAGACCGGTCAATTCACGGGGCGCTCGCCGAAAGACAAGTTTGTGGTGCGCCAGACGGAAACAGAGGCGGCCGTGGATTGGGGCGCAGTCAACCAGCCGATGCCGGAGGAGCACTTCGAACGCCTTTATCTGCGGCTGATGGCCTTCCTTCAGGGGCGCGACGTTTTCGTGCAGGATTGTTTTGGCGGCGCGGACCCTTCCTACACCCTCCCCATTCGCGTGATCACGCAGAAAGCATGGCACAGCCTGTTCGCGCGCCAGCTCTTCGTGCGGCCTCCGGACGGCGCCGCCGAAAACCATATCCCCGAGTTCACCCTTTTCTTTGCTCCGGATTTTCAAGCGGATCCGCAAGTGGACGGCTCGCACACCGAGACGTGCATCGTGATCAACTTCCGCAAGCGCATGGTGATCATTGCCGGTACGCACTACGCCGGTGAGATGAAAAAATCGGTCTTCACCATCCTGAACTACTTGCTCCCCGAGCGGGGCGTCTTCCCCATGCACTGCTCGGCCAACGTCGGCGCCGAAGGGAACGTGGCGCTGTTCTTCGGCCTTTCCGGAACCGGCAAGACGACGCTCTCGGCCGACTCCACGCGGCGTCTGATCGGCGACGACGAGCATGGCTGGAGCGATGCCGGCGTGTTCAACTTCGAGGGCGGCTGTTACGCCAAGTGCATCCGGCTGTCTCAGGAAAAGGAGCCGCAGATCTGGAATGCAATCCGCTTCGGTTCGGTGCTCGAGAACGTCGTCGTTGACGACGCCACCCGGGCCTGCGATTACGACTCGGATTCCATCACCGAGAACACTCGCGCGGCCTATCCGGTCGACTTCATCGACAACGCTGTGATTCCCGGCGCCGCCGGGCATCCGACGCAGGTGGTCTTCTTGACTGCCGATGCTTTCGGTGTGCTGCCGCCGATCTCGCGGCTGACGCCGGAGCAGGCCATGTACCACTTCCTGAGCGGCTACACCGCCAAAGTGGCCGGCACCGAGCGCGGTCTGGGCAAAGAGCCGCAAGCGACCTTCAGCTCCTGCTTCGGCGCGCCCTTTCTGCCCCGCCACCCAAGCGTCTACGCCCAGATGCTCGGCGAACGACTGCTGCGCTACGGCGTGGGCTGCTGGCTGGTGAACACCGGCTGGGCAGGCGGGCCGTTCGGCGTCGGCCAGCGGATGAGCCTGCCTTACACCCGCGCAATGGTGCGGGCGGCGGTCGAGGGGCGGCTGGACCGCTCGCCGGTGGAACCGCATCCTGTGTTTCAGGTGCTGGTGCCCAAGTTCTGCACTGGCGTGCCCCCCGAGCTGCTCGATGCGCGCGGCCAGTGGAGCGACAAAGCTGCCTACGATCGCGCCGCCGCCGACTTGAGCGGCCGCTTCCGGAAGAACTTCGAGAAATTCGGCAAGATCAGCAAGGAGATTCTCGAGGCCGCGCCGGTTGCATAGCAATCGTAGCCAAAAGGGGCCCCGATGCCGGGCCGGGATTCAGTCCAGTCTGAAGGGAAGGAACGGGGAGGGATCCTCAACGGCCCTTAATATTACTACGTTAAGTATTGACACCCAGATTTAACCCTGGTACGCTCGGGGCATGACCGAGAACCAGATCGCCAAATGTCGGCAGCGGCTGGAGCGATTCTTGCTCGACTTGCTGGAGCCTGTCGGACGCAGTGAACGGCGTCATTGGGGAGAACTGTATGTGCGTGGTCTGCTTCAGGACGGCGAGAGGAAATCGATCGCGCCGATGGCTGCCCGCTTGCCGGATGGGAATGTGCAGGCGATGCAGCAGTTCGTTGGACA
>JACQDF010000099.1 GCA_016201205.1 Acidobacteriota bacterium
ACCGTGTCTGAAACAACGATGAGGATGTTCCAGCGCTGCTGCTGTGCTTGGACCGGCAGCGCCGTGACAGCGGTGGTGGTTAGAAATTGCCGTCGCTCCATACGCTACACCTTTTGCACCCGCCGGAGCGTGTAGATCTCCGGATGCACCTGCCCCTGCTCGAGCCGCTTCCAGTCGTCGTGGACGTGAATCAGCTTTCCGCTGATGTGATTCGAGCGCTCGGAAGCCAGAAACAAAGCGAGCTGAATCTGCTTTTCCGGAGCAACTCCACCCGTGAGCCGCACCTGCTGCGCATCCTGGCGTTCCTTCCAGCCGGCCTTGTCGCCGGCGCGCAGAATCTCATCGGTCATGCTCGTGTACGTGCCTCCAGGCGCCATGCAATTGATCTGGATGTTGTGCTCGCGGACCTCCTCGGCCACGGTCTCGACAAAGCGCACCATGGCCGCTTTGGAGGCAGCGTAGGCGGAAAAGTTCGGCCGCGCCGTCATCGCGCCGCCGCCGCTCATGACGATGATCTTGCCCCGGCGCTTCTCGATCATGTAGGGGAGCACCGCGCGGCAGACATGCATGACGCCGAAGAGGTTGGTCTGGATCGTTTCTTCCCACGTCTTGGAACCGCACTCGTGGAGCGGACCGATGGGACCCTGGATGCCGGCCGCGCACACCACCACGTGCAAATCGCCGTAGTGCGCCCGGGTGCGGTCCACGGCCGCGTGGACCTGCTCATAGTCCCGCACATCAGCGCGAATGCGCAAAGCGTTGCCGCCGGCGTGCTCGATCTCGAGGTGCGCCAGATCCAGCTCCGCCTTGCTCCGGGCCATCAGGGCGACGCGCGCTCCGGCCTGGGCGAAGCCCAGAGAAAGGCGCTTCCCGATGCCACGGCCCGCACCCGTAATCAGCACGCTCCGGTCTTGTAGCAATCGCAAGCTTGGCTCTCCCCCCTTGAAAGTAGTTCAGCTTGGGCGCTCGAAGTCAAGCGGCGGTATCCTCGGTAGCATGGCACTGCGCTTTTTCCTGCTGATTTCCTCGATTCTCGCCCAGCAGCCGCAGGCGAATACCGACGAGTCCAAGGCCGGCGTCTACACACTGCCCGATCCACTGGTTCTGGCCGGCGGCATGCCGGTGCGCGACGCCCAGACGTGGCAGCGACAGCGCCGGGCGGAGATTCTGCGCTTGTTCGAAACGCAGGTGTACGGCCGCTGCGCGACGCCGCCGCCGCGGCTGGAATACGAAGTCACCGGCACGGACCGCAAGGCTCTGAACGGGCTGGCCACCCGCAAGGAGGTGACCGTCTGGCTCACCGGCAAGCGGCTGGGCCCGAAGATGCGGGTGCTGTTCTATATTCCCAACGAGCGCAAAGGCGCTGCGCCGGTCATGCTGGGCATGAATTTTAACGGCAATCACGCCATTCATGCCGACCACGCGATCTCGATCGCCCAAGGCTGGATGCGCGCCGGAAAAGGCGTCGTCAACAACCGCGCGACCGAGGAAGGCCGCGGCAGCGAGGCTTCCCGCTGGCAAGTGGACATGGTGCTTCGGCGCGGCTACGCCGTTGCCTCGATCTACTACGGCGACGCCTTTCCGGATCACAAGGACGGACTGGCGGAGTCCATCCTCCCGCATTTCTACAAACCCGGCCAGACCGCGCCCGGACCGGAGGATTGGGGCGCGATTGGCGCCTGGGCCTGGGCTCTGAGCCGTGCTCAGGATTACATCGAGAAGGACAGAGACCTGGATGCCCGGCGCGTCGCCGTGTGGGGCCATTCGCGGTTGGGCAAGACAGCGCTATGGGCGGGCGCGCGGGATGAGCGGTTCGCACTCGTGATCTCGAATAACTCCGGAGAAGGCGGCGCCGCGCTGGCCAGGCGCAATTTCGGCGAGACCGTCGAACGCATCAACACCTCGTTCCCGCACTGGTTCTGCGCCAATTTCAAGAGATACAACACCGATGTGAATGCGCTGCCGGTGGACCAGCACATGCTGCTGGCGCTGATCGCACCCAGGCCGCTGTATGTGGCCAGCGCGCAGGAAGATCTGTGGGCGGATCCTCGAGGTGAGTTTCTGTCCGCCAAAGCAGCCGATCCCGTGTACCGGCTCCTGGGAACCGACGGTCTGGCCGCCGCCGAGTGGCCCGGCGTCCACGACCCGGTGCGCTCGACGATCGGCTACCACCTGCGTGCGGGAAAGCACGACGTAACGGCCTACGACTGGGAGCAGTTTCTCGCTTTTGCCGACAAGCATCTGCGCAAGCGGTAACCGCGGACTCAGTGGGCCGGCTCGTTCACCGTGTCCACCAGCTCGGCGTCGGCGGGCATCTCAAACACGAACAGCGTGTCCTTTAACGGTGGGTTCAGCGTCTCGTTAACAAACACGAACTCCATGATGGACTGGTCATGCCCGAGGACTTTGAGCTTGCCGATCTGGTGGTTCGGCAGCAGCAGGAACTGAACTTCTTTGTAAGGCGCTTTGTCGTTTCTCGGCAAGGCGGTCACCCGGCGCGCGCCGGCTTCCGGCTGTACGCGGTACTCCCGGAAATCGCGCTGGAAGTCCAGTTTGCCGATCAAAAACCCCAGGGGCGCCCGCATGTCTTCGGTTTCTTTCAGCTTCGACCGCTCGACCCGGTTCGCCGAAGGGTTGTAGAAGTAGACCTCTTTTCCGTCGGACAGGAACAGCTTCCTGGGCGGCTCGGAGTACTCCCAGCGCATCTTGCCGGGCTTGCGCAAGTAGAGCACACCGGACTCGGTGCGCTTGGCCATGGGCTGCGTGCTGAAGCGGATCGTCTGCTCGAAATCCACTCGCAGGGTTCTGATACTGTTGTAGCGATCCTCCACCTTGCGCAGAGCGCTCATCAGGTCGAAATCCGTTCCGAGCAGGATCGAAACGTGAAGCAGTTTCCACAGCATCTGCATCCACCATCTTATCGCGCCATTTCCGGACTATCCCGGTCGTAATATAGAAGTAATAAGAGAATGCCGATCTACGAATATCGATGGCCGAATTCTGGCCGCCGACGTCCTCTATTCCTGTTTTTCCACAGGGGGGATGTGCCACCAACCCCTCCGGCTTCCGATGAGTGAAGTGAGACAGGGCAGTTTGCCCTGAAAGGCCCGATCCAGAATGACACCAGGCCAGGAGAGTGACCGCGCCTGGATGGGAGTCCGCGCGGAAACCCGGCGTGTGTGGTTTCGTCAGTTGACGCCGACGCTGGTGGCAGGACTGCTGGGCTACATCGTGAACGGCTTCCCGGTGAAGGTGTATGGGAACGCCGATATTCTTTTCGGCGGCGTGTTTTCGATGGCTGCCACGCTGTCGATGGGGCCGCTGGCGGGCATGGTTTCGGCGCTGATCGCCTACACCCGGACGATCTCGTTGTGGGGGAACTACTATGGCCTGATCTTTGGCACGCTGACGGCGGTGGTGATCGGCGTTCTGGCGAAACGGTATCCGACGAAGGCGCTGGCGGATATAGTCTATCTGACGGCGTTCTTCGTGCCGCTGCTGTCGACCATCAGTGTATGGGGGATGAGCTACCCGGCGGTGACCAAATACGCCATCGTACTGAAGACGCCGGTCAACTCGCTGTTGAACGTGTCGCTGGCAATCCTCCTGCTGGAGCTGACCGGAATTCTGCGATGGCTTCCGGCTGAGTGCAAGATCTGCTATCGCCATCCCGTGCGCGTATTTCTGGTGGCGGGATTCCTGACCTGTACGATTATCCCGTTGATGGTAGTGGTGCTGGGGTATGGCCGCCAGTACCAAGAGAGTCTGTGGAGCAGCCAACGGTCGCAGTTGGAGGAAGCGGCCGTGGTGCTGTCCGAAAGCCTGGACGACTACTTGCAGCGGCACCTGGACGCGGTCGTTTCTCTCGGTGCGGCGGTCGAACAAGGAGGAAAGTTCGAGACACATGTTCTCGACGCTTACCTGGAACGGTGGCGCCATCGTTTTTCGGGTTTTCTGACCATGATGTGCGTCGACGCGCGGGGTCTGGTGATTGCTGCGCATCCCCGCAAGACGGCGGACGGAACCGACGTGCTTGATATCAGCCGCAGTGTTGCGGACCGTGGCTATTTCCAGACGCCGATGGCCACCGGACGCCCGTACATTTCCAACGTGTTTCAAGGGCGAGGTTTCGGCAATGATCCCATCGTCGCGCTGAGTGCGCCTGTGTCCCGGCAAGACGGGACGCTGTTGGGGATTGTCGAAGGATCGCTGGACCTGACACGGCTGGAAGCCATCGGCCGGCCTATCAGAGCGGTGCGCTATGCCGACATCGTGCTGGTGGATCAGGATGGCAGGGTGATCTCAGCTTCTCCGTCCACGGGATTCCGGTTCCTCGAGGAGCTCGGCGGTTCCCGGTTGAATTCCTTGCCGGCCGGGGGATCTATGATCACGGCGAAGCTGCCTGGCCGGAAGAACGAGGAGGCGTTCCTCGCCGCCAGCCTGCGGACGCGGCTGACGAATTGGCGGGTTGTGCTGTTGCTGCCGCAATCCCAACTGGAAAAAGAGGTCGAGTCTTTCTTCAAGAACACCGCCTTCTGGGTTCTGTGCGTCATGCTGGCGGCCGTGCTGGTGGCATTGTTCATCGCACGCAAGATGACCCGGCCGCTGGAGGGTCTGGTCTCTTTCGTCCGCCGGCTGCCTGAAAGCTCGCGGCCGTTCACCGCCATTGCCGAGCGAGATCCCGCGGGATTCGAGATGGCGTATGTGCCGCTCGAGATCGGCCAGTTGGTTGCGGATTCCCGCGAGATGGCCCGCAAGCTCGAGCAGAGCTATCAAGGGCTGGAGCAGTCGGTCGAAGAACGGGACAAGCTGAACAGGGAACTGACGGAGGTGCTTACGCGCCTCGAGGAAAAGGTCCGGGAGAGAACCGCCGAGCTGGCGGAGGCGAAGGACCGCGCCGAAGTGGCGAATCAAACGAAGAGCGTGTTCCTGGCCAACATGAGTCACGAGATCCGGACTCCGCTGAACGGGGTGCTGGGCATGCTGACGATCATGCAGGACACGCCGCTGGACCCGGAGCAGCGTGAGCGAGCGCGGATGGCATACGATTCGGCCCAATCGCTGCTGACGGTGCTCAACGATATTCTCGACTTTTCCAAGATCGAGGCGGGCAAGCTCGAAATCGAGCGGATCGCGTTCCGGCTGGACGAAGCCGTCGAGAGAAGTCTCGAGCCGTTGCGGCTGAGCGCAAGGCAAAAAGGACTGTCGTTTGTCTCGAGGCTGGACGAACATGCACGGGGGACTTTTTGGGGCGATCCGGCGCGGTTAAGGCAGGTGCTGACGAACCTGGCGGGGAACGCGGTCAAATTCACCGGGCACGGGCACGTCTCGGTATCGGTTTCGGCGGAAGGGGAGGACGGGAATCGGGTTCTCTTCCTGTTCCGGGTGTCGGACTCGGGAATCGGCATTCCGGAGGAAGCGCAAGCGCGGCTGTTCGATCCGTTCACGCAGGCCGATTCCACTACCACGCGGCGATTCGGAGGCACCGGGCTGGGACTGGCGATCTGCCGCCAGCTTGTGGAAAGGCTGGGCGGAGAAATTGGCGTCGAGAGCAAGCCTGGCATCGGCTCGTCCTTCTGGTTCCGGCTGCTGCTGGAGGCTGCCAAGGCGGCGGAGGCTCCCTCCCCTGCAAGGCTGGCGCTGCCCGCGTCTCGACCGCTTCGCGGGCGGATTCTCATCGTGGAAGACAACCTCGTGAACCAGAAAGTGGCTCAGCGCCTGGTGGAGCGAGCAGGATTCCAAGTCGAAGTCGTATCCAACGGGCGGTTCGCGCTGGATGCGCTCGAGTCGGCCAGCTACAACTTGATCCTCATGGATTGCCAGATGCCGGAGATGGACGGCTATCAAGCGACCGAGGAGATCCGCAAGCGCGAGAATGGCCGGCCACGAATTCCGGTGATAGCCATGACGGCCCACGCCATGGCGGGCGACCGCGAGCGATGCCTGCAAGCGGGCATGGACGATTATCTAAGCAAACCCGTCCAGGAAGACGAGCTGCACTCGATCCTGGACCGCTGGGCGCCGGTTTGAGGAGCTGCCTTCAGCGTCCGGTGAAGCGCGGCTCGCGTTTTTCGAGAAAATGCGCCACCCCTTCCCGGAAGTCTTCGCATTGCAGGCTGGCCAGCATCTCGGTGATGGCTGTCTCCATCGCCTGGTCGAGGCTTTGGGACTGGGCGGCGTAGAGTTGCTGCTTCATCACCCGCAGCGAGCGCGGCGATACGCTGGTGGCGAGTTCGCTCGCAAACGCTTGGGCGGCGGCCCGGAATCCTTCGTCAGGGAGCACGCGGTGAACCAGCCCGAGCGACAGCGCTTCCCGCGCGTCCACTTTCCGCGACGTAAACATCATCTCGATCGCTTTGGGAAGCCCTACCAGGCGCGGCAGCATCCACGCGAGTCCATATTCGGCAATCAGGCCGCGGCGCGAGAAGATCACGTTGAAACTCGCCGAGGCCGCAGCCAGCCTGAAATCGCAGTAAAGCGGGATCACGAAGCCGAGCCCGACGGCCGGTCCGTTGATGGCGGCGATGAGAGGCTTGGGCACGCTCAGCAGCCAGGAGTGCTGACGCCGGGCGCTCCCGCTGACCCGGCGATGGTCCGACGTCAACCCGGTCTCGGAAACAGCGCTCAGCAGGCTCATGTCGGCGCCCGCGCAGAATCCGCGGCCCGCGCCGGTCAGCACGATGGCGCGCACCGTGTCGTCCGCGATCGCCTTCTCGATCGCGTCCGTCAGCTCCTCTTCCATCTTTCGCGTCCACGCGTTCAGCTTGTCGGGCCGGTTCAGCGTGATGGTGGCTACCCAATCGGCGGCCTCATACAGGATTTGCTCGTACATCGATTTGCCCTTTCGTTCGGGAAAACGGCAGCCACAGCGCCGTGAAGAAAATCAGCGCCAGCGCCTCTCCCGCCAGGATATACAAAGGCCACGGCCCCATGTAATCGAGCAGGGAAGGATTCTGCGGCTTGCGGCAGAGGTACATATAATTGGCGCCGAAGACGGCGTTGAAGATGCCGATCGCGACGCCATAGATGTTCAGCAGCGCCATCGACCGGCGCACACAGCCCGGCTGAGGCCTCGTCTGCCCGCTCCACCACAGGTACAACAAGGAGGAAATGACGCCGCCGTGCGCCAGGAAGAAATACACTGTTCCATAAGACGGAAACGGCTCCCACAGATCCGGCGTCAGCACCGCCATGCCGGCGCCCACCAGCCCGGTGAAGAACGCAAACTCAAACGCTGCCGGATTCAGCGTCAGTGCCGCGACCACGGTGAGCCAGAGCGTCAGATCGCAGAGCTGCAACGGCAGACCCGAGGGGAACTGGAACCAGCCTTTGTACAGCTTGTAGCCGTACCAGCCGAGCTCGTTCAGCAGCAGGAAGGTTCCCATGGCCAGGCGGGCCAGGCGTGGGTTCGCGATTCGGGCCACCAGCCACGGCAGGGCGGGGATGGTGAGTAGAATCAGCCAGTGCGTTGGGCCAAAGAGCTGGAAGTTGGAGGCCATGTTACATCGGAGACCGGGGGCCTGCGCTGCTTGCCTATTGATTCTACCTGCCTCCGGGAGGCGGTAGCCCTCGGGCGGGTGACTTTGGCAACCCGCTTGCTAGCTCTTGTGCGGAGGTGTCTCTGAAAGCTCCCATCTTCGCCGGCCGCCGTCCCTGGTTCTTCGTCACCCTGACACTGTCCTGTTTCACCATTCTGGCGGTCACCTTCTCGCTTTGGGAGCTGGTCGAGCACCATTACTTCCGCGATCTGAACTACCTCACGCTTCACTACATGTACATTACACGCGGCGTCACCTCTTCGATTCTGGTGGGGATATGGGCGACTTGGTTTGTGCTGCGAGAGCGACGCCGGCGAGAAGAGCAACTCGAGGAATCCTGCGCACATTACCGCACCATCCTGGACCATGTGCCGGAAGCGGTCGTTCTGTGCGACGCCGGTTTTCGAGTGGCGGAGTGGAATGAAGCGGCTGAACGCCTTTACGGGGTTCCACGCCAGCAGATGGTAGGGCAGGTTTTGACCACCGTTCCCTTAGAACGATGGTCCGAGCTTGAGGAGGCCGCCGCCCGGGCAGCCGAGGACCAGAGAATCTTAGACAAAGAGACCGAACGCCGCACCGGCGATGGGGGGCGCATACCCGTGGCCGTCAGCTACTCCTCGATTCCTCCAAGCGACAGCCGGCCACGCCTGCTGGTCGAGCTGGCTCAGGATATTCGCCCTCGTTTGCGCGACCGGGAGAGGCTCCTGGAAGTGGAAAAGCTCGCTCTGATGGGGCAGATCGCCGCGGGCACCGCGCACCATTTGAACACGCCGCTTACCGCCGTACTGCTTCAAGTCGAACTGCTGCGCCAGCAGCCGGCGCCAGACGGCGGCAACATGACGGAGCTTGCAGCCATCGAGCAGCGTGTCCGGTTCTGCCAGGCGTTTGTCCAGAATCTGTTGCGGTTTGCCCGGAGGCCCCAGATGCGGCGGAAGCCTCTTGCGCTCTGCGATGCCATCGAGGCGGCGGCCACTTTATTCCGGCCGAGCCTGGCCTTGAAGATGGCCAGCCTGCATATCGATCTTCACGAGATTCTGCCGTGCCGCATCCTCGGTGACCCGAACTATCTCGAGGTCGCCTTTTCGGTTCTTATCAGCAACGCTGTGGATGCGATTCCACGGGAAGGCCGGGTGTACATCCACTGCAGTCTGAAAGCGGATCATCAGGCGGAAGTGTACGTCGATGACAGCGGTCCGGGAATCGCCAATGAGTTGTTGCCGCGCGTCTTTGAGCCGTTCTTCACCACCAAACCGGCCGGCCAGGGAACCGGGCTGGGGTTGTCCATTGCGCGGAACCTCGTCCAGGAGCACGGAGGAGTCCTGCAACTTCAGAATCGCGAGCGAGGAGGTCTGCGAGCCATCGTAAGCCTGCCTCTGCTCGAGGGGCCGGCCGCCCGGGAATCCAGGCGGGAGGAGGTATTTGGATGAGCAAGCAATGCTTGGGAAGATCTTGCGGAATCCTGGTTGTGGATGACGACGAAGTATTGACCGCCAGCCTGGCGAAAGTTCTGCGCCAGCGCTTTTCGTGTGTCTATGAGGCTCTCTCCGGAGCGGAGGCGGTGGCGATTCTGTCAAAAGAAAACAACATCTGCCTCGTGTTGGTGGATCTCATCATGCCGGTGATGGACGGGCTCAGCGTGCTGGAGTACATCCGGCAGGCGGACGCCGAGGCGAGCGTCGTCCTCATGACCGGTTTTGGCACGATCGAGACAGCAGTGGAGGCGATCAAACGCGGCGCGGAAGACTACATTACAAAGCCATTTGACAGCCAGACGGTGCTGAAAAAAGTCTCGCGACTGATGGAACTCTACGAGCTGAAAGCCCGGGTAGCCGGTCTGGAACTTCAGAATGAGCCCGGTTCGCCTTTCGCGTCCATCGTCACCGGATCCCCGGCCATGCGGAAGGTGATTGACCGGGCTCGCGTCGCCGCGCTCAGTTCGGCGCCGGTTCTGCTGGTGGGAGAGACCGGGACAGGAAAGGAGATGATGGCCCGGGCCATTCATTTCGCCAGCCCGCGGGCGGCTCAGTCCTTTGTGCCAGTGAACTGCGCGGCGCTTCCTCAGGAGCTGGTGGAGAGTGAATTGTTCGGCTATCGCAAGGGGGCATTCACCGGCGCTCTGTCGGATCACCGTGGACTGTTCCAGGCCGCCCACCAGGGAACCTTGTTTCTGGACGAGATTGCCGAGATGCCGATGAGCGCGCAAGCCAAGCTGCTTCGAGTGTTGGAGGAAGGCGAGGTTCGACCGGTGGGAGAAACAGTGCCTCACCAGGTGGATGTGAGAGTGATTTCCGCATCGAACCGTCCCTTGTCCGAGTTGGCCAGCACTGCCCTGCGGGAAGACCTTTTCTTTCGAGTTTCAACCATCGTTATCGAACTACCCCCGCTGCGCAAGCGTCCGGAGGACCTGTGCCTGCTGGTGCAACATTTCCTGAGGGAGTTCAGCCAGAAGTACGGCCGGCGAATCTCGATCGATCGCGGAGCGGCGAACCGCCTGTCAGAGTATTCTTTCCCGGGCAATGTGCGCGAGCTGAGGCACATTCTGGAAAGCGCCGTGGCACTGTCCGCCGACAACCCTCAGATGATCAATGAACGTGACCTGACTCCGGTGTTACGGTCCCAGACCGCTCAGCCGGCAGTCAACAGCTTGCCAGCCAATGTCGGCGCCGATTGCTCGCTCGAGGCTCTCGAGAAGTTCGCGATTCGGCAGGCTTTGCGTGTTGCCTCGGACAACAAGTCACGGGCCGCGGAACTGCTCGGTCTCTCCCGCGGAGCGCTTTATCGCAAGCTGCGGGAGTACGGCCTGGATGCTGATCAAGGGCAGCCGTTGCAGCCCGCCAAAGGCGAGACTGTCTAAAAAATGCACAAGCCTCCAGCACTCGTACAATACCTCTGCGTTTTCAACAAGTTAGATCCTTAGTCTAGCGGATCTGTCCAGTTATGGCACAGAGGGAGCAAGCCCTGAAGACAGTTCCCGCACCAGCCTTCTCCTGACTAACCCCTTGTCTATCAGCTAGTTATCCATCCATCTGGGCCGCGGCTCTCTTCGTGCTCTTATAAGCGCGTCAGGGGGACGAGTATGGGAGGTTGGAGCCTGTCAACACCTCCGCTTGCTGACGCGCGCGGCTCAGAAAGCGCTTCCGAGCCGCGACCGTTAAGCGAAGCGGTGGCACACATATTTCGTCGTGAGTCAAGAGGCTCGGATCGGGCCGCAGCCATAGGAGGGTACGAATGAAACGATTCTCGACGCCCGCGATTCTCACTTTGTTTGCCGGCATGGCCTTGGCTGCGCCGCAACAACCGATGGACGAATCCCAATACGTCGGCAGCCAGATCTGCGAGGAGTGCCACCGCCAGGGATATCGGAAATTCGGAGCCACGAAAATGGCACGGGTTTTCTTCGAAGCTCCCCGATCCGCGCTGGAATCCAAAGGCTGCGAAGCCTGTCACGGCCCGGGGCGGGAGCATGTGCAGAAAGCCCGCGAGCGCGACCGTGCCCGGGAGCTGGGAGTTCCTTATGAAGGACCCAAGAGCTCGGAGTTCATCAAACAGCTCGGCAAGGACTCGCCCATGCCGGCCCGAGCGCAGAACGCCCAATGCTTGCAGTGCCACCAAAAAGGCCAGAGGTTGTTCTGGAAGGGGAGCACTCACGAGGCCAGAGGAATCGCCTGTGTCACCTGTCACCAGGTTCACCAAAAGGTGGAACCGTTCCAGATTGCGAGCCGCTTCAAGGAACCGTTGTCTGACAACCGGATGTTTGTCAAGCCCTCGCAGATGGAGGTCTGCTTCCAGTGCCACCAGATGCGGCGGGCCCAACTCCAGCGGTCTTCCCATATGCCCTTCCGCGAGGGCAAGGTGACCTGCACCAGTTGCCACAATCCGCACGGAACTCCGAATCCAAAGCTGTTGACCGAAGCGACCACCAACGAGACTTGTTATAAGTGCCACGCGGAGAGGCGCGGCCCTTTCCTGTGGGAACACCCACCGGTGATGGAGGATTGCCTCAACTGCCACGAGGCTCACGGCTCGAGCCATCCGCAATTGCTCAAGGCGACCGCGCCGCGACTTTGCCAGCGGTGTCATGTGAATACCAGGCACCCCAGCACGCCCCAATTGGCAACCACCCGCTTCGTGTTTAATCGCGGGTGCACAAACTGCCATTCACAGATTCACGGCTCCAACCACCCCTCCGGGCTCAGGTTCCACCGATGAGGGAGGCCAGACATGGAGACACCAGCAATGAAAGCACTCAATCGGCTGATCAGTCATGTGATCGTTGCGCAAGTTGCACTGCTGTCCGGACCGGCGCTTCAAGCCCAGGAAGAGAAACCTGCACGCGGGCTGGTTGAGATCGGTGTGCGGCAACTGGCCGGTGATCATGGCTCTTCGAAATTCAACGAATACCACCACATCCCCGCCGGATTCTACCTGCAACAGTTCGAGGTCTACTTCAACAAGCTGCCAGGAAAGTTCTTCCTGAATGCCCAGACACGCGAGACCCTGGAAAAAGACCAGAGTTACCGGTTTGGCTTGGGCCAGGAAGGCAAGTACCGGTTTGAGTTTCGATGGGATCGTACGCCTCATGTCTTTGCGAACGGCGCGCGGGTGTTCTTCGGCGGATCAGGCGGCGTTTACACGATCCCCGGCCCCACCCGCTCTCTGCTCCAGTCCACGCCCGCCAATCTGCCATCTCTGGTGGACGGAGCCCAGCTACAGGGCGTGTCGCTGGCGCGGAACGCCGGCACCGGGACGTTCACCTACACTCCCACGGCGAACTGGGCGGTTCAGTTGCAGTACTCCAACGAGCAGCAAGCGGGGGTTCGACCCATCGGCACGACGACCAACGCGTTCACCAACTCGATCGAGCTTCCGGAGCCCGTCGACTACCGAACCAACCAGGCCAAGGCGAGCGTCGAGTATGGAAATGATAAAGGTGGCTTTCAGTCCAGCTACTCCGGCTCACTCTTTCGAAACAGAGTGGGGGAACTCGTTTGGGACAATCCGTTCCGGACGGCGGACGCTGCCGGGGGCGCCTCCCGGGGGCGGATCGACCTGTATCCGGATAATGCCGCCCACGCTCTCAGTTTTGCCGGCGCTTACAATCTTGCTGAGTCCACGCGTCTGATGGCGAGCATTTCGCCAGGCTGGATGCTCCAGAACGACGCGTTTCTTCCCTTTACGATCAACACTGCCCTTGCTGGCGTTCCCGCGCTTCCGGCCGCCAGTCTGAATGGGAAGAAGCAAAGATTGTCCATGAACTACACGGCGACCAGCAATCCGCTGCCGGCACTAACCTTAACCGCGCGCTACCGATCGTATGACTACAATAACAACACTCCGAGCCTGGTCTTCTCCAATTATGTTCGAGCGGACGCCGACATGCCCGGTCCGGCGCGAAGAAGTCTTCCCTATGCTTACAACCGCCAGAATCTCGGTTTGGAGGCTAGCTGGCAGTTCCTGAACAAGCACGCTTTGAAGGCAGGTTACGACATGGAACGGTTCGACCGGGAGCATCGTGACACCACCCGGTCGAATGAGCATACGGGAGGCGTGACGCTGGACATAAACCCCAAGAAATGGCTGCTGGTCAGAACGTCGTACAAGCATGCGCGGCGGGAGCCGCGGCACTATGAAGCCAACGAGGAATCCTTCCCGCTGGGCGAGGGCGCGTTGAGCCTTGGCGAACTACCAGGCTTGCGGAAATTCGATCAGGCAGCCCGGAGCCGGGATCGCGCTGAGGCTCTTCTCCAGATGGACTCCGACAAATGGAGCTTATCCGGCTCCTACTTCACGACGCAGGATCGCTACACGCAATCACTCTACGGCCTGCTCAACGACGTCAGCTACAATTACACGGTCGATGTCTCTTACCAGCTCCGGCACGACGTCACCCTGTTCGCTGACTACACACGGGAAAGATACAGATACAATCAGCGTTCGCGGCAGCGAGTTCCGCCGACGGCCACGGCGCCGGCAAACGATTCGCCCAACAACGACTGGGAAAGCTTCACCCGGGACGTCGTGCACACCGGAGAAGTGGGGATCAACGCCTCGGCTCTCCGGAAGAAAGTAACGATCGACACTTTCTACAGCCTGACGGTGGCAAAGGGCTCGATCGCCACCCGGGCCATGGGCTCTTCCTCCATTGCAGGGTTCCTGGTGACGACGGCCCAGGATTATCCGAATACGGGCAACCGGTTTCATCAGGTGACGACCACATGCCGGTACCAACTGCCGCGGAGCGCCGCCCTCAAGCTGGACTACCGATTCGAGCGTTACGACCGCGTCGATTTTCAAATTGACCGGATGAGGCCCTACATGGTTCCTCTGGACCCGTCTACGAATACTTCGATCTATTTGGGGTTGGATTTTCCCCGGTACAACGTTCACATCATCAGCGTGGCGTTGGAATACCGGTTCTAACAGCTCCGCTTGCTCACGCGCGCGGCTCAGAAAGCGCTGGAGCGGTTGGCACACCGAGAAGGGAGGCGGCATGCAAGAAGCGCCCGGAAGCACGAGGAGGATTCTTCCTTTTGTTGGCGTTGTGTTATTGGCCGTGGTGGCAAGCTCGGCGAGCGGCCCCCGGGTGATTGACCTGGTCGCTGATAGCGACAACAAGTTCAAGATCCCGCGGCAGAAGGAGGCGGTGATCACTCTGCGGGCAAGTGAAGTGGTGGTTCTTCGCATCACCTCCCGCCGGGGCACGGAGTGGGAAAAAGATGATGCGGTTCACAGCCTCACCATCACCGCCCTGAAGGACCGGGGGTGGGATCTGCGTCTGAAGGAGGGCACGAAGCTGTTTCCGGTGGTGGCCCCGGCGCAGCCCGGCGAGTATGTGGTCGAGTGCACCATCAAGTGCGGGAAAGGCCACGACGACATGCGAATGAAGTTGATTGTCGTCCCCTGAGGTGTGGATATGGCGCCTTCACGTCGCAGTTTCATCCAGTTCCTGGCCGGGGGAGCGGGCCTGTTGTTTCTCGGCTGGACGGCACTGAAGGCGCTTTCGGCGCGGGTCTTTCAGGCAGCGCTCCCTCCGCGCTCGGTGGCGCCCGGCAACCACCGATGGGTGATGGTGATCGACCTGGCGAAATGCGATGGCTGCAAGGACTGCACCAAGGCCTGCAACAAGATGCATTTCGTGCCGCCCTTTCAGGAATGGATCAAGGTCTATGAGGTCAGCGACAACATGGCTGCCGGTCCCTACTTCCTGGCGCGTCCCTGTATGCAGTGCGACAATCCTCCCTGCGTGCGGGGATGCCCGACGGGCGCCACGTTCAAGCGCACGGACGGGATTGTCATCCAGGACAACGACCGGTGCATCGGCTGCCGCAATTGCATCGCGCAGTGCCCTTATTCGGCGCGCTTTTTTAATTGGGGGGAGCCGAAGCACACGGCCGAGGAGCTGGCCCATCCTTATTCGATTGAACACAACTATCCGCACCGCATGGGTGTGGTCGAGAAGTGCATCTTCTGCCCGGACATGCTCCGGGCGGGCAAGCTGCCAGCCTGCGCCGAGGCCTGCACCATGGGCGCCGTCTACTTCGGCGATGAGCTCGAGGATGCAGTCACCAACCAGAAAGGCGAAACGATCCAGTTCTCCAAGGTTGCCAAGCGCGGCGCCGCCTTCCGTTTGCTCCAGGAACTGGGAACCGAGCCTCGCGTCTACTACCTGCCGCCTGCCGGCCGCAAATATCCCGCTCCTGACGAGAAGCCTCATGCCATGGGGAGCACCGCATGACGACCGAACGAGAAACGATCCTTCTGCGTTCCCTGACCGAAACCACCTGGCGGTTTTACCTTTGGGCAGGTATGTTGCTGGCGGCGGTGGCGTGGGGGCTCTATGCCTATCTCCACCAGCTCCGGAACGGCCTGGCGGTGACCGGCCTCCGCGACCAGGTGTCCTGGGGACTCTACATCACCAACTTCGTCTTCTTCATTGGCATCAGCCACGCCGGAACGCTGATTTCGGCCATCCTGCGGGTCACCAGGACCGACTGGAGGCGTCCGATCACGCGGATGGCGGAAGCCATCACCGTGTTCTCCCTCTGCATTGGTGCGCCCATGGTCATTGTGGACCTCGGACGCCCCGATCGATTGCTGAATCTTTTCCGCTACGGACGCCTGCAATCGCCGATCCTGTGGGACGTCCTTTCGGTGAGCACGTACCTGACCGGCTGCGTTCTGTATTTCTACCTGCCGCTGATCCCGGACTTGGGAATGCTGGCCGATCATCCCGATTTGCCGAACTGGCGAAAACGACTCTACCGGACGTTCTCGCTGGGGTGGAAGGGCACCCAGCCCCAGAAGTATCTGCTTGAAAAGGCGATTTCCATCATGGCCGTCTTCATCATCCCGCTGGCCGTTTCCGTACACACGGTGGTCTCCTGGATCTTCGCCATGACGCTGCGGCCGGGATGGGATAGCAGTATCTTTGGGCCCTACTTCGTGGTTGGAGCAATCTTTTCCGGCTGCGCCTCGGTCATCCTTTCGATGTACATCCTGCGGCGTGTGTTTCGCCTGGAAGATTACCTCTTACCATTGCATTTCAGGAACCTGGGCCTGTTGCTGCTGACATTCGCCCTCCTCTACACCTACTTCAATATCAACGAGTACCTGACGGTCGGATACAAGTTCCCCGGGATGCACAAGACGCTGCTGGAAGAGCTGATGTTCGGCGAATACGCGCTGTCTTTCTGGGGCGTGCAGATGATGGGCGTTTTCTGCCCCATCGCCCTGATGATCGCGGTGCTCGCCTTCAAGCGCCACCAGCAATTCATCATACCGGGCGTCGCATTTGCGTCCGCGGCGGTGGTCGCCGGAGCCTGGGCCAAGCGCTATCTGATCGTGATCCCGACCCTCAGCAGCCCTTATCTGCCGACACAAGGGGTGCCCTGGGAGTGGAGTCACTACCGGCCCACGTGGGTCGAATGGTCCATTACGCTTGCTGCCTTCGCCGGCTTCCTGCTGATTTACACGCTGGTGTCGAAGTTGCTGCCGATGGTCTCGATCTGGGAGACGCGCGATGAGGAGGCGGCGGACACCGAGGCGCCGGAGCGTTGGCCGGCGAAATGGAGGCCGAATCCCGCGCTCGGGACAGCGCTCATCGTGGTCTTTGCGCTGTTTTGCGGGTCGCTGGCGCGGGCAGGGGAGACTCGGGCTGCCCGCAAGCCCAAGGCCACGGTCATTTCCCTGGACTGGCATGCCATCTCCCCCAGCCAGACTCCTCCAGCCTCCGGCGGGGAGCATGTCATGCCAACAACCACTCCACGGGCGTACCTCATGCTGGATCGCGTGTTTGGCCGCGTCGGCCCCGGCATCAGCCTCCACGAAGAGGATCGACCTTTGCCCTCCATCAATGCGACTGCCAGCCTGCTGGAGCAAGGCGGCGCCGGGCTGTCCTTTAAGGTGGTCGATTTCTCGCTCAAGACCAGTTTCGGCATCCTGGCACTCGGCAGTTGGCCCACGCTGGATGACGGCAAGGCCAGCGTGGTGATTCGCGACCGGCGATACGGCCAATATCTTCTGATGGCCAGTTTTCGCGGCGACGACGAGGCACAGGCAGCGCGCGGGGAGGCCATGGTTGATTTCGGGCCCAGGCCGCCGGCTGCCCTGCCGGAAGCCGGTGTTTTGATCACCCCTTACCTGACTGCCGGGATCGGTCTGCCGTTTGTTCTGTTCTACGGAACCATGTGGGTCGTGCTTGTGTACGCCTTCGGATATCTGATCTTGTGGCGTATGCGCCGAAACGGGTAACTCTCTCCCCGCCCCCCTGTTTGCATCGTCCCTCCAATCCCGTATATTCATTCAAGGGGCTTATTTTCCATGAGAGAGCTGGTAAAACGCTACTTCGATCACGGCCTGTCGCGACGCGGCTTTGCGCGGAAACTGGCCCAACTCGGTTTCACGGCTGCGGCTGCGGAGGCGGTGCTCGAGAATCTCGACGCCGCCGATAACGCCTCCTCGCGCGCGGATGCGGCTTCCAGTATCGCCGAAGGCTCGGGAGGCGATCTGGTTGTGGCCCAGGCAAAGGCGGCTGGCGTCGAGTACGTCTTCACCAACCCAGGCTCGTTCGAGGTCGGCTTTTTCGACGCACTACTCGACACGCCAGGCATGCAGCTCATCATGGGCCTGCACGAAGGCATCGTGATTTCGCTCGCCGACGGCTACCATCGCGTCAGTCTCAAGCCCGCCTTTGTAAATCTGCACGTCATTGCCGGGACGGCGCAGGCGGCGGGGCAGCTTTACAACGCCAGCCGCGACGGCTCGGCGCTGGTGCTCACCGCCGGGCTCAACGACAACCAGGCATGGAGCGACGAGTCGATTCTGGCGCCGCGGCCCGGTTATGACCAGAAGGACGTCAACCGCCAGTTCACCAAGATCTCCTGGGATGCGCGCCAGGGCGAGGCGTTGCCCACCATGCTGCGGCGCGCTTTCAAGACAGCGACCGCGCCGCCCGGCGGGCCCGTCTACCTCGCCATGGCGCACTATGCTCTCGAAGCCAGGAATCTCCGAGCCGAGATCCTGCCGGCGCAGCGCTTCCTGTTCAACGCCCGCAGCCGGCCAGACGCCGCGGCGGTGGAAGAAACAGCGCGCCTGCTGATGGAAGCAAAGCGACCGGCCCTCATCGCGGGCGACGAGGTATGGAAATCCGGAGCGCAGCCCGAACTGATTGCGCTGTCGGAAAGGCTGGGGTTGCCGGTATTCTCCGAGCGGTCTTCTTACCGCAACATCCCGTCGTATCATCCGCACAGCGTCGGCGGCTTTTCGCTCGAATCGCCCTGGATCAAGAACGGCTGCGACCTGTTGATGTTCATCGGTGCGCGCGATATGGGCGGCAAGCTCCCGCCGAGATCGCCGGAAATGCCGGCCGGGGCGCGGATCGTTCGTCTCGGTCTCGATCTTGCGTCCATGAGCCGCAACTACGCCACCGACCTCGCGCTGGTCGCCGACGTCAAATCCGGGCTCAAAGATCTGATGGCGGCTGTCGAATCCCTGGCGACCAAAGAGCGCCTCGGCAATATCGGCGCTACCCGCTCCGGAGCGTTGCGCGCGTACACCACTACGCAACGCGCGCGCATGGAAGACGCCATCAAGAGGAACTCCGGCCATTCGCCGATCGAGGCCGATGAGATCGGCGCCGTGCTTGGGCGCACCATCGACAAGGACGCGATCGTGGTCAGCGAGAACCTCACCGGCAAGTACGGCATGTTCCGCTTCGGCTATCGCGAAGACGAGCAGATGTATCTGAGCAACACCGGACTGGGACTCGGCTGGGGCATCGGCGCCGCCACCGGCGCCAAGCTGGCCGCGCCGGACCGGCAGGTGATCTGCACCATCGGGGACGGCTCGGTGATGTACAGCGCATCCGGCTTCTGGACCCAGGCGCGTTACGCCATCCCGGTGCTCACCGTGGTCTACAACAACAAGAACTACCAGACTGTGCGTCACGCCTATCACGGCTACCGGGGCAAGATGGCGGCATCGGGCAAGTATGTGGGCATGTACCTGGGGGACCCGGATCTCGACTTCGTCAAGCTCGGCGAGAGCCAGGGTGTCAAGGGCGAAAAAGTCAGCGCGCCATCGGAACTCGAGCCGGCCTTGAGACGCGGCATCAACGCCACCCGCGATGGGAAGCCGTACATCGTCGAAGTGGCCACGGCGCGCTACGGCGGCGGGGCCGAATCCACGTGGCACGAAGGCTTCCATTTAGCCGCCCGGCGCAAGCGGCGCGTGTAACAGCGCGCGAAAGTCACTGGATCGAAAACTGCACGGTCACCGGGTAGGTCAGCCTCAGATTCGACGGCTGCGCCGGCAGGCCAATAACCACCCCAGTGAAGGATGCCACCACCTGAACAGGAGTCAACGGCGTTGCGTCGTTGACCGAGCGGATCGCTCCCAATCGCACGCCCGCGGCGCGCGCCAGCGTTTCTGCTCTTTTCCGCGCTTCCTCGAGCAGTTCCGGCAGCAGCCTTTGCCGCAACTGCTCCAACGCGCGCTCGCTGGCGCCGGCAACCATCGAGTAAGAGACTTCTCGAATGCCCCTCGGCAAATTGCGTCGCAAGGCCTCGAGGCGATCGAGCGTATCTTTGAGGCGCTCGCCGGGAAGCGTCGTTTCAAATTCGTACTGAAGCATCGACGGCAGCACAGGGACAGGGCCGGGACCGGGTAGGATGACCCTGCGGGCTGGATTTGAAGTGCTTACCGACACCAGGTCGTTCGCGGTAATGCCAAGTCCGGCCAGCGACTCGAGCGCTTGCGCCTGTGGAAGGTCCATCGCGGCCGACACGGCGACCCGCAACGTCGCCTGGTCGGCGACCAGCGTGACGGTCCGCGAAGCCGTGCTGACCAGAGTGCGATCGGCCGTCTGAGCCACGGCCAGGCTGGAGCACAAAGCAAAAAACAAACCGGCGCGCATCTCATGACCTCCCAAAGCGAAGATTCACCGTGAGGGTGACCCGTATGCTCGATGGCTCCCCAGGAACCAAGCCGCCCACGATGCCCAATGGCGACGCAGTCGGAGAAAGGCCTTCGCTGATCAGCAGGATCGGGCCCAAGCTGAAGCCGGAGGCTCGCGCCAGCGCTTCCGCTTTGCGCCTCGCTTCAGCGATCAGCTCGGCCAGCACCGGTTGGCGGGCCTGTTCGACCGACCGGCCACTGGCGGCCAGGGAAGCGCTGAAATCCAGCGAAAGGACGCCCTCGGGCCGGCGGCTGCGGAACGCTTCCAGCCGGTCGACCGTCTCGCGGAAGGCCGCCGCCGGTGTAGTCAGAAGGAACTGCCAGTTGATGACCGGTTCCCGCGGGCCCAGCAGCTCAGGGCCGACAGCAATGATAGAACTGGACGAGGCGCTTAGGCCCACCAGGTGCTCCTCTCTTACGCCCACTGGCCGAAGCATATTCAGCAGCACCTCGAGCGACGTCCCGAACCCCGCGCTGACCGCGATCTGATAGACCGCTTCATCCGGGGCGATGGTAATGGTGCGGCTGGCGGATGCGGTAACGGCCTGGTCCGCCGGTTGCGCGAACATGGCCAGCGGAAAAAGCAAAGCGAAAATGCAATGTCTCATACCTAACGACGATGATAGCTCGACGGGCTGGACCGCGCTTCCGCCTGTGAGGCTTACAGGCGTCTGGAATCCGCCCGCAAGCCGTCCATGACCTCCGCGGCCAGCTCTTCGGCATTGAGCCGGATCCTGTCGAGGACTACCGGGAGAAGCATACGCGCCCCGCTCACAGGTTAGCAAAGGGCCAGCCGGATGGTGCATCATGCTGGTATGCCCGAACCACTTCATCTCGCAGTCATCGGTCTTGGACGAATCGGAAAATTGCACGCATTGCACGCCCACGAGCTGGCGCAGGAAACAGGCCAGTGCCGGCTGGCCGCGGTGGTCGACAGCAACCCCGCGTTGGGGCAGGCCGTCGCGGGTTCGATCGCGAAAGACTTGCGCGTCTTCTCCAGCGTGGAAGAGCTGATTTCTTCCGGAGTCAGCAATGCCAGTGTGATCGCGACGCCCACCGATTGCCACCGCGCGCATGCCACCAGGCTGATCGAAGCGGGCCAGCGCGTGCTGCTGGAAAAGCCTCTCACCGGCTCACTTGCCGAGGATCGCGAATTCTGCGAGTTTCTCGATGCGAACCACCCGCGCTCCCTGATGCTCGCTTTCCAGCGCCGTTTCGACGGCCCCTTGTGCGCCGCCAGGCGTCTGATCGAGCAAGGCGCGATCGGCCGCGTCTTCAAGATTGTGTCGACGATGGAAGACTCGAACCCGGCGCCCAACGGCTACGTCAGCCAGGGCATTCTGGCCGACATGTCGGTCCATAACGTCGACGAAGTGCTGTGGCTGTGCGGCCGCATGCCGCGAGCAGCAGCCGCCATCGGCAATTGCATTTACAGCCGCCGCCTGAGCACGGCTGTCGAGGACTTCGACGACGCGTTCCTGTACCTGTGGTTTGATGGCGAGTTCTCGGCGCAGGTTTCCGTCAGCCGCAATCACGTTTCCGGCTATCGCGTCGAAACGTGGATCTTTGGAGAGAAAGGGCACATCCACGCTGGCCACTTCGACCAGAAGTCCCTCCAGATCACCCTGGAAGCCTACGGCCGCAAGCAGCCCATCCACCACGAAGGATTCCAGATGCGCGGCTACGGCGAGGGCGTGCCGGAGTTCTTTGAGCGCTTCGGCCCGGCTTACAAGGCGGAGCTTGCCGAATTTGTCGGGCGCTGCCGGAGCGGCGAGCCGTTCCCGGTGACGCACAATTACGGGCTGCGGGCGATGGAGGTGATTGACATGGGAATGCGCAATCTGATCGGCCGGTAGGCATGTAGCGTTCACCCTTCCCTGGGGGTTCCCGCGGTGGCGGCGCCACCGCGAGTTGGCCCCGGCCGTGAGGCGTCCCTCAGCAATTCAGTGGCTTCCATGCCCGGAAGTTCTCCACCCGCCGATTGTCACGTGCGAAAAGCTGTAATAAGATGTAGGTACCTTCACCTGGGTGAGGTACACTTCCATGATCCGTCTGGACGCTGATCGACCCGTTGAATTCTGCGACGGTTTCCGCCGCCGCGACTTTCTTCATGCCGGTGCATTGTCTGCGCTTGGCCTGGGCCTGACGCAGTTTCTCGGCTTGAAAGCCTTCGGCGCCGTCGACCCGGGCAAAGACACCAACTGCATCCTGATGATGCTGGTAGGCGGGCCTTCGCAACTCGATACGTGGGACATGAAGCCCAACGCGCCTGTCGAGATCCGCGGCCCCTACAAGCCCATCAAGACCAATGTCCCCGGCATCGAGATTTCGGAAAACTTTCCGCGCATGGCGAAGCACGCCGACAAGTACGCCCTGGTCCGAAGCGTGTATCACACCGCGGCCGCGGTGCACGACACAGGCCATCAGATGATGCAGACCGGGCGGCTGTTTCAGGGCGGCGTCGAGCATCCGCACTTCGGGTGCGTTCTGGGCAAGCTGAAAGGACCCAAAGGCGACGTGCCGCCGCACGTGCTGCTGCCGCGGCCGATCGGCAACACGGGCGGAAACATGCCGCACGGGCAGAACGCGGGCTTTCTTGGCAAGACATACGACCCGTTCGTGCTGAACGCCGATCCCTCGGACCCGAACTTCAAAGTGCCCGACATGCTGCCGCCCGATTACCTGTCCGCGCTGCGCGTGGACCGGCGGCGCAACTGGCGCGAGATGATCGACAAGACCGTCAGCCGTTTCGAGACGTCGCAAGACGCACGGCTGCTTGATTCCACCTTCCACCAGGCTTACACGCTGATGTCGTCGGAGAAGGCGCGGCGGGCATTCGAGCTCCATCGCGAGCCGGAGCAGATCCGCGAAAAATACGGAATGAATCGGTTCGGCCAGAGCTGCCTGCTGGCGCGGCGGCTGATCGAAGCGGGCGTGCGCTTCGTCACCGTCAACATGTTCGAGACGGTGTTCGATGAGATCACCTGGGACATTCATGGCTCGAAGCCGTTCAGCCCGATAAGCTGCTATCGCGATCTGGTGGGGCCGATGTTCGACATGGCGTATTCCAGCCTGCTCGAGGAATTGCACCAGCGCGGCCTGCTCGAGAACACGATGGTGGTGTCGTTCGGCGAATTCGGGCGCACGCCGAAGGTGAACCCCGCCGGCGGGCGCGATCACTGGCCGCAATGCTGGACCATTCTGATGGCGGGCGGCGGCATGAAGGGCGGCCAGGTGGTCGGCGCGTCGGACGAAATCGGAGCGATGCCGAAGGACCGGCCGGTGACGCCGGCGCAAGTGGCCGCCACGGTTTATCACGGGCTGGGTATTGGTCTGGAGACCGAATTGCCAGGCGCGCAAGGCCGGCCGGTTCCGATCGTGGACCGCGGCATCGAGCCGATCCGGGAGCTGTTTGGATGACGCTGTTGCTGTTTCTGGCCACCTGCGCGCTCAGCGCCGAGACCGCGCTGAAGGTGCTTCCACCGGAGGCGGAGTTGTCCACCCTCGAGTCGCGGCAGCAGTTTCTGGCGGAAGGCTTCGCCAACGGGTTTCATGAAGACCTGACGAAAGAGGCGGCCTGGAGTTCTTCGAACCCCAAAGTGGCGGCCGTGGACGCCTCCGGCCTGCTGAAGCCGGTCGGTGACGGCGAAGCCGTGATCACAGCCAGCGTCAAAGGCCAGAGTGCTTCGGCGAAGGTGCGCGTAAGAGTCCCCGGGCAGCCGTTCACCTGGAGCTTCCGCAATCACGTGATCCCCGTCATGACGAAGATGGGCTGCAATCAGGGCTCCTGCCACGGAGCGCAAGCCGGCAAGAACGGCTTCAAGCTGACGTTGCGCGGCTACGATCCGGAAGTCGATTACGACACGCTGACGCGCCAGGCTGTGGCGCGCCGCATTTCCCTGGCAAATCCGCCGTCAAGTCTGATTCTGCAAAAGGCGACTTTCGCCATCCCGCACGGCGGCGGCTTGCGCTTCAAGCCGGATTCGCTCGAATACCGGATCATGTCCGAATGGATCGCCGCGGGCGCCCCGCCTCCTTCCGGCAAAGATCCGGAAGTCGCGTCCCTGGAGTCCTTCCCGAAAGCGGCGACGCTGAAGCCGCGGCAGGAGCAGCAGGTGATTGTCCGGGCGCGCTACTCGGATGGCCGCGTCGAGGATGTGACGCGCTGGGTCAAGTTCAGCTCGAACAACGAAGGCGTCGCACTGGTGGATGACAGCGGCCGCATCAAGATGACCGGCCACGGCGAGGCGGCCATCACGCTGTGGTATTCGAGCCGCATCATGTATGCGCGTGTCGCTTCGCCGTATCCCAACCAGGTCCGGGAGGCGGAGTACCAACGTCTCGAGCAGCGTAACTACATCGACCGCCTGGTGCTGGCCAAGCTGAAAAGTCTCAACATCGCGCCGTCGCCCCCGGCCGGCGATGCCGCCTTCCTCCGTCGGGCGTATCTGGACGCAGCCGGCATTCTGCCGACCGCCGAAGAGGTCGAGCAATTCCTCGCGGACCAGTCGGCGGACAAGCGCAGCAAGCTCATCGACCGGCTGCTCGAGCGCGAGGAATACGCCGACTACTGGGCCTACAAGTGGTCTGACCTGATGCTGGTTTCGAGCCGCCGTCTGCGTTCCAATGTCATGTGGGCTTTTTACAACTGGATCCGCGACAGCGTGAAAGTCAATAAGCCGTGGGATCAGTTCGCGCGAGAGATCTTCACTTCAACGGGCAGCACGCGGCAGCACGGGGCGCTGAATTATTTCTTCCTGCACAAAGATCCGATCGATCTCACCGAAAACGTGACCCAGGCATTCCTCGGCCAGCGGCTGATGTGCGCGCGCTGCCACAACCATCCGCTCGAAAAGTGGACGCAGAAGCAGTACTACCAGATGGCGAATCTGTTCGCGCGGGTGGGAATCAAGAACGGCACGGAGCCCGGCGAGTCGATTGTGTTTGCCAAGACAGCCGGCGAGGTGAATCACCCGCGGCTGCTGCGGCCGCTGCCACCCACGCCGCTCGATGGCGAGCCGATGCCGCTCGATTCCACCGCCGACCGCCGCGCGCATTTCGCCCGCTGGCTCACCTCGCCGGCGAATCCGTACTTTGCCCGCAACATCGTCAACCGCGTTTGGGCCAGCTTCCTGGGCCGCGGCCTGGTGGATCCGGTCGACGACGTCCGGGAGGCCAACGCTGCCTCGAACGAAGAGCTTTTCCAGGCCGTGGTGAAAGACTTCGTCTCGCACGGCTTCAATATCAAGCGCCTGATCCGCACCATCATGAACTCCGGCGTTTACCAGCTTTCCTCGGAGACGAACGCCACCAACCAGCACGACAACGTCTATTACTCGAAGTACAACGTGAAACGGCTTCCGGCGGAGGTGATTCTGGACTCGATGTCGCAAGTGACTGGCGTCCCGACCCAGTTCCAGGATTACCCGCTGGGCGCGCGCGCCATCGAGTTGCCGGATACGCAGGTGCGGTCGCAGTTTCTATCGGTGTTCGGGAGGCCGAATCGCGTGATCTGCGACGCGGCTGAGCGATCGAGCGACCCGAGCATCGGGCAGGCGCTCCACGTGATTAACGGCGATACGCTGAACAGGAAATTGAGCGCGCCGGACGGCAACATCGCACTCTTCATCAAGCTGGGGCTATCGGACGCGCGTATCCTCGACCATTTGTACCTTTCGGCCTACGGCCGCTATCCCGCGGACTCCGAACGCCAGACGGCGATGGAAGCGCTGGCCAAAGCGCGCCAGGTGAAGGGCTCGGTGGAAGCCCGGAAAGAAGCGCGCCGCCAGGCGCTGGAAGACATGCTGTGGGCGATGCTCACCAGCAAGGATTTCCTTTTCAATTACTGATGTTACGGCGCAGCTTTCTACAATTCGCACCGGTGGCCGCCTGGGCGCAGAAGAAGACGCAAGCGCAGATCTTCTCGCTGGCGTACCAGCCGGGCGGTCCACTGCTCGCTGTTGGCGGATACCGTGAAGTGCGGCTGGCGGATGCGGTCACCGGGAACGTCACCGGAAGCCTCAGCGGCCACGTCGATGTGATCCGCGCGCTGGCATTCTCGAGCGATGGAAAACGGCTGGCCGCCGCCGGCGGCATTCCCGGCAGGAAAGGCGAAATCAGGATCTGGGACATCGGCTCGCGGACTCCGCTGCTGAATCTGGAAGGCCACAGCGACTGTATTTACGCGGTCGCGTTTTCGCCGGATGGCAGGCGCCTGGCCACCTCGAGCTATGACAAGCTGATTCAGCTTTGGGATGCAGCCGGGGGCGGCAAGATCCGCGTCCTCAAAGATCATATCGACGCCGTGTACGCGCTGGCGTTTACTCCGGACGGAAAATACCTGGTTTCAGGCGGCGCGGACCGCACTTTGAAGATCTGGAACTACCAGACGGGCGAACGCCTGTACACGCTCAGCGAGGCGACCGACGGGATCAACGCGATTGCGCTGAGCCCGGACGGCAAGATGGTGGCGGGTGGCGGGCTCGACAAGACGATCCGCATCTGGGCGCTCGGCGAGCGTGGCGGCGAACTGCTGAATACGCTGATCGCCCACGAAGACGCGCTTCTGCAACTGGCATGGTCGCCTGATGGAAAGACGCTGGTCTCGGCGGCGGCCGACCGCGTGATCAAGGTGTTCGACGCCAAGGATCTGGCGGAGCGAAAAGCGCTGGCGAATCAGCCCGACTGGGTTCTGGCGTTGCGGTTTTCTCCGGACGGCAAGCGGTTTGCGGCCGGCCGGTATGATGGATCCCTGACAATCTACGAGCTGGGGCAAGTCCTCGGCGGTACGCTGGCTTCGCGATAGACAACCATGAAGCACACAGGTCTCTTGCTTGTGATTACGGCCACGGCGCTGGCCCAGAACACGGATCATCCGACGGGGTCGCGGATCACGCCACCCACAATCAACGTGGTCGCGCCGGTCGGCATTGCGCGCGGTACGACGGCGGAGATCACCATCGAAGGGCTCAACCTGGCGAAGGCGGGCGCGATCTACTTCAGCGAGCCCGGGATCAAAGGCCGCATCGTGAGGATCAAAGAGCTTCCGGACTTGCCCGACATTCGCCTTGGCTCGAACGGCACTCCTTCCACGATCGACGTTGGCCCGCTGCCGCCGCGCAACCAGGTAACGGTCGAGTTGGATGTAGCGCCGGACGCAAACGTCGGCGTGGTGAAGTTTCGCTTGCTGACGCCGCTTGGCTCCGGCCCCGAGGGCCAGTTTCTGGTCGAGCCCTACTACGGCGAAAGCGCCGACAAGGAGCCGAACGACACGCCGGAGAACGCCATTGAAGCCTACTTGCCGAGCATTCTCGCGGGCACGATTTCCAAGCCCGGTGATGTCGATTACTACAAGATCCAGGTGAAGGCGGGCGAGGAGCTGGCCTTCGAGAACGCGGCCATGCAAATCGGCTCGGCGTTGCAGCCGGTGGTCGCGATCCTGAGCGAAGACAACACCGTGCTCAGGGAATTCGGCTACGAAACAACTGCCGGCGCCGGCGTTTTTTCGTACCGGTTCGAAAAGGCGGGCGCCTACTACATTCGCATCAGCGACTACCAGCGGTCGGGGCGGGCGTCGAATTTCTATCGTTACAAGGTGGGCAAGTTCCCGGTGGCGGCGCGAGCTTATCCGCTCGGGCTGCGCAAGGACGAGACCAAAGAGGTGACGCTGTTCGGCCCCGGCATCGGCGGTCAGAAGGTGATGGTGAAAGGCGAGCCCTCGCCGGAAGATGAAAGCGCGGTGATTCTGCGGCCGAAGACGGCGAATGGCAGAACGTTCAACGATCTGAAGCTGGCGCTGGGCGACGAGCCCGAGGTCGAATCGGCGGGCAGGAATCTCTCCCTGGCCACGGCGCAACCGGTTACGCTGCCGGTGACCATCAACGGCCGGATCGCGAAGCCGGCGGAAGCCCATTATTTCCGTTTCGCGGCCAGGAAGGGCCAGCCGATTGTCTTCGAGGTCCACGCCCGGCGGCTCGAGAGCGAGCTCGACTCGGAGATCGAGGTGCTGGATGCGAACGGCAAGCCGGTCGAGCGCGCGACGGTGCGGGCGGTGGCGGAAACCTTCACCACGCTGCGCGATCACGACTCGGCCTCGCGTGGCATCCGCATCCAGTCCTGGAACAGCTTTGCGGTCGGCGATTATCTCCTGATCGGCAGCGAGATCGTGCGGATTGAAGCATTGCCGCGCGGGCCGGACGATGATTTTATCGCGGAGTCCTTCGGCGGCCAGCGGATGGCGTATTTCGGCACATCGAGTGAGGCGCATGCGATTGACCGGGCTGTGTACAAAGTGCAGATTCATCCGCCCGCGACGCAGTTCGCGCCGAACGGCCTGCCGCTGGTGCGCCTTTACTGCCGCAACGACGACGGCGGCCCGGGGTACGGCAAGGATTCGTACCTGCAATTTACGACGCCGGCCGATGGCGAATACCTGGCGCGCATTGGCGATGTGCGTGGGGACGGGGGAGAGAATCACGCGTATCGCTTGTCGGCGCGCTCGCCAAAGCCGGATTTCCGGCTCAGCGTGACGCCGCGCAATCCCAACGTGCCGCGCGGGGGCTTCATTCCTCTGACGGTGACGGCGTTCCGCATGGATGACTTCGACGGTCCGGTCGAAATATCTCTGGAAGGGCTGCCGGCGGGCCTGCACGCGACCAAAGCGGTGATCGGCCAGGGCCAGATCAACACCACGGTGCTGTTGAGCGCCGAAGAAGATATCGAGCTCGATCACGCTGTCGGGCTGAAGGTGATGGGCCGGGCGCGGATCAACGGACGCCAGGTGGCGCATGCCGCCAACCCGGAGGACAAGACGAAGCTGGTGGCGCTGATGCCGAAACCCGACATCCTGATGACCGCTGAAACAAAGGAAGTGGTGCTCGAGCCCGGCGGCAAGGCCGGGATCAGCGTCAGCGTGGCGCGGCAGCGCGATTACGGCGGGCGCGTGCCGGTGCTGGTGCTGAATCTGCCTCCGCGGGTGCGCGTGCTGGACGTGGGCCTGAACGGCGTGCTGCTCAACGAGGATGAAACTCGCCGCAGCTTCACCTTGGAAGCGCTGGCATCGGCCGAACCGGTCGAGCAGGTGATCTATGTGGCGGGCGCCGTCGAGACACGGTCGCCGCTGCAAAGCGTGTACGCGGCGCCGCAAGCGATCCGGCTGGTGGTGAAGCCTCGTCCCTCGCAGGCAGCCGATGCGGAGCGCGGCAGGCAAGCGGAACGGAATCCATGAACAACCAAATCGCTCTTGTCCGCGAAACGCTCCGAGCCAATGCAGGCATCCTTCGGCTGGCCCCCTGCTGGGTTCCGCGCTCATTCCTGATGCCGGGCGGCCGGCTGAAACTGGATACGCGCGATCTGTACGCGCTCGGCGCGCACCGTGGCGGCATCGACGAGCGCTGGTTCTCGTCGACCACCAACGCCGACAACGGTCCGGGCACGCCGCCGGATGAAGGTCTCAGCTACTTCGACGTCGACGGCAAGCGCGTGCTGATGAAGCACGCGATCGATGAAATCGGCGATGAGTTCCTCGGCGCCGATGTGATGCGGGAGCGCGGCGGCTGGAATCTGCTGTGCAAATTCTTCGACAATCTGGGCCCCATCCCGCACCACATGCACCAGACCGATGAGTATGCGAAGAAGGTGGGCCGCAAGGGGAAGCCGGAGGCCTACTATTTCCCGCCGCAGTACAACTTCAAAGACAACAATTTCCCGTACACGTTCATGGGCCTCGAGCCGGGCACCACCAGGAACGATGTGCGCCGCTGCCTGGAGCGCTGGAACGAAGGCGACAACGGCATCCTCTATCATTCGAAGGCGTACCGGCTGAAGCCGGGCAGCGGCTGGCAGATCGACGCCGGCATTCTGCACGCTCCTGGCTCGCTGGTGACGTATGAGCCGCAGGTGAACTCGGACGTTTTCGGAATGTTCCAGTCGATGGTGGAAGGGCGCGCGGTGCCGTGGGACCTGCTGGTAAAAGATGTTCCGCCGGAGCATCACCACGATCTCGACTACATTCTGAGCATGCTGGACTGGGAGGCGAACGTGGATCCGGAATTCGCCAGCCACCGGCTGTTTGAGCCGGCGCCCGTGCGCGACGAGCAGCAGATGCAGCAGGACGGCTGTTCGGAGAAGTGGGTCGTGTACTCGACGCGCTATTACTCGGCGAAGGAACTTACGGTATTCCCGGGCCGCTCGATCACGATTCACGATGCCGCTGCATATGGGCTGATTGTGGTGCAGGGCTGGGGCTCGGTGGGCAAGCTGGATGTCGAAACGCCCGCCCTGATCCGCTACGGGCAGATGACCAGGGATGAGCTGTTTGTAACCGCGGATGCAGCCGGCCGCGGCGTCGCCGTCACCAACCGCAGCGACAAAGAGAATCTGGTGATGCTGAAACACTTCGGCCCGGGCAATCCGGACGCCAAGGCGCTCGAGCGCAAGAACTGAGTGAAACGGCAGAAGTGTTTGCGCATCCGCTCTGACGGTCGCGGCTCGGAAGCCCTTGCTGAGCCGCGCGCGTCAGCAAGCGGGCGCCGTGTTTAGAGAACTCGCGCGATATCGACAAGATCGCTGAACAGCCCATAGGCCGTCTGGTCCACCCCTGGGTTGGTTTCGTAGATTCCCAGCGTCCCCATGAGGTCGGTTTCGACCAGCAGAAAGCTGGAAGTTCCCCGGGTCATCGCCAGCGGATCAACCGCCTCGAGGACCTCGGCGCGAACCCGCATCTTCAACCCGCTCCTGCCGCGACGGGCCCGGCTGACCAGCCGCACCGTCTTGCCCTTCGACTTCAGTCCGGCGAGCTTTTCCGGGGTCAGGCGGCGGATTCCCTTGGTTTCCACCTCGAGCGGCGTCACCCGCGCGTCCATCAGCACGTTGGCCAGCGCCGCCGTCTTGGCGGCCGCATCCCAGCCGTCGATGTCGTAGCCGGGATCCGCTTCGGTGATGCCGAGCAGGCGCGCCTTCTCGATGCCCTCCTCGAGCGATTGGCCCTGTTCCATCGCTTCCAGCAGCACGTTGGTGGTCGAGTTGACGACGCCGGCGAATCCACGGATCTCGACGCCCGGGAGCGTTTCCCGGACCAGGTTGAACACCGGGGCGCCGTCCATGACGGTGGATTCGAAGCGAAACTGCACGCCGGCGCGGAGTGCTTCGTCGCGCAACGCGGCGTAAGCATGAGCGATCGGGCCTTTGTTGGCGGTCACCACGTGCAGGCCGCGCGCGAACGCCGCCCGGATGTGCGAGATCGCCGGCTCGCCGGCGGCCGGATCGAGCGGCGTCAGCTCGAAGACGACCTCGGCCGCCGCGCGCTCGAGGAATTCCTCGACGGCGGCCGCCGCCGGGCCAAATCGCGGCTCCAGGCCGAGCCCGCGCGCATCATAGGCCGTCCCATGCCGCCCGGTGTGAATGCCAGTGATGCGAAACGGGAACTGCGCGCGTTTGTTCTCGAGCAGACGCGCAAACGCCTTCCCCACCTTGCCGTAGCCGATCAGAGCGAGGTTCAAAACGCAATCTTCTCGATGAGGGAATTGAGCGCCTGTTCCTGCGCTGCTTTCTGCTTGCGAAGCTGGCTGATCCGGTCGCGCATCGAGGCCAGCCGTGACTCCTGCTCGGCCAGCTCGCGGGCATATTTCTGCACCTGCTCCTGCTGGCCGCTGACGCGATTCAGGCTGGTGAGGTTCTGGCGGATACGCTCCTGGTCTCTCACCAGCTCGTTGATCTCGGTTTCCTGCTGCCGCGCCGAGCGGTCGGTCTCCGCGATCTGGCGCTTCTCGACGGCGATGGATTCCAGTTGCTTCCGGCCTTCCGCGCTGAGCGCCTTGTTTTGTATGTACACGCCGAGCTGATCGAAAGTCAGGCTGACCAGGCTGAGGCTCTGCTCAAGAATGCGCTCCTCGGTGACAGGGAATTTCTCAGCCGCATTGGCCGCCAGCTTCACTTCAAAGCGATGCACGGCGGGAGTGCTTTCGACCGGCTTCTGGTTGAGCACTTTGTACTCCGGCCGCACCGGGTGCTCGATGATCAGCGTCTTTGCCTTGGCGTCGATGTTGCGGACTGTGTAAGTCAGCGTGTCCTGGAGGGCGGTTCTTGTGGTGAGGATGCCGCGATTGGCCTTGAATTCGCGAACCAGGTCGCGTGAAGAGTCAAAGGCCGTGGTGATTCGCGTGCCCAGGTCGACGCCGTAGCTGATCAGCCGCTTGTCGGCGGCTTTGAGGGTCTCGATCAGCGCTTCGCCGGCGTAGGCGCCGCCTTCCAGAACCGTGATGGGACCGCCGTCGAGCGTTTTGCCGCTGGTGTTGGTGATTTCAGCGGCGTTCATCGGGTTTTGCAGCGAGCGGTCGGAGAAGATGAGCAGCTTGCGGACGCCGATCTTTTGTTGCAGGAAAGGCAGCATGGCGGATTCACTCTTGTGCACCGTGACCGGAGTCGAGAAGCGGTATTCGAACAGGTCGCCGAGCTCCCGGCCTTCGGCGGAGGTCTGGATGGTGCTGGCGGCTTCTTTGGGCATGGCCTCCTCGGCGAGTGCCCTCATCGGCGCCGGAGGCGGAGGAGCCATGGCCATGACTTTTCTCGCTGCTCGGGGTGCGGCAGGCTCATCCGCAACTACCGCGCCCGCGTGCACCACTGGCCCCACCGCCCGGTCTTCCGGCAGCTCCGCCTCGGGCCGCGTCCGGTACCGCGGCTCATACAACCGGCTGATGAAGGAGATCGGCCGTCCGGAGACCAGCGACAGCGTCACCCTGGTCCAGTCCTCGCCAGTCGTATTGTCCACGATGGCCCAGCCCTCCAGCAGCGCCTCGGCGTCGCGAAGGATCAGCCGGTAACTCGATTTCCACACCGGCGCCGGAATCATGTAATTGGCGCGGATCTGCCTCGAGCGGGCATCGCTGGAATCGATATAGACGCTGCGCTTTTCACGTGAGCGCGCCACGGCCAAGGCGGCCAGATAATCCTTTACCTGCCGCTCGAGCGCCGCGTCTGCGAATTTCATCGCAATGATCGCCTCCATGTCGATGCTGCGCAATTCACCGGAATCGAGCAGCAGCGTCAACTGCTCTTTTTCCTGCGCCTTCTCGCCGATGGCAACCGTGCGAGCGCTGAAGATCGAGCCGGCGAGCGCGCCCCCGGCCGCGCGCACTTCCAGCCGCGCCCCTTTTAACTGGTCCAGGAACTGGCTCACCGGCTGGCGAGGGCCCAACTGGAACGGGTAATCGGCCAGGCGCTTGTCGAGCGGCTCGCTGGCGTCGTAGCGGAGGCCGGTCACTTTGGCGCCGCTTTTGTCCTCGATGGTGAGCGACTTCAGCACGTCGTTCATGTCGGACGCTTTGAAATCGAGCCGCGCCGATTCGCCCGCGCCCAATTCACCGGCGCGCTCGAAGTAGCCGACGCCGTGCTTGTAGAGGATCACGGTCTTTACGGGCAGTTCCGCCGGAAAGGCCGAAGTGGCGCAGAGCGCCGTCAGAAGCCACCGCGTCATAGAACCTCCGTGGGCGCGCCGGCCGGAAACCGGCGCTATTCGCCCATCACCTTTATGATGACGCGTTTGGGGCGCTGGCCGTCGAACTCGGCGTAGTAGATCTGCTGCCAGGGCCCCAGATCGAGCTTGCCGGCGGTGACGGGCACGACCACCTGGTGATGCACCAGCAGGCTTTTCAGGTGCGAGTCGCCGTTGTCCTCCCCCGTCTGATGATGGCGGTAGCCGCGCTGATAAGGCGCCAGCTTTTCGAGCCACTCGTCGATATCGGCCAGCAGGCCGTCTTCGGCGTCATTCACCCAGACACCGGCGGTGATGTGCATCGCCGACACCAGGATCATGCCCTCCTGGATGCCGCTGTTGCGCAAAGCGGCGTCGACTTTGTCCGTGATGTTGATATACTCGCGGTGCTTCCTGGTTCGGAACGAGAGGTATTCGGTGTGGGCTTTCATTGCAGACTGCCGGCGCAACCGGGAGGCTTGCGCTACACCACCAGCTTCCACGGCTTGCGGTATTCGCGCGCCAGGTACCGGCGGGCTTCGGACTGGCGCACGGTTTCTCCGTCCCAATCCAGCTTCAAGCGGCTCCGCAGCGCCACGTTGGCCAGAAGACAGGTTGCGGTGGACCGATAACACTTCTCGATATCGGAGATGGGCTTCTGGCGCGTCCGCACGCACTCGACGAAGTTCTGCCAGTGCGCCATGTTCGAATTGTTGGACGATTTCACTGTTTCTTCCCTCACATCGGAATCCTTCTCGGGCACGACGCTGTATTCGCTGCGGTCGACGAACAGCGTCGCCTTGTCGCCGTAGAACAGGATGCCGCCGCCTTTGCCGAACATGGACTGGCCGTTGCCGTATCGGTTTTCATACGTGCACAGCAAGCCTGGGTATTCATAAAGCGCGTGGATGGTATCGGGCGTCTCCCGATTGTCCTTCAGGCGGAACTTGTTGCCCAGGCATGCGATCGAGACCGGCATCGCCTCGTCCAACGCCATCTGCACGATGTCCAGCCAGTGCACGCCCCAGTCGGTCATCATGCCTCCGGCATAATCCCAGAACCAGCGGAAATGGCTGAAGGCTTTGGGATCGACGCCGAAACGGTTGGCATTATAAGGGCGTTTCGGGGCGGGCCCGAGCCACATGTCCCAATCCAGATCCGCGGGCGGCTCCGCGTCGGCGGGCGCCCCGATGCCTTCCGCCGGCATCAGTCCGTAGTTCCACGTGTGGACCATCGTCACCTTGCCGATGTAGCCGCTCCGGACCAGCTCGACGGCTTTCTGAAAGTGCGTCCCGGAGCGCTGCATGGTGCCGGCTTGCACCACGCGCTTGTACTTGCGGGCCGCTTCCACCATCTTCTTTCCTTCGTCGACCACGACGCAGATGGGCTTCTCGACGTACACGTCCTTACCGGCCTTGCAGGCCTCCACCGTCATGTAGGGGTGCCAGTGATCCGGCGTCGAGATACAGACGATGTCGACGGTCTTGTCGGCGAGGATCTCGCGGAAATCGCGCACGCCTTTGGCCTTCCCGTCGGTCATCCCGACGGCCTTCTCCAGGTGGGGCTTGTAAACGTCGCAGACGTGCGTCACCGCGACGTTATCCTGCTTGAGGGCAAAGCCGAGGTTGGAGCGTCCCATGCGCCCCATCCCAATGAAGGCGGCGTTGTACTTATCGTTGGCGCCCTTCAGCTTGCCGGTGAAGATCTGGGTGGTGAAAGCGGCCGTGGCTGCTTTGAGGAAATCCCTGCGCTCGTTGTGTTCGGACATCACGAGGATTGTATCACTCCCCGTGAACCCGGCCTAAAGCGAATTGAAACGATCCTCGACGGCGCCCCAGTTGACGGCGTTCCACCAGGCGCCGATGTAGTCGGCGCGGCGGTTCTGATACTTGAGGTAGTAGGCGTGCTCCCAGACGTCGAGGCCCAGCACCACTTTTTTCCCCTCCATGATGGGGTTGTCCTGGTTCGGCGTCGAGGTGATGGACAGGCCGGAGGCGTCCTTGATGAGCCAGGCCCAGCCGGAGCCAAAGCGGCCCATGGCGGCGGCGGCGAACTTCCCTTTGAAGCCGTCGAAGCCGCCGAAAGCGCTGTTGATGGCATTGGCGATGTTGCCGCCGGGGTTTCCTCCGGCGTTGGGCCCCATCAGGTTCCAGAAGAGTGTGTGGTTCCAGTGGCCGCCGCCGTTGTTGCGGACGGCGGTGCGGATCGATTCGGGAACGACGCCGCAATTGCCGGCCAGCAGCTCTTCAAGACTCTTGCTGGCCAGGTCGGAGGCGGACTCGAGCGCCTTGTTCAGGTTGGTGACGTAGGCGGCATGGTGCTTTCCGTGGTGGATCTCCATGGTCGTCCTGTCGATGTGGGGTTCGAGCGCGTCGTGTGCGTAAGGCAAGGGTGGCAGCGTAAACGGCATAGATATCTCCTTGGATGCCCGGGAGGCGGGAGAGGATTCAAACCTCTCATGATACGGCAGTGGGCTCAGAAGTGCACTTTCAGCCCAAGTTGGACCTGGCGCGGCGTATTCGACTGTGCGTTCACCACGCCCAACTGTGGATTCCCGTAAACCTGCCCTGGCGGGGCGAAGTTCGGGGTATTGGTGAAGTTGAAGAACTCGGCGCGGAACTCGATCCGCCTTGCCTCCGAGATGGGAACGCTCTTGAACAGGGAGAAATCCCAGGCCCGGATGCCGTCGCGCCGAACGGTGGGCAGCACGCGCGCGCCAGTCCCGAAAGTGAACGCCGCCGGCTGGCTGAAGACACTGGTGTCAAACCAGCGCGCCAGTTTCTCATCGCTGGGACGATCGGAGGAGAGCTTTGGATCCTTGCCGTTCACGTTCGGGAACTGGGTCGCGGAGAAGGACTGGCTGTTGTTCTGTTGATTGGCGATGGCCAGCGGCACGCCGGTCGAGAATGTCACGATTCCGTTGAGCTGCCAATTGCCGGCGAGCGCGTCTGCCAGGCGGTTCATCCGGCCGCCAACCGCTTTCCCCCGGCCGAAGGGCAGGTCGTACACGTAGCTCAGCACCAGACGGCGGTTTACATCCTGTGCCGCGAGCGAACGGCTCGCCCGGCGGTTGTACACATCCTGGTGCGTGGGTGAGGGCCCCAGGAAACCAACCGTCTGGGAGGTGTCCTCGATCAGCTTGCCGCCGGTAAATGCCGCCAGCACAGTCAGCCCGCTGGAGAACCGCTTGTCCACGCGGGCCTGAAAAGCGTGGAACGTGGACGACCCGGAGGCCGGACGGAAGTTGTACACATTCAGAACCTGCGGATAGGGCCGTATCAATTGCGCTCGCGTCACCGTCGGCCGCGACAACGGGCCGGTTTTCACGGATGGCGCGAACGGATTGGGCACGGACTGCTGGAGTTGCGTCCCGAGAGCGAGTTGCTCGACCGTCAACTGGTTGATCTGGTGGCCGAGGGGTCCATCGGTGAGCTTCGTTCCCTTGTTCCCGACGTACGCGGCTTCGACGGTCAGACTGCCGGGCAGTTGGCGCTGGATGTTCAGGTTCCACTGTTGTGAATAGCCGACGCGATTGCCGCGATCGAGTGCGCCGTCACGCCCGCTGGCGCCGAACTCCTGCCCGATGTTGGTCAGCAGGCCCGAACCGGGTGCGGTGGGCCGATCAAGGCCGTTTGGAAACGGATTGGACATCACGTCCCCGACTCGCAGGCCATCGGGGGAGTTGACCATCGGTGAGAACGAGAGGAATCCGTTGATGCCCGATGCCCATCCCGAGGCGGCGCCAATGTATGGGAGGAAGAACACGCCATACCCGCCGCGGATCACCATGCTGGGCGTCAGTGTGTAGGCCAGGCCGAATCGCGGCGCGAAGTTGTTCCAATCGGTCTCGAACTGTCGCTGTGGATTCCCATCCACGCCGACAAACCGCAGCCCGCCCCGCAGATTCGGCATGCCCACCCGGGTCCCGAGCGGATTCGGCGCCTCGAAGTCGAAAAAGCTCAACTGGTTGAAACGCTCGGTGCGTCCCTTCTCCAGATCCCAGCGCAGACCCAGGTTCAGTGTCAGCCGGCGGGAGACTTTGAAATCGTCTTGCAGGTAGAGTCCCATGTACGGATTCGAGGTGAGCACTTTGGGCAGAATGCCGACCTGGCCGCTGGTGGAAACGCCGAGCAGAAGGCCGGCGATCGGGTGGCCCCGGTCCACCGCCGGAGCGTTCGGATTCGGGCCTTGCGTAAACGTCCGGTCGAAGCTGTAGTTTCCGCTGCTGTCGATGCCGACACCTTCGAGGGATTGGTTGATACGGTATTCAATGCCGGCCTTGATGCTGTGCCGGCCGGCAATCTTGGTGACGCTGCCCGCCCATGTAAAGGCGGTTCCGGCCTGGTCCAGAAAGGCGCTGCCCCGTCCCATGCCCAGCAAGCCGGCGTAACTGAAAACAGGGAATCCGAGTGGCCGTGTCATCTGCTGTTCCAGGCTGGCCGGAAAACCCAGCTCAGCCAGCGAGAAGGCCTCGGGCACGCTGGCTCCGTTCACCCGCTCGAACCTGGTGATCCCGAAGCGCCCCTGGAAAAGCAGGGTGGGCGTGTGAGTGCGGTTGAACTCGAGCCTCAATGCTTTGCTGGGCAGGCTATCGCCGGTGATGATGCGCGTGTCGGCGATATTGCCGTAGTGGTTGGGAGGGGTCTCCAGGCGAGTGCGCCAGCTCAACCCGGCGCTGTATTTGTTCTTCGACGTTTGGACCCAGTCAAACTTCATGTCCATCTGGTTTGCGTTGATGGTGGCCACTTTGTCTGAAAGGAAGTTATTGATGCCCGTGCAGGCCGCTCCCTCGGATATCGGATTGGGAAAGAAGGTGGCAACCCGTTCGCCCACCCGATCGCGGCGGCTCGCGGCAATGACGTTGCCGGGGATGGGATCGCGGAGGAAACCGCCCGCCGGATTGGCCCGCGTGGTGAACGGATCGTAGATCTGGACGGGGGTGCAGGCGGCCCCGAGAAGCTGGCGGGATTGGCTGAAATCGCCTTGCCGCTCGCGAAGCGTGGGCACGGTACCTTGTGTCTGGTTGCGGGATCTCTCGCGGAGCCCCTCGTAGTTGACGAAGAAGAAGAGCTTGTCCCGCGCGATCGGACCGCCCGCAGCGAAGCCAAACTGGTTGCGCTTGAACGGGCCGATCGGACGGCCGGCGCGGTTGGCGAAGAAATCGTTCGAGTCCATCCTGCTGTTGCGGAGGAATTCGTAGAGAACTCCGTGAAAGCGGTTGGTGCCGGACTTGATCACCATGTTGATGATGCCGCCTCCGGAGCGGCCGAACTCGGCCGGGTAGCCGTTGGTCTGAACCTTGAATTCCTCGAGCGCGTCCGGGGACGGAAACATGGTGACCACCAGGATGGGATTGGCGGCCGGCACGGAGTTGGTGATGCCGTCGATCATCATCTCGCTCACGTTTCCGCGGTTGCCGTTGATCATGAAGTTCGCCGAGCTGTTGAACGCGTTGCCGAAATTGGGGCTCGGCACCACTCCTGGCGACAACAATGCGAGCTGGAACGGATTCCGCGTATTCAGCGGCAGATTGGCGATTTTTCTGTTCTCGATCACGGTGCCCACGGCGCCCGATTCGCTTTCCAGCGCTGGGGCGGCGGCGTTCACCTGGACACTTTCGGTGACAGCGCCGAGCGTGAGCGTCAGGTCCACCCGCAAGCGGTCATTCACGCGCACTTCGATGCCGGAGCGGACCAGCTTGCGGAATCCCTGCGCCTCCGCCTCCAGACGGTAGACTCCGGAGCGCAGCGCTGGAAACGCGTAGCTGCCCTGTGCGTCCGAGAGAGACTTGTAGGAGACGTTGGTCTGCTCCTCGATGGCCACGACGCTGGCGTTTGGTACGGCGGCCGAAGACGGATCGGCGACGCTCCCGACGATGGCGCCGGTAAACGATTGAGACAGCAACAGAGAGAATCCGGCAAGCAGCGTCATGAACAGACTTTCCATTGCGACCATGCGCATGTAAGCACCCTCCCGGCAGCCGCCGGCCGCGGCTGTGGCAAGTCTATCACGGCCGTCATCCCGGCAGGCCGGCGGCCGGCGCCAAGTGACTGTCAAAGACAAATACCAGGTGGTCATCCCCCGGGGCGTCCGCGAGCAGCTCGGCATCAGCCGCGGCGACATTCTGGAAGCCAAGGTCGAGCGCGGCAAACTGACCTACACTCCGAAAGTCCTCATTGACCGCCTGCGGGCGATCGCTCCGACGCCGCCAGCGCTCAAAGCCATGCAGGAAGAAGCCAAGCGCAAAGGGACAGACAAGCTGACCATGCGCGAGATCAACGCCGAGATTGCGGCTGTGCGCCGGCAGCAGCAGCGCAAGAAAAACTAATCCCATTCTCCGCACATGATCAAAGTGGTTCTGGACACCAACATCATAGTGTCCGCCGGCCTCAAAACCGCAGGTTTGGAAGGAGCGCACCAAGGCGGTTTTGCAGTTAATCCGCGAAGCCAGCATTCTGCTGACCGAGCTGCCCACAGTGAGCGCGTCGCGACATGAGAAAGACAACTGTTTACTGGAGTGCCGGCGGCCGGCGCCAAAACACCCCTGTCATCCGCTCCGCTGCCCCCGAGTCTGGCTGGGAACAAGGCTCAAATTCCGGGCCTGCGGGTGGTTTACCACTTCAACTGGGCAGTGTGATAGGCTCGCTTACTAACAGAGGGCATTTCCCCTATGCACATCCCGGTGTTGATCGGCTTGGCTCTGATGGCTGCCGACCCGAGTTACTTTCATGACGTGCGGCCCATCCTGCAACGCAATTGCCAGGGGTGCCACCAGCCCGCGGTGAAGCAGGGCAATCTCGACCTCACATCGTTTGAAGGACTGGCCAAGGGCGGCGGCCGCGGGGCGGCGATTCCACTCTTGGTGGACTACGTAACGGGGAAGCGGGAGCCGCGAATGCCGCTGGGCATGAACCCGCTCGCCGCTGAGCAGATCGAGCTGATCCGCCTGTGGGTGACGGCGGGAGGCAAGGATGACACTCCGGCGGAGGCCAAAGAGCGAATCTCGTCAGACAAGCCGCTGGTCTATTATCAGCCGCCGCTGATCAACGCGCTGGCGTATTCGCCGGACGGAAGCCTGCTGGCGGTGTCCGGTTACCGGGAGATTTTGCTGCACAAGGCGGACGGGTCCGGGGCGGCGGGGCGTCTCGCCGGCGTTTCCGACCGCATTGATTCGCTGCTGTTCGCCCGGGATGGCAAGACGCTGGTGGCCGCGGGAGGGACGCCGGCGCGGTTTGGTGAAGTTCAGGTGTGGGACGTGTCAACGCGGAAGCTGGTGCGTTCCATCATGGTTGGCGGCGACACGTTGTTCGGCGCGTCGCTCTCGCCGGACGGAACGCAGGTGGCGGTGGGGTGCACGGACAATACTTTGCGCGTGATCGAGGTGGCGACGGGGAAGGAATTGCTCAGGGTTTCGCACCATGAGAACTGGGTGCTGGCCACGGTTTGGGGCGTCAACGGCAAGCGGATTGTTTCCGTGGGGCGCGACCGGGCGGCCAAGCTGACCGATGCGGCCAACGGGCAGTTTATCGAGAACGTGAATCTGCTGCGCGGAGAGTTGAGCGCGGTGGCGCGGCATCCGGCGCGCGATTTTGTGGTGATCGGCGGAGAGGATCGCGTGCCGTACTACTACCGGATGGACCGGCCGCGAGTGATGAAGATCGCGGATGATTCGACGCTGATCCGCAAGCTGGAAATACAGTCTGGCGTGATTCTGGCGCTGGCTTTTTCCGCGGACGGAAGCCGCCTTGCGGTAGCTGGAGCGGGCGACGAAGTGCGCCTGTACAACACGGAAACCGGCGAGCGGCTGGCGGCGTTGAAGGGGCACAGGGCCGGGGTCTACGCAGTGGCATTCGCGCCGGACGGCACCCGCACTGCCACCGGCGGATTTGACGGCACGGTGCGGATCTACGAGGCGGCATCGGGGAACATGGTGAAGGAATTCATTCCGGTGCAGCTTGAGAAGAAACTGCTGTCCTCGAAGCAGGAGTAAGGGTATGAAGATTGCAGTTATTCTGGCAAGCATGCCGCTGTTGGCGGCGCCGCCGCTGCTGACCACGCTCGAGCCATGGGGGGCCCAGCGGGGCAAGGCGTTCGTGCTGACGCTGGGCGGCAACGGGCTGATGGCGGGAGCAAAGATCGTGACAACGCTGCCGGCGACATTCACTCTGATGGCGCCGCCGGCGGAGGCTGCCGGGCGGAAGCTGCCGTTTCTGGTCGAGCTGGCGGCCGATGCGTCTGTCGGTTTGTACCCGGTGCGCATCGAATCGCCGAATGGGATTTCCAATGTGCTGCTGTTCAGCGTCGGAGCATTTGAGGAGGTTCGCGAAGCCGAGTCCGAATCGCGGTCCATCGGTGGTCTGAACGATGCGCCGGCGACGGCGGAGAGCGTGAAGCAGACTCCGGTGGTGGTAAACGGAACGCTGCGTCCGGCGGACCGCGATTACTACAAAGTGTACGGGAAAGCAGGGGAGCGTCGCGTATTCGAAGTGGAGGCGCGGCGGATGGGATCGGCGGTGGACCCGGCGTTGAGAATTTACGACTCGAATGGCAAACTGCTGGCGCGGGTGGACGACACGGCGGGCCTGGGCGTGGATTGCCGGCTGGAATTCACTTTCCCCCGCGAAGGCGAATACTTCATCGAGGTGCATGATGCCCGGTTCTCCGAGCAGACGGTGAATTTCTACCGGCTCAAAATGGGCGCCTATCCGTACGCGGAGGCGATGTTCCCGTCAGGCTGGACGCGCGGCCAGCCAGTGGAGGTGGAGCTGTCGGGCGGGAATCTAAAGGCGCCGGTGAAAGCGAAGGTGGACTGGGCCGGCGGCGGCTGGGGGAGCGTGCAACTGCCGCAGCCAACGGCAAGCCTGCCATGGATCTTCGCAGGCAGCGAGTTGCCGGAGATGCTCGAGCCGCCGGGCGCTGGCCCGCACCCATTACCTCTGGGAACGGTCGTGAACGGGCGGATTCTGAAGGCGCGAGAGGTGGATCGCTACCGGGTGGCGGTGAAGCCAGGGGCGTCGTACCTGGTCGAGCTGGACGGGCGCGGGCTGGGAACATCGCGCCTCGATGCGCTGGTAACCGTGTTCGACGGCAAGGGGCGGCGAATCGATTCGGCGGGAGACACGCCGCCGAAGCAGGCGGTGAATGCGTTTATCGTGGCGGGCGATTTGAGCCGGGATCCTTTTCTGATCTTCCAGGCGCCCAAGGACGCGCGCGAGGTCGCCATCACGGTCGAGGATCTGAATCAGGAGGGCGGGCCAGAGTACGCATACCGGCTGGCGGCCAGGCAGCAGGCGCCGGATTTCGAGCTGACGCTGGCCACGCCATACCTCAATATTCCCGCGGGCGGAACGGCAGTGGTGGCGGTGACCGTCGAGCGGCGGGGATTCTACGGGGATGTGAAGCTGAAGGCGGCGAATCTGCCGGAGGGAGTCGAGGCGGCCGGCGGAAGCGTGCCGGCGGAAATACCGGACACCGATACCCGTGTGGTTTCCCGGCGCGGAGTGATTACACTGACGGCGAAGCCGGGCGCGGCGGCGCGAGCAATCGAGTTGTCCGTGTGGGGCGAGGCGGCGCTGCCCGATGGAACCATCATCCGGCGAAAGGCATCCGGGCCGGGCATGGTGACGGCGATTCGGGGGAACCTGGGGTTTGTGGATGTGGGGCGAAGGAACATCCGTGCGTTTCAGGCGCCGTGGCTGGGGCTGGAGCTGCCGGCGATGGTGGGGTACGAGCCCGCGGGCGTGCTGGAGGTGAAGAGCCCGCCTCGCGTGCGGATCATTCAAGGGATGAAGCACGAATTCGCCTGGAGTTTTTCGGGCAGGCAGGCAGGAGTGCGGCCGCCGGATGCGGTGGCGACGGACACGCCCGGCGGACGCGACTTGCGGATCACGGATCGCGATGCCCGGCGTCGAGCCGGGTCGGGCATGCTGACCATGAATACGACGATCGGGACTCCGCCAGGCACGTTCGATGTGATTCTGAGCGCGCGCGCCGGGATGGGGATGCAGGAAGAGATCGTGTACGCGCCGGCGGTGACCGTGGAAGTGGTGCAAGGATATGCGGTGGAACCACCGAAGCAGGCGTCTACGCTGGCACGGGGCGGGAAGACGGAGCTGGTGGGCACGGTGATGCGCGAGGAGGGATTCGCAGCCGAGGTGACGATCGCCCCGGATGCGCTGCCTTTGGGCGTGACGTGCCACCCGGCGGAGGTCGCCGCGAACGCGTCACAGTACCGGATCGCCTGCGAAGCGACCGGAGAGGCGCCCTCGGGTGAGCACAAGATTCTGCTGAATCCAAGTTCGATCCTGCCGGAGGGAGAGAAGGGGAAGGTGCCGTACAAGATCGCGCCGGTGGAGGCGACACTGCTGATAAAGGGCTAGAACATGCGACTATGGATTTGTTTTTTGAGCGCGGGCCTGATGGCCGCCGGCGAGGAGCGGGTCACATTCTTAAAGGATGTGACGCCGGTTCTGAACAAGGCCGGCTGCATGGCGGGAACATGCCATGGAGCGGCGAAGGGCAAGAACGGGTTCAAGCTGTCGTTGCGCGGCTACGATCCGGAGTTCGATTACGAGGCTCTGCTGTATGACGTCTCGGGGCGGCGCTTCAACCGGGCGGATCCGGCGCGGAGCCTGCTGCTGGCGAAGCCGACGATGCAAGTGGCCCACGGGGGCGGCTCGCGGTTCGAGATCGGGTCGCGCTATTACAACACGATTCTGAAGTGGCTCGAAAGTGGAGCGCCATTCGGCGATCCGGCGAAAGACAAAGTGGCGAAACTCGAGGTGCAGCCGGGCGAGCTTTTCTTCGAGAAGCCCGGACTGAAGCAGAAGGTTCTCACCAAGGCGTATTTCGGCGACGGGTCGTCCCGCGACGTGACGGCGGAGGCGTCGATTACGAGCAACACGCCGGAAGTGGCGGATGTGACGGACGCCATAGTGGATGCGAAGCGGAAGGGCGAAGCGGCGCTGCTGGTGCGCTACGAAGGCAAGTTCGTAACAGCGCCGGTGACGATATTGAATCCGAAGGAAGGCTTCGCGTGGAAGACGCTGCCGCGGCACAACTATATCGATGAGCTGATCGATCTGAAGCTGAAGCGGCTCAAGATTCAGCCGTCACCGGCGGCGGGCGATGCGGAATTCCTGAGGCGCGTGTCGCTGGATCTGATCGGGCTGCCGCCAACGCCAAAGGAGATTCGCGAATTCCTGGCCCAGACGGGGGATGCTCGCGCCAGACGCGCGCGGGCGATCGACCGGCTGATGAAGCGGCCCGAGTTCGTGGATCACTGGACGGTGAAGTGGGGCGATCTGCTTCAAAACAGCCGGCGGTTCTTGGGCGACAAAGCCACCTGGGGCTTCCGGGAGTGGATTCGCGAATCGATCGCGGCCAACAAGCCCTACGACAGGATGGTCCGGGAGCTGCTGACCAGCCGGGGGAGCGCGTATCAGAATCCGGCGGCGAACTATTACCGGGTGACGCGCGATCCGAAGCCATCGATGGAGAAGACCAGCCAGGTGTTTCTGGGTGTACGCATGGTGTGCGCGCAATGCCATGATCATCCGTTCGAGCAATGGACCCAGAGCCAGTACTACGAACTGGCGGCGTTCTTCGCGGCCGTGGGGCTGAAGCCGGGCTATGAGAGCGGCGATGAGATTCTGTATGTGAAGCGTCAGGACAGCGAGGTGACCCACCCCAAGACTGGCCGCGTCGTGGCGCCGAAGTATCTGGTGGCCAGCGTGGGGGCGCCGCCCGTACAGACGGCGGGCGACCGGCGCGAGGCGCTGGCGGAATGGCTGACGTCGAAGAACAATCCATTTTTCGCCAAGGCGATCGCGAATCGGCTTTGGAGCTACTTCTTCGGAAAGGGGATCATCGATCCGGTGGATGACATCCGGGCATCCAATCCGCCGGTGAATCCGGCGCTGCTCGACGCGCTGATGAAGGATCTTGTCGAACATGGATTCGACTTGCAGCATCTGATCCGGACGATCGTGAACTCGCGTGCGTACCAGGCGTCGATTGAAACGAGCGAGTGGAATGCGGACGACACGATTAACTTCTCGCACCAGACGCCGCGGCGGCTGAGCGCGGAGCAATTGGCGGACGCGCTCGAGATGGCGACCGGATCGCGGCCGAAGTTTGCCGAGGCGCCCGAGGACAGCAAAGCGCAGCAACTGCCGGATCCGCATATCGGCAAAGACGGCTTTCTCGATTTGTTCGGGCGGCCGCAGCGGGAGTCTTCCTGCGAGTGCGAGCGTCGGTCGGACTTGAGCTTGCCGCAGGCGATGAATCTGGTGAACGGGGGCGACATCGCGGATGCGATCGCGGATCCCAAGGGCAAAGTGGCTCAGATGGTGACGGCAGGCTGGAGCGACCGGCAGATGATCGAGGAGATGTACCTGTCCGCGCTAGGGCGGCTGCCGAGCCCGGCGGAGTATGACAAGGCGGTGACCTACCTGCGCGGGGGCGGGAGCCGGGCGGTGCGGGCGCAGGACCTGCAATGGGCGTTGCTGAACAGCAAGGGGTTCTTGTTCAACCGGTGAACGGGTTTGTGCCTGTCATTGCTGAGCCGCGCGCGTCAGCAAGCGGTCTTACGCAAACAACTTCAGACGCGGCCGGCTTTTTGCCGTCGCCTGCCGCGCCCCGTTAGCCAGCGGCGAAGAGACTCCTGCGTTTCACCAGATCGGCGACCAGCCAGGAGGCTCTCGACACTGATATCTTCATCT
>JACQDF010000100.1 GCA_016201205.1 Acidobacteriota bacterium
GGCCCAACTGGCTCTCGGGCAATCCACCGCCGCGGACATCGTCGGCATCGTGCGCGACGCCACCGGCGCTGTGGTCCCGAACGTGCTGCTGCGGGCGGTCCAAGAAGAGACCAACCTCACCCGCGAAACCAGGAGCACGGCGGAGGGAATCTACGAATTCCGCATCCTGCCGCCCGGCGTCTACACACTCACCGCCGAGGCAACCGGGTTCAAGAAGTACGCCAACGAGCACATTCCGCTGGTGTCCCGGCAGGTGCTGCGCATCGAGATCGCGATGGCAGTCGGCAGTCTCGCGGAGAATGTCACGGTGGTGGCGGAGGCGCCCGTGGTGACCACCGATACGGGCACGCTCTCCGAGACGCGGGGTTCCCGGCTGCTGACCGAAGGCCCGCAAGGCACTTACATCCAGAACATCTTCGGGGCCTACACGGGCAAGTATTCGGTGTTGGTCCGTGAAACGGGCTTGGGGGCCGGGACCTTGAAGGCAGGCGGGAGCCGGGGAGGCCAGTATGAGACCAACGTGGACGGTTACTCCGTAGATGCCAGCAACTATTCACTGCCCGCAATGGCGATCGCCGAAGAGAAGGTGACGATCATCGGGGCGCCGGCGGAGTCCCGCACACCGGTCACGATGGACGCGGTGACCAGGCAGGGCGGCAATCGGTTTCACGGCGGGGTGGTATTCCTTCTCGGCCATGCGCGGCTGAATGCTCTGCCGGCCGATTATCCGACCTCCAGGCGTCCGGCACAGTTGCCGTTTCACCAGTGGAACTTCACGGCGGGCGGGCCGCTGTACGTGCCGAAGCTGTACGATGGGCGCAACCGCACGTTTCTGTTTCTTTCCATGGAGCGGAACCCTCCCACCGAACGGTCGTCGGCCGAGGGCCGTGTGATCAGCGTGCCCACCAACGGCATGCGGCAAGGCGACTTTTCGGCCTACTACGCAGCCACCGGGCGGCCCACCAGGGCGGTGACGGATCCCTTCTCCGGCCAGCCTTTTCCCGGCCAGGCGATTCCGCTGTCGCGCTTCAATCCTACGGCGGTGAAGGCGATCAACAACTTTTTCCCGGCGCCGAACGTGGCCAGCGCCAATCCCAACGTGCCGTTCAACAACTACAACGGCCCTATCCACAACGCTTCGAGCTGGAGCACGTTGTTCGTGCGGCTCGATCAGAAAATCACCGGCCACAACACGGCTGGCTTTGATTTCAACCAGAACCCGCTCAGGAACACGATCAGCGAGCCTTACCCCGCGCTGGGGTCGAGTTTCCGGATCGGCGGCAGCAAACTGTACTCCTGGCGCGACACGCACGTTTTTTCGGCGACCATCGTCAACGAGGTCCGGATCGGCTACTTCAATTTCGACAACGAGCGGCACGGGGTGGTGGGGAGCACGCTCGGCGGGGTCGCCGACGCGCTGGGTATCGACCTCGGCCCCGACGCCGCCACCCGCCGGTCCTACCGCCAGGCGCCCCGCATCGCCATCACCGGGTTCACGTACGGCGACCCCGGCAGCCTTGGGAGCACGTACAGCGACGATGCCCGCGAGCAGCGCTGGGCGCACTTCCGCGACAACCTCTCGATCCAACGCGGGCGGCACACCTTCAAGACGGGATACGATCACCGTTTCAAGCAAGACTCGCGCCTGCCTGCCTCGAGCGCTATTGGCGGCTCGCAGACCTTCTCGGGACGCTTCTCCGGCGATGCCTGGGCCGACTTCCTGATCGGGCTGCCGGAAGGGACCGGGCGGTTCAGCCCGAGTCTGCCGTTGTTCGACCGGAGATACAACGAGCTCGGTGTCTACTTGCAGGACGATTTCAAAGCCACCAGCCGGCTGACCCTGAACCTCGGCCTGCGCTTCGACCGCATCAGCGCGAGAACAGATGCCAACGGCGCATACGACAGCTTCGACCTGAAGACCGGCGCAATCGTCGTCCCCGACGAAGCATCGATCAAGCTGGTGCATCCCGCTTTCCCCGCCAATATCCCCAAAATCACCGCGGCGCAAGCCGGATACCCGTCGACTCTGATCAACCCGTCCGTCGCCTGGACGCCCCGCTTCGGCTTCGCCTACCGGCTGACAGCGAAAGGCGACGCGGTTCTGCGTGGGAGCTACAGCATTTTCTCCGTGGACGCCGGGATCTCGCTGAACAACTTTCGCATCTTCGATGCCGGCCCGTTCTCCCTCACCGAGACGTTTCTCAACACGATCACCAACGGCGTGCCGCTGGTGACCCTGAACCGCCCCTTCCCGAATCAACTGGGTGCGGGTCCTTCCACCATCAGCGCGAGCGGGGCGAACCCGGACCTCGGGACGCCGAAAATGCAGCAGTACACCCTGATGCTGGAGCGAACTCTCCTTGGCAAGTGGGTGGCCAAGCTCGGCTACGTGGGAACCAGAAACACTCAGGCGTGGTACGTCCGCGACCTCAACCGGCCGCCCGCCAGCCTGACTCCCTACTCGGCGAGCCGCTCCACCTATCCCATCTACCGCTCGGTCGGCTGGACCGACAAGGGCGCCGGAAGCTGGTACAACGCGATGCAGGCGGGCCTGACCCATCGATTCAATTCCGGGCTCGAGCTGGACGGTCTGTTTCAGTGGATCAGTGAGCTCAATGATGTTCAGGACCTCGCCTTCCGCACGAACGGGAATGCCCTGGACAACCCCTACTGCCGGAGTTGCGACAAGGGCAAGTCGACCGTGGTGGACAGCCTGGACTTCCGCGCCAACTTTCTGTATGAATTGCCGGTGGGCCGGGGAAAACAGTTTGCTCCCAGCCTCAACCGCGTCGTCAACGGATTCGCCGGCGGATGGTCCCTCTCCGGTATCGTGGACATCCGCAATGGCCGTCCCGATAGCGTGTTCTTTAGCGGACGCGATGCGTCGAACACAAACCTCACCACCGGCAGGGTGGACGTTGTGCCGGGCTGCAACTTGCATCCCAGCGACGGCAAGTCGGGCCCCTATTTGAACATCGCCTGCTTCGCGATCCCCCAGCCTGGTACTTTCGGCAATGCGAGCACGAGCCTGTTTCGCAAGCCGGGATCCTGGGACGTGAGCGGCGCGGTGTACAAGTACTTCCCGTTGTTCCGCGAAGACGTGAAGCTCCGGGTCAACGCCGTGTTTACCAACCTGTTCAACCACCCGACTTGGTCCACCGTGGGCAACAACATCAGCACACCGGCCACGTTCGGCAAGCTGTCGGGCCAGGGTGCGCCAGGCCGGTCGGCTGGTCCGCGCAGCATCGTGTTGCAGGCCGCCGTTCAGTGGTAATAAGGAGGTTTCGATGCAACTCTCGATACTGCGGGCTGTCCTGACCGTGGCCACTTGCCTTCTCGTTGCGGCGGGACTGGCGATGGGCCAGGAGTTCCGGGCGTCGCTGAGCGGGATCGTCTCGGATCCGACCGGGGCAGCGGTGGTTGGCGCCAAGGTTCAGATCACCGATATCGCCAGGAACGTGACATCGGAGGCGGTTACCAACCAGACGGGCCTCTACTCGCTGGGATTCCTGCTGCCGAGCAAATACCGGCTCGGCGTGGAGGCAACGGGATTCAAGAAGTACCTGCGCGAAAACATCGAGCTCGCCATTGGGGATCGGGTAGGTGTCGACGTCGTGCTCGAGTTGGGCCTGGTGACCGAACGAGTGACCGTGACCGATCATTTGAGCGAGGTGCAAACGGAAACCGCCTCCCGCGGCGGCTTGGTGGAGCGCGAGCTGTTGACCAGTGTGCCCAACAGCGGCAGAAACATCTTTCAGTTGGTTTTTGCCATGCCGGGGGCCATGAAGCCCTCCGTCAGCCAGAACGCTTCGTTTGGTCTGGACGGGATCGGAAACGCGTCGGCATCCATTAGCGGAGGCAACGGCGGGCCGACCGGAAGGGAGGGCGCCGTTGAGTTACTGCTGGACGGGATCAGCAACGTCAAAGGCGACCGCCAGATGGTGATGATTCCGGCCCTCGAGTCGGTCGAAGAGTTCCAGGTACTGAGCAACCCGTACGACGCGCAATACGGCCACACCGGAGGAGGGGTGATCACGGTCACCACCAAGTCCGGAGCAAACTCCCCGCACGGTGTGGTCTTTACCCGCATCTTCGACACGGCCCTGGCAGCCACTCCCTGGGCGCTCAACCGCGCCGGTCTCCCAAAGCCCGACATCCGCAATTACAACTATGGCTTCCAGGTGAATGGCCCGGTGTTCCTGCCCAAGGTGTTCGACGGCAGAAACAAGCTGTTCTTTATGCTGTCGTGGGACACTTCGCCGGATCCGGAAGTGCTCGAGACCAACGCGGCCACCGTGCCGCTGCCGGAGATGAAAACCGGGGATTTCACCGGTTTGCGCGCCGCCAACGGGAATCCCGTCCTGCTCTACGATCCGCTGACCACGCGTCTCGGTCCGGACGGAAGGAATTTCATTCGAGACGCATTTGCAGGGAACCGAATCCCGGCGAACCGGATCAACTCCGTTGGAGCAAAAGTTCTGGGGTTTTATCCGTCGCCGACCGGGGCCGGGGACGGTCCATCTCATCTCAACAACTTCATCAAAGGGAATCCCGCCTCGGGCGGCACTCCGCAATGGATGGGGCGACTGGACTACCGTCTGAATGCGAAGCACAACTTCTTTGGCCGGTACGGCGAGACCGCACAGGCCAGAAGCGGGGGCATCGTTTGGGGAGATGGCAACCCCGCCGAGCCGACCACCGTCGCCCCTCGCTCGCGGCGCGGAAGGAATCTGACAATGGACTGGACGGCCACCTTGAACAGTTCCACCACCTGGAATCTTCGGACCGGGTTCGCCCGCCAGGAGAATGTTTTCGGCAACCGGTTCGGCAAGGGATTCAACCCGCGCGATCTGAATTTCCCCGGTTCCCTGGTATCGCAGCTTCCCGCGCTGCAGTTCCCTCTTTTTACGATGGGAACCTACACTCGACTCGGCTCGGACCGCGTGGACGACTTCAAGGCGGACGACACCTACACGATTCAGGCCAGCGTGGGGAAGGTGATCGGCCGCCACGTGCTGAAGATGGGAAC
>JACQDF010000108.1 GCA_016201205.1 Acidobacteriota bacterium
ACATCAAGGAAAACACTGCGATTCTGACGCTGGTCAAGCCGCATCCGCTGCGGCTGCGGCTCGAGGTGCCGGAGTCGGCGGCAGGCGTGGTCAGCGTGGGCACGGGCCTCGAGTTCTCCACCGACGCCGTGGCCGAGTCGACGTTCTCCGCCACCGTGCGCGAGCTGAATCCCTCGCTCAGCGAGCAATCACGCACTCTGGTGGCGGAGGCGCGGCTGAACACAACCGACCGCCGGCTGCGGCCCGGCATGTTCGTGCAGGTGCGGCTGATTCTCGAGCGCGGCGTGGAAACCGTGGTCGTGCCAAAACAGGCGGTCTATGCGGTGGCCGGGCTCACCAAGGTGTTCCTCGTCCGCGACGCGAAGCTGGTCGAGTGCCGCATCGAGCCGGGCCGGATGATCCAGGACTGGATGGAAGTGCCCTCGGACGTCATCCGCGCCGGAGACCGCGTGGTGATCAACAACCTGCCGGAGCTTGTCGACGGGCAGGACGTGCGGGTAAAGGGCTGACCCATGCAGAGACTGGCGGAAATCTGCGTGCGGCGGCCCGTGTTCGCCACCATGCTGGTGCTGGCCCTGATGGTGCTGGGCGGGGACGCCTACCGGAAGCTGGGCGTCGACCTGTTTCCGAAAGTCGAATTCCCGATCGTCACCGTCACCGCCACGCTGCGCGGAGCGTCGCCCGAGGAAGTCGAGACGCAGATCAGCAAGAAGATGGAAGAGGCGGTGAACACCATCAGCGGCATCGATGATCTGCGCTCGACTTCCGCGGAAGGCATCTCGATCATCAGCATCCAATTCACGCTCGACAAGGACCCCGAGGAAGCCGCGCAGGAAGTGCGGGACCGGGTGAACCGCGTGCTGAGCCAGTTGCCCAAGGACGCGGATCCGCCGGTGATCGAGAAGCTGGCCATCGACGCGTCGCCTGTCGTCACCGTCGTGGTTTCTTCCCCCCGCGAGCTGCGCGAGACAACCAGGCTGGTGGACGACCGCATCAAGAAGAACATCGAATCGATCGCCGGCGTCGGCCAGGTGCGCTTTGTGGGCGACCGGCAGCGCCAGATCCAGATCATCCTGGACGGCGAAAAGCTTTACGCCTATAACCTGAACATCGACCAGGTGCGGCAGCAGATCGCGGTGCAGAACGTCGAGGTGCCTGGAGGCAACATCGACCAGGGGCGGCGCGAAGTGGCGCTGCGCACCCTGGGGCGGGTCGAGCGGCCGCAGGATTTCGCCCGCATCGTGATCGGCAACCGCGGCGGGCAGCCGGCGCGGATCAGCGACATCGGCCGCGTGGTGGACGGCTACCAGGAGCCGCGCTCGCTGGCCCGGCTCGACGGCCGCCCCGCGGTGGCGCTCGAAATCCGCAAGCAGGCCGGCACCAACACACTCCAGGTGATCCGCAACGTGAAGGCGCGGATCAACGAGCTGCGCACGTCTCTGCCCCCGGATCTCGAATTGACGTACACCCGCGACCAGTCTCACTTCATCCAGCAATCGTTCGAGGCAGTCCAGGGGCACCTGATGCTCGGCTCGATCCTGGCGGCGCTGATCGTGCTGCTGTTCATCCGGAGCTGGCGGTCCACGCTGATCGCGGCGGTGGCGATTCCCACGTCGATTATCTCCACCTACACGCTGATCCACATGATGGGCTTCACGCTCAATCAGATCACTATGCTGGGGCTGACGCTGATGGTGGGCATCGTGATCGACGACGCCATTGTGGTGCTGGAGAACATCTTCCGGTTCATGGAAGAGAAGAAGATGGATCCGATGCGGGCGGCGGTCGAAGGGACGCGCGACATCGGGCTGGCGGTGCTGGCAACGACACTGAGCCTGGTGATCATCTTCCTGCCGGTGGCGCTGATGGGCGGCATCGTGGGGCGATTCATGTCGAGCTTCGGCTACACGGCGGCGTTCGCCATCATGGTGTCGCTGCTGGTGAGCTTCACGCTGACGCCGATGCTGTGCTCGAGGTTCCTGCAACCGGCGCACGTCGGCGAAGGCTCCGGAAGCAAGGACACGGTTCTGTTCCGTTGGATGGCGGCGTTCTACCGGCTGACGCTCCAGTGGGCGATGCATCACCGCTGGGTCGTGGTCATGATTTCCGCCGTCGTGTGCCTGTCGAGCTGGCCGCTGTTCCTGTCGATCGGCAAGGACTTTCTTCCGCAGGATGACCAGAGCGAATTCGAAGTGACGGTAAAGACGCCTCCGGGCTCGTCGCTCGAAGGGTCGGACACGGCGTTTGGCGAACTGGAGGCGGAGCTGCGGAACCTGCCTGGGGTGCGGAACCTGTTCACCACCATCGGCGCGGACATCCGCCGTCAGGTGGACCGGGGGTCGATTCTGGTCGAGCTGGTTGCGGTGAACCAGCGCCGGCAGACGCAGCGGGAGCTGATGGCGATGGCACGCCAGCGGCTGGCGCGATTCCGCGATCTGACGATCGGCGTGCAGCCGCCGTCCGTGATCAGCGGCGGCCCGGACCGCGAGCTGATGTTCTTCTTGCAGGGGCCGGATCTCAACAAGCTGAATGAGTACGCGCAGGAGATCAAGAGGAGTCTCGCCGCGCTGCCCGGCGTGGTCGACCTCGAGTCTTCCTATGAGGCCGGCAAGCCGGAGTTGCGGGTGCGGGTGAACCGGGAGAAATCCGCGGATCTGAACGTCAGTGTCGCTTCCATCGCGACGGCGCTCCGCACCATGGTGGGCGGCGATGAGCAGGCGACGACGTACCGGGAAGGCGACGACCGCTACGACGTGATGCTCCGCGTCGACAAGCAGTTCCGCAATTCGCCGGACGCCTTGCGGCGGCTCTACGTGCCGTCGGCGACGCTGGGCAATGTGCCGGTGGCGAACGTGGCCACGCTCGAAGACGCCACCGGTCCGACGCAGATCGAGCGTTACAACCGCCAGCGTCAGATCATGATCTCGGGCAACATCGGCCAGGGCCAGTCGCTGAGCAGCGTGATTGAAACGCTGACCCGGACCGCCGCCCGGATGAATATGCCGCCGGAGTACCGCACCGGGCTGGTGGGACGCAGCAAAGAGCTGGGAAGAGCGGCGGCCAATTTCGGCGTCGCGCTGGTGCTTTCGCTCCTCTTCATGTACATGATCCTGGCTTCGCAGTTTGAGAGCTTCATTGACCCGGTGACCATTCTGCTGAGCCTGCCGCTTTCGGTGCCGTTCGCGCTGATGGCTCTGGTTGCCTTTGGCGAGAATTTTTCCGTGATCTACAGCTCGGTGGGCATCCTGGTGCTGTTCGGCATCGTGAAAAAGAATTCGATCCTCCAGATCGACCACATCAAATCGCTGCGGCGGGGAGGCCTGAACCGGATGGCGGCGATCCTGAAGGGGTGCGAGGACCGGTTGCGGCCGATCCTGATGACGACGGCGGCGCTGGTGGCCGGGATGATTCCGCTGGCGGTGGGCGCCGGGGCGGGAGCGGGCACGCGTCGCACGGTGGCCATCGTGGTGATCGGCGGCCAGTCCATGGCGCTGTTGCTGACGCTGCTGGTGACGCCGGTGGCGTATTCGATCTTCGACGATATCGCACATTCAGGGGTGTGGAGCTGGCTCGGGGGCGCTTTGCGATTCCGGAGCCACGGCGCGGAAATGCGAACAGAGCCGCGTCCTTGAAACCCGGCGAGGTACAATCTCATGCGTTTTTTCTTCTTTCTGGCTTTCCTTCTGTCCGCAAGCGCCCAGACGGCGCCGCCGCGCGTTGGCATCGGCATCACGCAAACGAAGCTGAGCCTCGAGGAAGCGGTGGAAATGGCGCTCGGCAACAACCTCGAGATCGAGATCGAAAAGACGAATCAGACGAGCGCGCACCAGGCGGTTCGCAGCGCACGCGGATTCCTCGACCCGGTGTTTCGCTGGCAGCCCTTGCTGGAAACACGCAATACGCCGACTTCCTCGACGCTGGCGAGCGCCACCGGCAAGATCAGCGAACATCTCACTGCGCAGAATTTCTACTATCGCCAGCGCCTCGCCGGGCACGGGTTGTTCTTTCACGCCGACTTCGAGAATACACGCCAGTCCACCAACAACCCCTTCGTGTCGCTGACGCCGTTCACCATGCCGCGGCTGGTGGCCGGCTTCACGCTGCCCTTGCTGCGCGACGCCAGGACGGACCGCGAGCGCACCGAGCTGGTCGTCCGGCGTAAGCAGGTGGATGTCTCCGATGTCCAATTCGAGATGAAGGTGATCGACGTGGTGGCGCGCGTCGAGCAGGCATACTATGACCTGGTGGCGGTGCGCGCGGATCTCGAGGTGAACGGGGAAAGCGTGGCATTGGCGCAAGATCAGCTCGAGCGCACCAAACGCCTGATCGCCTCCGGATCGCTGGCGCCGGTCGAGCTGGCGGCGGCCGCAGCCGAGCTCGAACGCCGTAAGGACAATTACTACTCCACTCTGGCGCTGCTGGCGCAGGCGGAAAACGCGCTCAAGCAGCTCCTGGCCGGCGGCCGGCAGCAGGAGATCTGGAAAGACGAACTGGTTCCCACTTCCGGCCAGCGTACGGCGATGCCGGCGGCGGCTGCGTCGAATTTGCAGGACCTGGTGAATCAGGCGGTGGGCAGGCGGGTGGAGCTGCGTGCGCTCGACCGGCGTACCGAGATCAACGATTCGCAGAAAGAGCTGGCGCGGAATCAGATCAAACCGCAATTGCACCTGACGGCGGCCTACGTGAGTTATGGGCTGGCGGGCAACGTCCTCGAAACAAGCAATCCGTTCAGCGGATTCGCACAGATTCTTTCCGAGCGCGTGAACGCGCTTTCCCAGCAGGCAGGCTTACGCCCGCTGCCTGCCATCAGTATCGGCGGCGGCGGGCCTCCGCCCGAGTTTGTCGGCGGCTATGCGGCCTCGCTGGGCAATCTGTTCAGCGGCCGCTATCCGACGTTCCAGGGCAGTCTTACTTTCGACTGGACGATTCGCAACAACACAGCTCAGGCCAACCTGGCCCAGACGGCGATCGCCGAACGGCGGCTGCATCTCGAGCGCAAACAGGCCGAGCAGGCCATCGAGGCGCAGGTCCGCAATGCGCTGCAATCGATCGAGACTTCCGAGCAGCGGATTGCGGCCGCCGAAGCCAGCGCGCGGGCGGCGAAAGAGAAGCTGGACAGCGAGATTCGCCTGTTCGGCACGGGCGAATCGACGAACTTCCTGGTGCTCACCCGGCAGAACGAGTTCTCCGACTCACGGCGCAGGGTGGTGCTGGCGACGCTCGAGTTCAACAAGAGTGTGGCGCGGCTCGAATTCGCTCTTGGAAACACGCTCGATCAGCACCGGATCCGGCTCAGGTAGGTTCATCTTCTAGGGAACACGCGCAAAACGGACCGCGCCCGCGGCAGGAACACTCCGGTGTTCCTCAAGGCTATGGCGCCGCGGCGCGCGGCCTTTGCGCTTCCAGGCGCACTCCGGGAGGCTGTTCAACGGGATTACTTTGTGCTGCAATTATTCTCACTCTTTCAAAGTTCGCTTTGCGGAGACACTCATGTTCGTCGAAGTCACCCGAAACGCACTGATCCTGGCAGCGCTGCTGATTGCCGCTTCAGCGCTGTCCTACGCTCAGACCTCCCATATCACGGGCAGAGTTGCTGACATGAGCGGCGCCGTCGTTCCCGGCGCTGTGGTCACCGTCACGCATGTGGACACGGGGGTCAACAGAGAAGTCAAGACCAACACCGAAGGATATTACACCGTGCCGCTGCTGCCCCAGGGAAATTATAGGGTGGGCGTAAGACTGGCCGGCTTTCGCTCCCCGGCACGGTCCGGCATCGTCCTGGACGAAGGTCAGACTTTGCGGCTGGATTTCACGCTGGAAGTCGGCCAGGTCACGGAAACCTTGGAGGTCAAGGGAGGCGCGCCGCTGCTGGAAACCGAGCATCCGGCGCTGAGCACCGTGATCACCAATGAAAAAATCGTGGACCTGCCCTTGCTCGGCCGGAACCCGGTGAACCTTGCTCTGCTCGTGCCTGGCGTGCGTGCGGTTGGCCCATTTGGAGGGCTGTGGTCGAGCAGTTACAACACTTCCAGCATGTCCATCTCCGGGGGGCCTCCCAGCGGAAACAACTTCATGGTGGATGGCGTGGCTGCCGAGCACTTCACTTCCGGAGGATTCCAGGTCTACTTGTCGGTGGATGGCACCGCGGAGTTCCGGATCATCACCCGCAATGCCAGCGCGGAGTTCGGCCGCACGGGAGGCGGGGTGATCAATGTGATCAGCAAGTCCCGCACCAACGACTTCCACGGGACTCTTTTCGAGTTCTTGCGAAACAAATCCCTCAATGCCAATGGCTTTTTCCAAAACCGGGCGGGCGCAACAAGAGCCCCTTTCACTTACAACCAGTATGGCGCCGCGCTGGGTGGTCCCATCCAGAAGAACAAGACGTTCTTCTTCTCTAACTGGGAGCGCGTGAACCAGCGATCGACAGCTTCGGTTTTCCGCACCGTCCCCACTCCGTTACAACGGCAGGGCGATTTCTCGCAAACCCAGGATGCCGCTGGACGCACCATCATCATCTACGACCCGGCCACAACCCGTGCCAATCCAGCCAATCCCTCCCTGCGGATTCGTGATCCATTCCCCGGCGATAGTATCCCGCAAGGCCGGATTCACCCGGTGGCCCGCGCGGTGGCGGGGTACTACCCTGCGCCGAACACACCCGGGGCGCCGATCACCAACGCCAGCAACTTCTTCGGCCAGGGTCCCAACGGTTTGGACAAGGATATATACGGAATCAAAATCGACCGCTACCTGACTCCGGCGCGGAGAGTCTCAGCCCGGTACACATATGACAATACGCTCCAAACGGCAGCCAGCTATTGGGGTATCGCCGACAACAACAATTCCGGACAGGGTTTTATGCGCAGCAGCGTGGTGCTCAGCTACACCGACTCACTGCGGCCGGATTTGCTGCTGGAACTCCGGGGCGGGGCTAACCGCGTCGCGCAGGTACGGCGGGCCCGCAGCCTGGGATTTGACGTGTCCAAGATCGGGCTGCCGGCGGTTCTGAATTCCGAGACACAGTTGATGTTGTTTCCGGCATTTGCGATCACCGACGTCAACACGATCGGCGGCAACCAGACCGACGACCAGGTGCAGACGAACGGCTCCTGGTCCGGTAGCGGATCGCTGACCAGGATCAGCGGCGCCCACACCATCAAACTCGGCGGCGAGGAGCGAATCTACTACAACAACAATACCCAGGGCGGCCCGAACATGACGTTCGGTTTCGCCCGGAATTTCACCCGAGGACCCGATCCCAACACAACGGCGTCTAACGCCGGGTTCGGAGTGGCGACTTTCCTGTTGGGCTATCCCACGAGCGGCCAGGCCACTCGGTATGCGACCACCACCTACACATCCAAGTATTTCGGAACGTTCCTCCAGGACGATTGGAAAGTCACGCCAAAGCTGACCCTGAACTTCGGGCTGCGCTGGGAATTTCAAGCAGCGCTGACCGATCGGTTTAACGCCATCAGCAACTTCAACCCGGGCCTCGTGACCAACGCCGGAGGCATTACCTTGCGGGGCGGTCTCGAGTATCCGGGGACCGGAGGGCTCTCCCGGGGCAATCGGGACAAATGGTTCCGGGACTTCGGGCCTCGCTTCGGCTTTGCGTACCAGGTAGTGCCGAAAACCGTTATCCGCGGCGGCTACGGGGTTTTCTACGTGCCCGATACCGGCAACTTTATTTCGCTCAGCGCCACCGGCTTCAGTATCGCGACGAACATGGTGACCTCGGTGGACGGCGGTTTCACCCCGTATGACACCCTGACGAATCCGTTTCCGCAAGGTATCCAACTCCCTCCCGGGAGCAAGGGAGGAGCGTTAACTGGCTTGGGCACCGGAGTCGCCGGCAACTTGAGGAAGCTCACACGGCCCTATGACCTGCAATGGAATTTGAACGTCCAACGAGAGCTGCCGGGAAAGTGGCTGGTGGAAATCGGCTATGCGGGCAATCGCGGCGTGCATCTGGCCGCGTCGCGCACGTACGACTTCCTGCCCGACACCAACCTTTCACTGGGCGCCGCCTTGCAGCAGCAGGTTCCGAATCCGTTCTACGGAATCATCGCTACGGGCCAACTGAGCCAGCCCACGGTGACCCGCGGATCCCTCCTCGACACCTTTCCTCAGTTCCTGAGTGCGGGCGGGCTGGATAACTGGGCCAGTTCCATCTACCACGCGCTGACGGTCAGGGTGGAGAAACGATTCTCTCACGGATTTTCGGTGCTGGCGTCTTATACGTTCTCCAAGACGATTGACGACAATCTAGGGAACGGCACGCTGGGCAACGCGTTCCTAAGCGGGGGCAGCAACGGTGTCCAAAACTGGAGCAACACGCGCGCGGAGCGGGCGATCTCGACCGACGACCTGCCGCAAAGATTTGTGTTCACCACGATCTGGGAACTGCCATTAGGAAAGACCGGCGCCGCGCTGTATCGCAAGCTGGCCGGAGGCTGGCAGTTGAACTCGGTCCTTTCGTTGCAAAGCGGAGAGCCGATCGCCATCACGCAGGCCGCGGCGCCGTTTGGTGGTGGCCGGCCCATGGTGGTGGGCGACCCCAATCTCGGCAACCCCACTATCGACCGCTGGTTCAACACTGCTGCGTTCGCAGCTACCCCGGCCTTCACCTATGGCAACGCTCCGCGCAATCTCCCCCGGACCCGTACCGACGGAGCGTTCAACTGGGAGTGCTCGATGTTGAAGAACATCGCTGTGAAAGAGCGCTTCCGTCTCCAGATCCGCGGCGAATTCTTCAGCTTCACAAACACGCCGGTGTTCGGAGCCCCCGGCACGTTGCTCCTGGACGGCAGCTTCGGCGTGGTGCGGGCCGCCGGCGGAACTCGCAATGTCCAGTTGGGGATGAAGATCGTCTTTTGAGGAACTCGCTCGCACAACGCGCCGGGCCTACCGGCAGCCGGCGGGTTCCCCACCGGTATGGAGGCCGGCCCGGCCTGTGCTAGCTTTTGACAGCGGCGCCGGCTGCTCAAGAAAGAGTAGGAGGTTTACGTATGGGCTCTGCCAGTCATTTGCCGGGTTACGCTCTTGCCTGGATGTTGATTCAGGGCGCGGCTGCACAGCAGTCCCCCGTGGTCGCCATTCCATCATTCAATCCAGGCGCGGGACAGGGTACGGCAGCGACTCCCGGCACGCGGACCATCGAATATGCTTCCTCGGTCGACGGAGTGCGAATGAAGGCGCTCTTGTTTGTTCCCGAGAATTTCGACCCCGCCAAAGAGGGAGCGGCGTCGCTGCTCGTCCACCTGCATGGCGGCGGGGGCCGGGGAACCTTGCAGCAGGCGATCCATGAACTGAAGAGCCGGCGATGGATCGGGATTGCACCGGACGGCAGGGAATGGGGCCTCGCCAGGCAGGGTTGCCCGTGGCAGACTTCCGCCGCCTACGTGGACAACCCGGATCCGAGCGTCGGGCCGGGCGAGCAGGACATTTTCGACGCGATTCGCTGGGCGCAGGCCAACTACCCGATCGATCCGGACCGGATCTATCTGTTTGGTTTCTCCATGGGCGGCCGGGGCACATATGCCATCGGTCTGAAGAACCCGGATTTCTTCGCAGCGATGGCGCCGATGGGTCCGGCCTCGGACAACTACGAAATCTTCGTTCGGCGACCCGAGCCGGCCGCCTGCAAGGAAAGGATGGCGGGCGGCAAGCCCGGCGACAGCCCGCGAGTGGACACGATGTACTCAATCACGAGCGGGCGCTTTCTCATCGAGAACGCATACAATCTTCCCGTTTATCACGGTCACGGAACGGAGGATCCCGTCCCCGTCAACATCAAAGGACGCGGAGGTTACCTCCACGGGTGGCACATGACGCTGGACAACAGTTGGAACGGGTGCCATGGCAACACCCATCTCTGCTTCGGTCACACACCCACGCTTTCCGAGCTGAAATCCAGACATCCGGACGGCTATGACTGGGCGTACATGTTCACCCCGGTCACGCACGTCACAGACCGGAAGTGGATCAGCGGCACGCCGGTTGCGCCGGGCGACCTGGGAGTGGAAGATCCGCAAAAGCCGGGCTCTTTGCTGGGGATTATGGATTTCTTCGCGCGGCGAAAGCGGGTGCATAGTCCGGATACCGTGGTCTACAAGACCTACACCGACAAACACAAGAGCGCTTACTGGGCCGGCCTGGAGATCACCACGCCCTGGCAGAACAAGCCAGGCGCCATCCGCGCCAGGCGCGATCGGAAGGCCAACAACCTCACGTTGGAGTTGTCCCGCGCCGCTCGAGTCACCGTCGACCTGGCGCGCGCCGGACTGACTGCGGACAAGGACCTATCCGTCGAACTTGCGAAGCTGGTTGAGCCGGCCTACGATCCCGCCCTCATGATCAAAGACGACGAATCACAGGCGCCGATTCTAACGCTCCGCGGCGACTTCACTAAAGTCCGCAGCCTTCGGGTGTCTGTCAACGGAAAGCAACTGGCGGCGAAGACCATCGACCGCCGCAACGACAGCCTGTCCATCGGCCCGGTTCCGATCTCAGGCAAGGTTACCGTTCGAATTCAGGGAAGATAAGCAGCGTTCCGGAGCGGTTGCCATTCCTCTTCTAAGGAACACGCGCAAAACGGACCGCGCCCGCG
>JACQDF010000046.1 GCA_016201205.1 Acidobacteriota bacterium
AGCGTTCCAACCTGAAGCATTCGACCGCCGGCCTGAAAGAACTGCACCGCCTTCACGACTCCCTGAGCGGCCGCTCCGGCGGAAGCCACGGTTAAGACCGCATTCACCGTTAACCCGGTGATCTGTCCGATGACCGCACCTTGACTATAGGCTTCCGGGTGCTCAACAAACCGGTCCAGGTTGAGATCCACAAGCCCGCCTGTCACGGTGTGAACTGCTTTGTCAGTAAAGCCATACAAGCTGTCCCGCACTTCACCCGATGTCCAGGCCTCGGCGAAGCCAGCCGCCGCCGCGGTCAATACGCTTTTCTCACCTTGACGGGTGAGCTCGACAAACCGTTGGTAAGCCTCTTTGCTCGCCCATTCCAATTCCCCGCCTTTGCCGTACCCGCCAGCATAAGTGTCCCAGGCATCCTGATTCGACATTCCTCGTGTGCCCTCGCGGCGCATCCGATCCGGACTCCAAACCGCCATACTCCGTCGCCTCCCTCTCGAAAACTTACGTGCGAATTCCAGCCTCGCTCCATCACAAGTCTGGATTTCTACTGGCGTGGTTGGAGTATGGCGAGCCTTGCTACCGTTTGCGATGGAGGAGGAACCCGGCTACGGTTGCTGGTTTGGCGGTTTCGCCTGCGCGAAGCGCTCCACTTCGGCAAGCTGCTTCTTCACGACCGCGATGTCCGGGGAATCCATGGGAAGCAGACTCAGATATCCCTTCATGTGCTCGATGGCGCCCTGGTAATCGGCCTTCTGCGCCAGGATGATGCCCAGCACATGCTGCATTTTCGGGATGCGTTTCGCCGAATCCGCTTTCAGCCCCTCACGAGCGCTCTTCTCCGCCGGCTCCAGCTTCTGAAGATTCAGATTCGCCACTGCGTTGACGAACCAGGCGTTGGGATAGTCGTATGGGTTCAGCCTTAGTGCGCGCTCGCTGGCATCGGCGCACTCCTGCCATTTATTGTCGCGCGCCCACAGAAACGCCATCTGCACGTAAGGCTTCACGAGCTTGTTGTCCGCGCTCAGCGCTTCCGCATAGGCCTTGCGGGCCTCCCCGGCCTGATTCTGCGCCTCCTGCACCGTCCCCAAGTCCTGCCAGGCATTGGCATATTTCGGGTAGAGCTGGACGGCCTTCTCGAATTCCTTCTGCGCCTCGGGCCACTTGCGTTTCTTGGCCAGCTCGCGTCCCTTCTCGAAGGCTTTCTTGGCGTCTTTGGGAGCGGCAGCGGCGGTGATGCTGACCGTCAGCCCCTCGACATTGGCAAGCCGCCGCATGATAATCGTGCCCACATCGGGATTGTCCATGAAGCGCCGGCCGCTGAGAGAAACCACCTCGGAGCGGTAGCCGGGCAGCGACGCGCGCAGATCGCAGCCCATCAGGTCGCGCTCGCTGATCCCACGCTGCCTGCCCATGGTCGAGCTCGGCCCTGTGCGCGAGGAGCCAAAGTCGCCGAAGGTGTCCGCGCCGCCGCTGACGCTGGCGTCGGCGAATAACTGGTTGTTCTGCCCAAGCTGGAAGCTGAACCGGCCTTTCGAGTCCGTCCAGCCTTCCGGGCGCGGCTGGCCGTTGCATATCCGCTCAATGACAACGGGCTCGGGCGGCGGTGTGCCATCGTCCAGCACGACTTTTCCGGAGAGGAAGATCGGCCGCTGCATATCGGTCGGGAACGGCTGCTGCTGCTGCGGAGTCGTACCCGGAAACTGTGGCTGCTGTGGTCTGGTGGAGCCGGGTGTGCCCACCCCGGGCGTGCCTCCGGGGCCGGTTGGGCCTCCGGTGGTAGGCGCTCCACCTGGCGCGCCTCCGCCGCCCGGCGGCGGAGCCTCTTGGGCAAACACCAACATGGCGCAGACGGTTAGTGCGATCGCCGCAACCAACCATCGGGAAACGGAAGCCGGGAACCTCATCTGGGGGCCCTCCCTTGCCCCTGATTATGTCACAATCCGCCGGCGAGAGTTCAAGCATCCAGTCCAGTCCTCAGGCGTTCACCGGAGCGCCGACTTTCGGCGTGTCCGGTGCAACGCCCTGTCAGTCCGCTCGCCTGACGGCTGGTACTCGTAGAGGGTTTCGGGAGCGACGTCCGCACCGTTCGGCCACACGACCGTGCCACCGTCGAGAAAGAAACGTCGAAAGTAGCTCTGGTTCTTGAGGGGCTCGAACACGGGACCATCCAGCCACTGACGAAAATCAATCGTCTTCTCGGAGTTGTCGTTGAACGTCATGTGAATGCGATGACCACCGCGGTATTCAGCCCGTATCACGGATGGCAGAAAGCTCATAGCAACACCTCACTCCAGGGGCCCGACCCTCTCCAGGGGACGGCCCGCCTTCATGTTCTTCCGGGCCACTGCCGGATAAGGCGGCGCGCCGTCCTCGACCGGATGTTTCCCACGATCATCTCTCCGTCCAGTAAGTGCAGGTGCCAGATGCGCGAATTGTATTTTCGCGCGGCCTCATCCGATCAGCTCCCCGGCGCGGCGACTTCGTGGTGGCGTTCCCTGGCGACTGCCTGTTCGTACTTCGCGCGCGCCTGGCGGACGCTGTCCATCTCGGACACCTCCGCCACCGGCACGTCCCACCAGGATTCATAGCCCGGCACGCGAGCCTCTTTGTCCACCTCGACGACCACGACGCTGGTCCGATCGTGCGATCGCATCGCTTCGAGCGCCTGCTCGAGTTGATCGTGCGAGGCCGCTCGCACGGTATGCGCTCCCAGCCCTTCGGCCAGCTTCACGAAATCCACCGGCAGATATTCGCCGTCCAGGTGACCCGTCTCAGAGCGGCGATAGCGGTAGTTGGTGCCGAATCCGCACGAGCCCACCGAGCTCGACAAGCCGCCGATGCTGCTGAAGCCATGATTGTCCAGCAACACGATATTCAGCTTGCAGCCTTCCTGAATCGAAGTCACAATCTCGCTCGACATCATCAGATAGGAGCCGTCGCCGACCATCACGTAGATTTCGCTCTCCGGATGCGCCATTTTCACGCCGAGACCGCCGGCGATTTCGTAACCCATGCAAGAATAACCGTACTCGAGGTGGTAGCCGTTGGGCTGCCGCGCGCGCCACAGTTTGTGCAGATCGCCGGGCAGGCTGCCGGCCGCACAAATGACGATGTCCTGAGGCCGCGAAACGCGGCTGACGGCGCCGATCACTTCGCTTTGGCTGAGCGGCGGACCGTGCCGCAGGCCGAACAGGCGGTCCGTCTCGCTTTCCCATTGTTCTTTCCAGGCGGCGATTTGCCGCCCATACTCCGCTGGCAGGCGAAATCCGGCCAGCGCGGCGTCCAGCGCCTCGAGCGTCACTCTCGCGTCCGCCACCACCGGCAGCGCCGCGTGTTTGTAAGCGTCAAACTCCCCGACGTTGATGCCGACAAACCGCACGTCCGGGTTCTGAAATGCGGTTTTCGAGGCAGTGGTGAAATCGCTCAGCCGTGTTCCCAGAGCGATCACCAGATCCGCTTCGCGGGCGGCGATGTTGGCTCCGGGCGTGCCGGTGACGCCGATGGCGCCGAGATTCTGCGGGTGATCAAAGGGAAGCGAGCTCTTGCCGCCCTGGGTTTCGCCCACGGGAATGCCCGTGCGTGAAGCCAATTGGGCCAGCGCCTGGCTGGCTTCGCTGTAGAGAACACCGCCTCCGGCCACGATCAGCGGCCGGCGCGCCGCGCGAATCCACGCCGCCGCGCGTTCGAGCATCGTGCGGTCTGCCTGCGGGCGCGGAATGTACCAGACGCGCTTCTCGAACATCTCATCCGGGTAGTCAAACGCTTCCGCTTGCACATCCTGTGGCAAAGCCAATGTGACTGCGCCTGTTTCGGCGGGCGAGGTGAGCACGCGCATCGCCTCCGGCAGCGAGCACATCAACTGGTCCGGGCGGTTGATGCGGTCCCAGTAGCGTGACACCGGCTTGAAGGCGTCGTTGACGGAGATATCCTGGCTGTGCTCGGATTCAAGCTGCTGGAGCACCGGCGCCACGTTGCGGCGCGCAAAAATATCGCCTGGCAACAGCAGCACAGGAATCCGATTGATGGTGGCTGTGGCCGCGCCGGTGACCATGTTGGTCGCTCCGGGACCAATCGACGACAGGCAGGCGAACGTCGCCAGCCGGTTGCGCGCCTTGGCAAAAGCGGTGGCGATGTGCACGGCCGCCTGTTCGTTGCGGCAGATGTAATACCGGAAATCCGGGTTCTGCTGCAACGCCTGCCCGAAGCCGGCGATGATTCCATGCCCGAAGATGCCCCAAGCTCCGGCGAAGAACGGCGTCTGGCGGCCGTCGCGCTCGACGTACTGATTCTTAAGAAACACGGCCAGCGCCTGGGCCACGGTGTAACGGCGCGTTTTCATGATGCCCTCCTTAGGAAGTTCATAACCAGCGCGAAAAGCGCTCGATGTGCCGGCCGCGCTGCGCTCCAGCCTGTTCGAGCGCATCTTCCGCAGTCGATCCCCTGTGAATGATAGCGCCCGCAGCTTCCGCGATCACCAGCGGATCTTCTTTGCCGGGATAAAGCACGTTGCGGCCGACCAGCGCGCCACGCACGTTGGGTCCGGCCTTCAAAGCCTCCTCGACGCTTCTCAGAAACGGCATCGCGTCGCCGGCCGATTCGCCGCCCAGCAGAAGAACGGGAAGCGTGGTGGCGCGGACCACCGTTTCGTACCCTGCGCAGTAGGGCAGCTTCAGCCACAGGCAGCGGCTGCTGTCCCCCAGCGCGGATGCAACGCCCACCAGGGCCGCCAGCGCTCCACGTTCCTTCAAGACCTCGAATCCCTTCTCCGATCTGCGGACAGGCAGCGGCTCAAGAAACAGAGGCAACCGCAAGGCATTGGATTCGGTAATCGCGCGCGCGCCGGCGAGAATTGTCTTGAGCGACGCCGGATCATCCACGGCCACGCGGAGCAGGACTTTGGCGCCGTCCAGACGCCAGGCCGCACAGGTCGCCGGCGAAGCGCCTGTCAGCGGGTCATCCAGCTCCCAGCAGGCGTCCGCCAGCCCGCCGCGGTTCAAGCTGGCGATCAACAGCTTGCCGTCAAAGAGCGGCGCACCGCCTGCCTCGCGCTGAAGACCGTCCAGCGTGAGCAGGTCTTCGAGGATGTCCATGGTGGCCATGACGCCATCCACCGAATCGCTCATCACGACGCGCAGGATGCGGGCCAGATACTCGCGGCGGTTCGCCATCGCCAGCGGATCGTCGCCGACTTTGGTGACCAGCCGCGCAGGATGATCGGCCGCCAGGATGTTGAGCCGGCCGTCGGGCGTCAGTGCCGGACGCCGGACGCGCACGCCCGCCACTCGCAAGGGGTACTCCGGGTCTTTCACCCGCAGGTCGCAGATGCTGGCAACCGCTCGCTCCGGCAGAAACTCGCTGGCGGCAAATGCCATCAGAAGCCTCCGCGGTCGCCGGCAAAATCCAGCGCCTCCTGCTCGTACGGCATGAAGTTCGCACACCCGTGACGCGTCACCACGATCGCGCCGCAGGCGTTGCCCATGCGGGCCGCGCGCTTCCAGTCCCATCCTTTCAGGTAGCCGTAGAGAAAGCCGCTGGCGAAGGCGTCGCCGGCGCCGAGAATGTTGTAGACCTCGACCGGATAGGGCGCTGCTTCCAGCACCTCTCGCTGGCGTGTGTGAATCGCGGCGCCTTCGCGCCCGCGCGTCATCACCAGCGCTTCCGGCCCCGCTGCCAGCACCGCTTCGATCGCCCGTCCGAGGTCGCCGCTGACGTGCGCATCCGAGATCTGCGAATGCTCGACGGACACCGCGCCGCCTTCCCGAAGCGCCGCCGCCTTCACCTCATCCGAGGTTCCGATCGCGATGTCCACCAGACGCAGCGCGGAACGCGTGGTGACGCCGAAGGCGCGCGGATCGTGCCACTGATCGGGGCGGAAGTCGAGCTCGAGGACCACTTTGACGCCGTGCGCCCGCGCCTGCTCGGCGGCAAACAGCGTGGCGCTGCGGCTCGGCTCACGGCTGAGGCCGGTTCCGCTGATCACCAGGACGCGGCTGCTTGCGACCGGCGCGGCCAGCACATCCTCGATCGTCAGCTCGATGTCTGCGCAGTTGTCGCGGTAGTAGACCAGCGGAAACTTGTCCGGCGGCTCGATCCCCAGGATCACCGCGCTGGACCGCTTGCCCGGCTTGCGCGCCACGAAGCGCGTCTCGACGCCTTCGTTGTTCAGAAACTTGAGCAGGAACTCGCCCACCGGGTCGTTGCCGATGCCGGTCAGCACAGCCGAGCGCAGCCCGAGCCGCCGCGTGCCCACGCTGATATTGGTGGGGCAGCCGCCTACGTACGCGGCGAAGCTCTTGATATCAGGGAAGGCGGCTCCGATGTCGTTCGCATACAGGTCGATCGAGCTGCGGCCCATCGCCAGTACGTCGTATTGCTGTTCCATCAGCCGGCGCCTCCCGCATGGACCAGAGGCACTCGCGGATCCTTCTCCCTCCACGTCTGGCGGACCCACGCGTAGGCCGGATCGTCCGAGGCCGCCATCGAGCGAGCTGAGCCGGCGAGCGCGTTCAGGTAGTACACGTTGTATCCGTGCGCCGCCACCACCGGATGATACCCTTCCGGAATCAGCACCAGTTCGCCGTCGCGCACCGTCAAAGTCTCGTCCAGCCGCCGGTCGCGCGTGTAGACTTTCTGAATGGCGTACCCGTCGGGATGGTTGATGCGGTAGTAGTAGATCTCCTCGAGGTCCACTTCGCCCGGCGGGTTGTGGACGTCGTGCTTGTGAGGCGGATAGCTCGACCAGTTGCCGCTCGGGGTGTAGACCTCGACGATCAGCAGCCGGTGCGCCGGGAAACCGGGCTTCAGGATGTGGTTGATCTGTCGCGTGGCGTTGCCGCCGCCGCGGATTTCCACTTCGATCTCGTTGGGAGTGACCAGCCGCGGAAGATGGGATTCTTCGGCGCGCGAGTAACAAAACGCCAGCTCGCACCCGGTTTCGGCGGTGACGGTGAAGTCCGTCGAGATCGGCAGATAGAGCGCATACGGCAGACCGCTGAACACATCGGAACGCCCGCCGAAGCAGCTCCACGCCCCCCGCGACGAGTCGACCGACAGCCGCCCTCCCAGCACTACCAGCCCCAGCTCGCAATCTCCCGTTGCAGCCGCGTACTGGTCCCCGGCGGCCAGGTTCCTCACCTGGAAGCGCAGATACTCAAAGCCGAAGCTCTCGGTCCTGCCCGCGAAAGCATCCGCGGGAAGCAACAGTTTTGCCATTGACACCTCACATGCGCGCTAGTCATCGTAGCACCGCAGCGGCAGCCCACGGTTACAATGGGTTCATATGATCTCGCGATGCTCCCGATTCCTCATCCCTCTCTTGCTGCTGCTTGCCGCCTGCTCGGAAGCACCCAAAGAAATCGTCAAGAAGAAAAAGGAGCCTGAGAAGCCGCCCGAACCTGTCAGCGGCCGCTATGCATTCCATCAGATGTACATGTACGCGCGCACCAACTGGGCTCTGGACACCCAGGGTTTGCAGCTTGCCAGCTTGCCGATTGCGGAGGTGAAGCCGGAAGGCGGCAAGTACGGCGCCTGGCAGGGCATGTTCGCTTCGCCCAGCAAAGGCCGTTCGAGGATTTTCACTTACTCGGTGGTGGAAGCGGGCGGCAACCTGCACAAAGGGGTTTTCGGCGGGCCGGAAGAAGGCTTCAGGGGCCAGCGGGGCCAGGCCAGGCCGTTTCTCATCGCGGCGCTGAAGATTGACAGCGTGGAAGCCTATCAAACGGCGATCAAGAAAGGGGCCGCCTACGTCAAGAAGAATCCCGACATGCCGGTGTCCTTCCTGCTGGAATTGACGCCGCGCTTCCCCGATCCGACCTGGCGTGTCATCTGGGGCGAATCGGCCAGTCACAGCAATTATTCGATCTTTGTCGATGCCACTACGGGGGATTATCTCGCCACCGTGAGGTAGTCCAACGCCAGCGCGGCCGCCCCCAATACGCCCGACGGGTCGTCGAGCCCGGTGCCGACGATGGGCACCTCGCGCCGCAGCATGCCGATGGTGCGTGCAAGCACTTCCGTTCGCAGCGGATGCAGCAGGAACTCGCCGGCAATGGCAATCTGGCCGCCGAGGACGATGATTTCCGGATCGAGCACAAAGACGAGCCCGGCGATGGCGGCCGCCAGCACGTGTGTCGAGCGCTCGATGATCTCGCGCGCGACCGCATCCCCTTCCCGGGCGAGTGCGAACACACGCTCGCAATCCGGAGGCTTCGGCCCATCGAGCAATCGCGAGGCAACGCCGCGATGGATGGCGGCGAAGGCGGCCGATTCGATTGCTCTGGAAGAGAACACCGTCTCGAGGCAGCCGTGGTTGCCGCAGATGCAGCGCTCGCCGTCCGGATTCACCGTGAGGTGCCCGATGTGGCCGCCGGCGCCGCCTGCGCCGCGTACGATCCGGCCATGAGAAAGCACGGCGCCGCCGACGCCGGTTCCCAGCGTGAGCATCAGCACGTTCTCGTGACCGCGGGCAGCGCCCCAGCGGCGCTCCCCGACGAGCGCCACCCGCGCGTCGTTGTCGGCGAAAACCGCCATTCCCGGGACGGCAAACAGATCCGAGAGCAGGTGACCCTCGAGATAATGCAGCGTACCGGGCAGCACGGCGACGCGGGTCGTCTTCGGATCGATAATGCCCTTGCAGCCGATGCCGGCGGCTGACACGCCCTGGCCCAGTTCATCGACCAACTGGCGCGCAGCTGCGCCAACCGCATCCAGCGAATCGGGCGTCGCCAGCCGCCGCGAACCGAGCACGTGTCCATCCGCGTCCACGCGCGCCGCTTTGATCTGCGTACCGCCGATGTCGATGCCGAGAACGGATTTCATCTCCGATTCAGCATAGCCGAAGATCGTACCGGCGTTTCAGCCGGCTTTGCGCAGCGCCTCGATCCGCGGGGCGCGGCTCTTCGGGCTGTCAAGGCTGAACGAACGGGCATCGCCAAGCTGATCGCGCACGAACGTCTCGGTCGCTTTCACCGCCTCGGCCAGCGCCTTATCTCTGGCGATGAACGACGACCAGGCAATGGACTGCGTGCCAGGATCAAACTCCCACAGGCCCACCAGTCTGCCGCGGTCAAAGAGGCCATGGCTGGGCAGATCCGACAGCTCGGAAGCGGCCCGGTGCGACTTTTCGCAGAACACTTTGCGCTTGGCATCCTCCGGCGCCAGCACGCCCTTCACATCGCGCCGCAATAAGGTCATCCCGTCCAGGCAACTGACCAGGACGTAGTGAGGCTTTTTCGGCCGCTGGAACGAACGGAATGCGTCCAGATCCTCGGCGAACATCAGACGGTTGTCGCTGCCGGGCAGCGCCGCCAGCTTTAGCGGCTCCAATGCCTCTTTGGACGCCCTCACGCCGAGGCCGGAAAACCATCGGAACTCGTCCGGCGTCGCCGGGCCGATCCAGCGAAAATAGCGTCGGGCCAGCTCGACATAGACTTCGTCTTGCGAGAGCCGAAACAGCGTGAGGGGATTGGGGCTCCAGAGCGCATACCGATAGCGCTGCTGATCGAGGCGGCCATGGACGGGCACGCGCCGGATCTCGCCCGCTGATTGCAGCTTGCCGATGGCGACCGGAAGCGTGGTAGTGAGCCCCTTGTTCTTGCCCGCTTCGCCGAGATTGCGCACGGCGCCGCCGGCCGCTTCACGAATCGCCTCCGGGTCCTTGGGACCGCCGGAGAGCGCGTCGATCACTTTCAGGCACAGCCTGTCGATTTCCGCGGCAGTGACCCCGAGCTTGGCGGCGGTGCGCATGTCGCCGTCGTTGAAGCCGTGCCCGGCCCTCAGGGCAAGAGCAAAATCGGCCGCGGGCACGACATAGGTGCAGCCGCGCGCCGAGGGAAGCTCGTGGATGTCAAGTTTCGCCGCGGCCGCGTCGGCCGCCTCGCGGGTGATCCCCGCGCGCGAAAACAGCGTCAGGTACGGCCCGGCTCCACCGACCGACCGGGCCCAGCCGGTCCTGTCGAGCACCTCATGCGCCGTCCGGCCCGCCAGCGAGCCGTCCAGCCCCTGCTTTCAGGCCCACCATGCTTGAAGCTTTTCTGTTTCTTTCATGCAATGAAAATACCAGAGAAATGCTCGTAGAGCTTCTTGATTCTTGCTGTCCTGGCGTGGCGTAAGGCCCGGGCCAGGCCCCACATGGTTCACTGAACAGGATTGGGGCGCCGCTTCCAAAGAGCGATAAGATAGGATGTCCTGGTCCAGCATGAGCGCCGCCCTCGCCTATTTCGAGAAGGCCCTGCAATTGGTTGAGAAGCTGCGGGCGAACGAGCTGCCGCGTATCGAACAGGCGGCTGGCATCTGCACCAACTCGATCGCCGCCGGCGGGCTGGTGTTCCTGTTCGGCAACGGCCACAGCCGCATGATGTGCGAAGAGATGACGCCGCGGCAGGGTTGTTTTCCCGGTTTCGTCGCGCTGGTCGAGCTGGCGCTGTCCAACCACGCCAGCATCGTCGGCGCCAACGGGCTCCGCGCTCCGCTGTATCTGGAAAGATACGAGGGCTACGCGGAGGAGATTCTGAAGGGATTCCGCTTCGGAGCGCACGATGCGTTCCTGGTGATCTCGACCAGCGGCATTCGCCCGGTGGTGGTCGAGATGGCGGCGGGCGCAAAAGCGCGCGGCCTTCCAGTGATCGCCATCACATCGCGGCAGCACTGTGAAGCCTCCGAACCGGCGCACTCTTCCGGAAAGAAGCTGACCGATTACGCGGATGTCGTGATCGACAACCAGTGCCCGCCGGGAGATTGCGTGGTCGAGATCGAAGGTCTCGAGTGGCGCACCGGACCGGTGTCGACAGTCACCGGCGCAATGATCATCAACATGCTGCGGGCGGCGGTTGCCGAGCGCCTGGTCGCCCGCGGGATCACGCCGGTGCTGCTGCCAAGCCACCAGTTTGTTGGCAACGCCGGCGCCGAGCAGCAGCTCGAGCGCTTCTATGAGTCCTATAGAAAGAGTCTGAGGCACTTGTATGATTGATGTGCGGATCGCGATGCTCGGCTCGGGGTTCGTGGCGGACTTTTACATGCAGGGTCTGGCCAACGTCAACGGCCAGAAGGTAGTGTTGAATTACTCGCGCACCCTGAAGCGCGCCAGGGAATTCGGCGCCCGCTGGGGCATTGAGGAGTCCACCACGGATCTGGAGGTGGCGCTGCTCCGCAAAGCGGATCTTTACATCATCGCTTTGCCCAATGAAGAGCACCTGCCGGTCTCGCTTCTGCTTTCCCAGGCGCGCAGGAATCAGGTTTGCACGAAGCCGCTGGCGCGAAATCGAGCGGAAGCGAGGCAGATGTTTCAAGCGGCGAGGCGCTCGCGCAAGCTGCACGGCTACGCGGAGACGGAGGTGTTCTCGCCCTGCGTCGTCAAAGCGCGGCGGATGATCGAGCAGGGCGGCATCGGGCGCGTGCTCTGGGTGCGCTCACGCGAATCGCACAGCGGACCGCACAGCCCGCACTTCTGGGACATCGAGAAAACGGGCGGTGGGGCGCTGAATGATCTGGCGTGCCATTGCATTGAAGCTGCCCGTTACTTCTTCGGCAAGCAGGACCGCGTGGTGGAAGTGATGGCCTGGGGCGCCAATCTGGTCCACCGCAAGAAAACAAAAGGAGAGGATAATGCGCTGCTGGTTCTGAAATTCTCGAGCGGCGGCATCGGCCACTGCGAGCTTTCCTGGACCACCAGGGGCGGCCTCGATTTGCGCAATGAAATTCACGGCTCCCAGGGCTCGATCTTCACCGATGTGACCCGCGGCACGCCCATCACCGCCTTCACCACCAGCGCCGCCGGCTACATCGTCGAAAAAGCGGACATCGATTTCGGATGGACGCGCCCGCTGCCGGAGGAGGCGTTCGCCTACGGGTATCAGGCGGAGATGAGGCACTTTGTCGAATGCGTCGCGGGTGGAAAAACGCCGCGGGAAACTTACGCGGACGGCTACGCCGTCAGCTCGATCCTCGATGCCGGCTATGAATCGATGCGAAGGAAGAAGTGGGTGCGTGTAAAATACTGATGTCCACCGTCCTGCTGATCACCGGATGCTCGGGGATCGCCGAAGCGGCGGCGCTGCTGGCCGCCGAGCGCGGCTGGCGCGTGTTTCTCTCCGGCCTCGATGAGGAGCTATGCCAGGAGCTCAGCAAACGCATCCCGGGCGCGGGTTATTCGGCGGGCGATCTGCGGGAAGAGGAAAACGCCGAGCGTGTCTGCGCGCGGGCGATCGAGCAGTTTGGCCGTATCGATGCCCTGTTCAACGTCGCCGGTATCAGCGGCCGTCCGCTGGGCGACGGGCCGCTGCACGAATGCACCGCCAAGGGCTGGGACGCCACCATGAGCGCCAATGTGCGAAGCACGTTCCTGATGAGCCGCCCGGTGCTCAACCGCTGGCTGGAGCGAGGGCAGCCCGGGGCCATCCTGAACATGGCAAGCGTGCTGGCGTTTTCGCCCGAGTCGCGCTTTTTCGCTGCCCATGCCTACGCCGCCAGCAAAGGCGCCGTCATTTCGCTCACCAAAGCGATGGCTGCATACTACGCGCCGCACGGGATACGCGTCAACGCCATCGCGCCGGGCCTGGTGCGCACGCCGATGAGCCTGCGGGCGCAATCCAATGAGGAGATCCTCGATTTTATCCGCCGCAAGCAGCCTTTGAGTGAAGCGATGCTCGAAGCCGAAGATGTCGCCCGGGCAGCGCTATTCCTGCTGGGCGGCGAATCCCGCCACATCACCGGCGAGGTGATGACCGTCGATGCCGGATGGAGCGTCACCGGCTGAGCCATGCAACCACGCCCGCTTCGCACGACGGTGATCGGCAGCTACCCGTTTCCGGGGTGGCTCGAGTTTGCTTCCGGGCGTCTCGACGAATTCGGCGAAGACGACCTGTCGGAGCTGCTCGATGACTCGGTGACAGTGGCGATTCAGGATCAGGTGGCGGCCGGTCTCGATGTGATCACGGACGGCGAGCAGACGCGATTGGACTTCAATCTCTCCTTCTATGGGTTCCTGGAAGGGATCGTGCGTCAGCAGCGGCCGAAGCGGCGCTTTGGGCCGCCGGCGCATGATCAGCGCGGCAGGCACAGGATCACGGGGACGCTGGCGGCGCCGCGCGGGCTGGGATGTGTTGCCGAATTCGAGCGGCTGAAGCGGCTGGCGCCGGCGGGTCCGGCGCTCAAGATGCCGGTGCCGGGACCTTACACACTCAGCGGACGGCTGGAGCCGAATGAGCAATACCAGGACCGCTGGGCAATCACCGAGGCGCTCATCCCGGTGGTCCGAAGCGAGCTGGAAGCGCTGGTCAACGCCGGCTGCCGCGAGATCTCGGTGGATGAGCCCTCGATGAGCTGCTACGGCTATCGCGAGGATCCGCGCCGGTTCGCCGACATTTTCACGCGCACGGTGACGCCGGTTCGCGGCCGCTGCCGCCTGGCGACCCATCTTTGCTTCGGCAACTTCCGCGCACGGGCAGTGGCGCCAAGGCGCTATCAACCGCTGTTTCCCGCCTTCTTCGAGCTTCCGGTGGATGAAGTGCATCTGGAGATGGCGAGCCGCGAATTCGCCGAACTGGAGCTGATCGCGCCGCTGGCTGAGCGGGTGGATGTTTCCATCGGCATCCTGGACGTGAAAAACTATTACCTCGAGACGGCGGGAGACACCGCCGCCCGGGTGCGGCGGTGCCTCGAGCTGGCGCCGCCGGAAAAATTGTCGTTCGCGCCGGATTGCGGGCTGAGCCAGACGGCGCGCTGGGCCGCCAGGAGGAAGCTGAAAGCGATGGTTGACGGTGTTCACATCGTCCGCAAGGAGCGAGGACTCATATGAAAGACCTTCCCGAACGCAGGCAGGTGTTGAAGACAGGAGCCGGCGGGCTGCTGCTTCTGAATCCGAGAACCGTTTTCGGCTCGCAAGCCAACTCCGCCATCGAGATCGGCGTGATTGGCTGTGGAAGCCGCGGCAAGTTCATCAGTGATCTGTTCATCGAGCACACGGGAGCGCGCGTGGCCGCGATCGCGGACGCATTCGACGAGCCGCTGACGGCATTTCGCGAGCGGTACAAGGTGGACGCTACGCGCGCCTATCGCGGTCTCAACGGGTTCCGCGAGCTGTGCGCCGCCAGGCTGGATGCGGTCGTCATCGAGAGCCCGCCCTATTTTCATCCGGACCACGCGGCGGCGGCCGTGGACAACAACAAGCATGTTTTTCTCGCCAAGCCCGTGGCCACGGACGTTCCAGGCTGCAAGGGCATTTTGGCGAGCGGCGAGAGGGCCACCGGGCGTGTGAGCTTCCTGGTCGATTTCCAGACCCGCGCGCAACCCGCATTTCAGGAAGCCGCCTCGAGGATGCACAACGGCGAAATCGGCGAGCCGGTGTTCGGCCACGTTTACTATCATGCCGGGCGCACGCCGTATCACAACACCGAGGGCATGGCGCGCGAACAGGCGACGCTGCGCAACTGGCTCCATGACAAGCGCCTGTCGGGCGACATCATCGTCGAGCAGAACATTCATGTCATCGATGTCGCCAACTGGTACCTGAAGGGGCGTCCGATGCGCGCGTTTGGCACGGGCGGGCAGCTTGCGCGCAAGCTCGGCGATGTCTGGGATCATTACGCGGTCACTTACTGGTACGCGAACGAAGTCAAAGTCGATTTCAGCTCAGTGCAGTTTTCACGGGGCTACAGCGACCTGTGCATTCGCATTTACGGCTCGGAAGGCACTCTCGATTCCCATTACAACGGGCTGGTGCGCGTCATCGGAAAGGTGAAGTGGACCGGCGTCGAGCAGGACCGGACGTTCCAGGAGGGCGCTGTCCGCAATATCAAGGCGTTTGTCGAGAGCATCCGCACGGGCAAGCTGCTGAACAACACCGCCCAGTCGGTCGAGAGCAATCTCACGGCGGTGCTCGGCCGCATGGCTGCCGCGCGCCAGCAGGTGGTGAGCTGGGACGAGGTGATGCGCACAGCGGAGCGTTACGACGGAAAGAACAAAGTGTAGGGGGGCTGTTCTATGCGTGTGCTCGCGATTGCGGCTTTTCTCTGCGCCGGCTGTCTTCGTGCCGATATTGTCGAGCAAGGGCCGAAGGATGCCAGACCATCGGGCCTGCTGGCCGGCGTCGCACGCACGGACATCGCGCCGCCGGTCGGCATCCCGCATCTGAACTGGGGATCGCAGACGCATGTGGAAGCGATCGGCATCGATCCGGCGGGGATGGCGGCGACGGCGCTGGTGCTTTCCGATGGAAAGCAGAAATTCGCGATGGTGGATATCGACACGCTTCTCGTGTACGGGATGGAGGACATCGTCGAGCGGGCGTCGAAGGCGTCCGGCATCCCCGCATCGCACATTCGACTGGCGGCGACCCACACGCACGCCGGGCCGATGTTTCAGCGGGAAAAAGGGCCGCTCGGCGTCGACCCGAAACGCTACGAGCAGAGGATGACGGCGTACCGGAACCTGCTTTCCGAGCGCATCACCGGAGCGATTGTCGAAGCGAACTCGAAGCTCCAGCCGGTGCACGCCTGGGGCGCGCGGGGAACCGGCACGATCAACATGAACCGTCGCGTGCGGGCGACCAGGGAGGGGCCGCCCGCGGTGGGTGTGAATGCGGATGGGTTCGTCGACCGGGAGCTGGTGGTGATGCGAATCGACGATGCGCACGGCCGCCCGTATGCCGTGGTGGTGAATTATCAGTGCCACGGCACGGTGCTGACGTACGAGAACAAATTCATCTCGCCGGACTGGATCGGCATGGTCCGCAAGACGATCGAGCAGGCGATGCCTGGTGTGACGGCGCTGTATTTTCAGGGCGCCGCCGGCAACCAGGGGCCGATGGAAGGAGGCACGGGAGATTTGAGCGTGGCCCACCGGCTGGGCGCGATTCTGGGCTTGCAGGCAGCGGCGCTGGCGGCGCAAATCGAAACGGTGCACCGCGAGCCGCGCCTGGAAGGCTATGTCGAATCGACTGCGTTCGCCGCCAGGCAGCCGTGGCGTGTTCTCGGCCCGCGCGACGCAACGCTGCGATTCGTCACCAGGAGACTCGAACTGCCGCCGCGTGAGTACACACCGCGGGAAATTGACTCGATGGCGAGCCGGGTCGCGGAAGCGGAGCGCACCCTCGAGCCGGCGCGGCAGTCGGGGGATCCATGGCGAAAGCATCAGGCCGAAGCCCGCTGGCGGCGGTGGCGTGATCTGCTCGAGCAGTGGAAGCGGCCGTATGATCCCACGCCGGTCGAGGTGGACGTGCAGATCCTGCGGATCGGCGATCTGGCGATGGTCGCCATGCCCGGCGAGCCGTTCGCCGAGATCGGCGTCGCCATCCGGAAGGCATCGCCCTTTGCGGTCACGATGTTCTGCGGGTACTCGACCGGCAAGGGCGGCGATTACATGCCGGTTGAATCCGAGTATCCGCATGGCGGCTATGAAGTGGAGCGCACGCCGTATGGAACTGGAGCCGCGGAGAAGCTGATTCGGGAAACCAGCGCGCTGTTCCGGGCAGTGCGGTAGGGCGGCGTGCCGGCGGCCATCCCCGTCGAGAAACTTCGCTATGCTTTGGATTGGGGTTCGCCGGGCAGGCAGCCGCCCGCTCCGCTGGCTTTCGGCGGGGCGGGAGGAAAGTCCGGTCTCCATAGGGCAGCGTGCCGGCTAACGGCCGGGGGGACCTGCTCAAAGCGGGTTTCACGGAAAGCGCCACAGAAAACATACCGCCGCCGGTCTCCGGCGGTAAGGGTGAAAAGGTGCGGTAAGAGCGCACCGCGGCGGGAGCAATTCCGCCGGCAGGGCAAGCCCCACGCGGAGCAAGACCAAATAGGGGAGGAGGAGTGGCCCGCTCCGTCCGACTTCCGGGTAGGTCGCTAGAACCGGGCAGTAATGTCCGGCCCAGAGGAATGGCTGCCGCCTCCCTTCGGGGAGGAACAGAAACCGGCTTACCGTCCGGCGGGCCCCCAGAAGCGCAAAGGCCGCGCCATAATCCTGACGCTCCGTCAGTTTTGTAACGACTGCCTCTGGCCTCGACAGGGCGCAGGTCAACAATGCCCGTACTGGCCCCAAACCTGCACGAGGGATTCGAGCATGCTGGAGCGAGTTGCCTCAACTCTGGAACGGTACATGGACCTGCTGAGCCTGCGGCAGAAGCTGGTGGCGTCCAACATCGCCAATGTGGACACGCCGGGGTACAAGACGCGGGACATCGACTTTCAGTTCGAGTTTCTGAGCGCGGTGGACGGCGCCAGGCCGAACGTGGTCGAGCCTGAGCTGGCGTCCAAGAACGACGGGAACAACGTGAGTCTGGACCGCGAAGCACGTCTGCTGGCGGAGACCGGCATCCGGTTTCAACTGGCGTCGCTGCTGGCTCGAGGCCAGATTCGGGCGGTGAGATCCGCGATCCAGGAGGGCAGAGGCGGATGAGCAGCCTGTTCACGCTGATGTCGGTGAGCGCTTCCGGGATGGGGGCCGAGCGCAAGCGGGCTGAACTGCTGGTTGAGAATCTGGCCAACGCCGAAACCACCAGGACCGCTGAAGGCGGCCCCTACCGCAGGCGCGATGTGGTCTTTGAGAGCGAGCCGCAGGGGTCGCCGTTTGCCGCCGTGTTCCAGCGGGAGTTCGGCGAAACGGCGATCGGCGTTGGCGTCGCCGGCGTCGTCGTCGATCCGCGGGAGCCGGAGCTGCGCTATCTGCCGGGACATCCGGACGCCCGGCCGGACGGCTACGTCGCGTTTCCGCGCATCAGCCCGGCCGAGGACATGGCGGATCTGATGAGCGCGACTCGCGGCTACCAGGCCAATGTGGCTGCCTTGTCGGCAATCAAAGACATGATCCAGCGGTCCCTGGATTTGCTGAGGTAACTGATGGTGAAAGGGATCGCGGAAATCGCGCCGGCGGCGGTCATCGATCTGGTCGAGCTGAGCGGCAAATCCAAGCCCGCGGAAGGCGGCTTTGGCTCGATCTTCGAGCAGGCCATGGCGCGAGTGGAGCGCTACCAGAAAGACAGCCAGCAGCAGATCGACCGGTTTCTGCGCGGCGAGGACCAGGAAGTGCATGAGCTGGTGCTGGCGGCGCAACGGGCCGAGCTGTCGCTCGAGCTGTTCCTGCAAGTGCGCAATAAAGTGGTGCAGGCCTACCAAGAGGTGATGCGGATGCAGATGTAGTAAGCGCCTGTCCGCTTGCTCACGCGCGCGGCTCGGAAGCGCTTTCTGAGCCGCACGCGTAAGCAAGCGGAGCAGTAATTCCATGACAGGCGCTAAGGCGGCCATTCCAGCTAATGCGAGAGCAGCTCCAGCGGCTCCTGGGGAGCCTGACATTCAAAGCGAAGATCAAGACGGCGGCGATCGCGCTGGCCGTCGGCGCCGGCTTGTATTTGCTGGTGCAGGATCACCGCGAGCGCGATTTCCGGCCTTTGTACACGGCACTGGCGGCCGAGGACGCCAGCCAGGTGGTCAGCAAGCTGAAGGCGTCTGGCGTGGACTACCGGCTGGCGGAGAACGGCTCGACTGTGCTGGTGCGCTCGGCCCGCGTTGCCGATGCGCGCCTGCTGGTGGCCGGTGCGGGCCTGCCCAAGACGGGGCGCATGGGCTTCGAGCTCTTTGACAAGACCAATTTCGGAGCCTCGGACTTCACCGAGCAAGTCAATTATCGCCGCGCGCTCGAGGGTGAGCTCGAGCGCTCGATCATGGCGCTTTCCGAAGTCGAGCAGGCGCGGGTGCATCTGACGTTTCCGAAGGACTCGATCTTCACCGAATCCAGGCAGCCCGCCAAGGCGAGTGTTCTGCTGAAACTGCGCGCCGGGGCGAAGCTTGCTCCTCAGAATGTACTGGCGGTGGGGCACCTGGTATCGAGCGCTGTCGAGGGGCTGGCGCCGGAGGGGGTGTCCGTTGTCGACATGCAGGGGAACCTGCTCAGCAGGCGGCTGCGACCGGGGGGCGCGGAAGGTTCGGAGATGGAAGGGGGGTTGGAATACCGTCAGCGCTTCGAGCGGGATGTGCTGGCGAAAATCTACGCAACGGTCGAACCGGTGCTGGGCTCGGATCATTTCCGGGCGGGTGTTTCGGCGGAAGTGGATCTTTCCAGCGGCGAACAAAGCGAAGAGAGCTGGGATCCGAACCGCAGCGTGATGGTGACGCAGCAACGCACCGAGGAAATGAATTCGCCCGCCAGCGCGTCCGGCGTGCCGGGGACGGCATCGAGCTTGCCCCGGCCGACGTCGCGTCCCGGCGCGTCCGGCTCGGGATTGACGAGGAGGACAGAGAACATCACGTACCAATCGAGCCGCATGATGAAGCGCACCAAGGTGCCGCAAGGCGCGATCCGCCGGATTTCGGTATCGGCCATCGTGGACCAGGAGGTGCGCTGGGAGGGAACGGGCGCCAAAGCAAAGCGCATTCTGGAGCCGCCCAGTGAGGAGAAGCTGAAGAAGGTGCGTGATCTGGTGGCCGGGGCGATCGGCTTCAACCAGGAGCGTGGCGACCAGATCATCGTACAGAGTTTGCCGTTCGAAGCGACTTTGCGGCTGCCGCCACCCGAGGATCCGGCGGCGCGCCGTCCGCCTGCATCGGCGCCGCTGCCGTTCGGACTGGACAAGGTGCAGCCTGCGGTGCTCATCGGCGCCGCCGCCGGAGTGGTGGTGCTGCTGGTGGCGCTGACGTTGCTGGCGTCGCGGATGCTGCGCGGCAACAGGAAGAAGGCCGGCGCGAAAGTCGAAGGGCTGCCCGCGTTGGCGGAACGGGAGACCCATCCCCACGCCCTTGCCGAGGCGGAAGCGGCTTCAGGGAAGTCGCTCGAGCAAAAGCTCGAAGCCAGGCTGGCCGAGCAGGCGGCGCAGCGGGAGAAGGCCGAGCTGGCGGCCCTCGATTCCCTCAAGCTGCCGATGGTGCAGACCAAGAAATCCGAAGTGCTCGTCAAACACATCGCCGAAGAGGCCAAGCGAGACCCGCCTGCGGTGGCGCAGTTGCTGCGGAGCTGGATCTCACAAAAGGAGCGCCCCTGAGGGATGACGCCCAAAATCGACAGATCCGGGGATGAGGTCACCGGGCTGCGGAAAGCGGCGATCCTGTCGGTGATCCTGGGCGAGCACGTGAGCGCGGAGATCTTCAAGGAACTGGAGGAAGACGAGATTCAGCTCATCAGCCGGGAAGTGGCCAAGATCGGCAGCGTCGCCAGCGAGCAAGCCGAGCTCATTCTGGAAGAGTTTTATCAGATGTCGCTGGCGTCGGATTACATGCACAAGGGCGGGGTGGACTACGCTCGCAAAGTGCTGACGAACGCTTTCGGCCCCGAGCATGCCAAGAAGCTGCTGGACAGGCTGATGAAAGCGCTGGGCGCCGAGGGGGCGAACTTCGATGCGCTTCAGAAAGCCGATCCGCAGCAGCTTGCCAAGTTCATCCATAGCGAGCACCCGCAGACCATTGCACTTGTGCTTTCTCACCTGAACCCTTCGCAGGCGGCAGGGCTGCTGCAATCGCTGCCGCCGGAAATGAGGCCGGACGTGGCGCTGCGCATGGCGAGCCTGGATCAGATCTCGCCGGACATCATCTCGAAGATCGCCGCGATCATCGGACAGAAGATGAAGGCGCTGGGCGAGCTGAGCCGCGAGTCCTCTGGCGGCGTGCGCGCGGTGGCGGAGATCTTCAACCGCCTGGACGCCGCCACCAGCCGGGAGGTGCTCGAGGTGATCGAACGGGAAGAGCCGAATCTCACCGAGACGATTCGCCAATTGATGTTTGTCTTCGAGGATCTGCTGATGATGGATCAGAGCGCCATCAAGGAGGTGCTGAGCCGCATCGACCGGAAGCTGCTCACCATCGCGCTGAAGGGTACCAGCGACGCTCTGAAGAATCATTTCTTGCAGTGCATGTCGTCGCGCGGCGCGGAAATGATGAAAGAAGACATGGACGCCCTGGGGCCAGTGAAGCTGAAAGAAGTGGAGGGGGCCCAGCAGCAGATCATCGCCATCGTGCGGCAACTGGAGGCCGAGGGAGTGATCAGCCTGAAAGGCTCTGGCGGAGACCAGTATGTCGTCTAGAATCGTTCCCGCCAGCCAGGCCGGCGACGCGGAGGCTCTCAACTGGCGCGCGGCCGGAGAGCGGGTGTGCCAGGCGGGGGAGACGGCGGAAAATATCGAAACCCAGGGAGCGCCGGACAGCGCGGGACACTCCATGCTGGCGGCGCGGCTTCGGGAGCTCGAGCAGCAGATTCCTGTGCGGGAGCAGCAGGCGAGACAGGCAGGGCGCCGCGAGGGAGAAGCGGCGGCGGCGGCGCAATGGGAGCCGGCGCTGGAGCGGCTGGCGCGCACGGCGGCGGAGCTGGCGGGATTGCGCGGGAGGCTGAGGCGGGAAGCGGAAGAAGATGTCGTGAGGCTGAGCATGGCGGTGGCGCGGCGCATCTTGCGGCGCGAGCTGACAGTGGACCCCGAGGCTTTGCTGGGCCTGGTGAAAGCGGCCCTCGAGCGGATCGACCAGCGCGAGCTGCACCGCCTGCGGGTGCGGCCGGAAGACGCCGCACGGGTAAGCGCTTTTCTGGAGCGCATCGGCAGCCCGCAGCGGCTCGAGGTGGTCGCCGACAACACGCTCGAGCGCGGCGGCGTGGTATTGGAAACAGAGCGCGGAGGCCTGGACGCCTCGGTGGAAACACAATTGGAGGAGATTCAGCGCGGCTTTTCCGATCTGCTGCCGCGGCCGAAGGACTGATCATGGAGAGCATTCAGCTCAGCCCTTACTTTGACGCTGTCTCCCGCGCTGACACGCTGCGCTGGGTGGGCGCGGTCACGGCGATGGTGGGTCTGCTGGTGGAATCGTCGGGACCGGCGGCGGCGGTGGGCGATTTTTGCGAAGTGCGGGCATCCAACGGAAGGCGGATTCGAGCGCAGGTGATCGGCTTTCGCAACGGCCGTGTCCTGTCGATGCCGCTGGAAGAGACAGACGGGCTGCAACTGGGCGACGCGATCGTGGCCCGAGGCGAGCAAGCGCGGGTAGCGGTGGGGCGTGGACTGCTGGGCCGTGTGCTGGATGGCTTCGGAAAACCTCTCGATGAGAAGGCGCCGGTGGAGCCGGAGGCGGCCTACCGTCTGTATCGAAGCCCGCCGGGGCCGCTGGAGCGCGAGCCGATCCGCGAGCCGCTGGTGACCGGCATCCGCGCCATTGACAGCCTGCTGGCTTGCGGCAAGGGGCAACGGATCGGGCTGTTCGGAGGCAGCGGCGTGGGCAAGAGCACGCTGCTTGGCTCGATGTCGCGGCACAACTTCGCGGACGTGAGCGTCATCGCGCTGATCGGGGAGCGGAACCGCGAGGTGCGGAGTTTCATCGAGCAGGAGCTGGGGCCCGAAGGGCTGGCGCGCTCGGTGGTGGTGGTCGCGACTGGTGACCAGCCGGCGCCGCTGCGGATTCGCGCTTCGTTTGTCGCGCTGGCGTTAGCGGAATACTTTCGCGATCAGGGCGCCGATGTGCTGCTGGTCATGGACTCGGTGACGCGGCTGGCAATGGCGCAAAGGGAAATCGGGCTGGCCGCCGGCGAACCGCCCAGCCAGAAGGGGTACACACCGAGCGTATTTAACCTGCTGCCGAGAATCTTCGAGCGAGCGGGCCGGTTTGCGAAGGGATCGATCACGGGCTTCTTCACGGTGCTGGTGGAAGGCGACGATTTCAACGAGCCCATCTCCGACGCGGTGCGGGCCATTCTCGATGGCCACATTATCCTGTCACGGGAGCTGGGAGCGGCCGGGCACTACCCGGCGATCGATATTCTGCAATCGGTGAGCCGTCTGGCGAATCAGGTATCGACTCCTGAGCAGGCCGAGTGGGCACAGCGGGTGCGCGAGGCGATGGCGGCGTATCATCGCGCGCAGGATCTGATTCTGCTCGGAGCGTACACAGCCGGCTCGAACCCGAAGCTCGACGCGGCCATCAAATCGCGTGACGAGCTGAACGGGTTTCTCCGGCAGCAGGTGCATGCCAAATCCACGCGGGAAGAGACGCTCGCCGAGTTGGAGCGGCTGGCAAAGGCGCTGGTCCCGTGAAGCGGTTCCGCTTTCCCTTGGAAGCGGCCCTCGAGTGGCGGGAACAGCGGAGGGCCGCCGAGCAGGCGCGCCTGGAAGAGCTGTCCGGACAAAGCAGGAAACTGGAAGACCGTCGCGCGGCAGTGGCGCATGATTGGGCGAGGTCGCAGCACGACGTGCTGGCGGCCGCGGAAGTGACCGCCCAGGAGCTGGCAGCGCTCTCGGATTTCCGCCGCACCGTCGACCAGGAAACGCAGCGGCTCGCTCGCGAAAGGGAGCGAATGGACCAGGCGATCCGCCGGCAGCAGCAGGTGCTGCTGGAAGAAACACGCCGGGTACGCTTGCTCGAGAAGCTCAAGCAGCGCCGGCTGGAGGAGTGGCTGCGGCTAACCGAGCGCGCTCAGGAACGCGAGGCAACCGAACTCTACCTGGCGCAGTGGAGGAGGCATGACGAAAGCTAGTTTGACCTTTGGTGGGGCGGTCAATCCTGGCCGCCGCCGCCTTTCCAGGCGGCTACTAACCCCGCTGAAAGCGGGCTTGCGGTCTGAAAGCCCGCCCCACGCATTCAAGGCAGCGCCCTGAGCATGGCGCTGATGCGGCCAAGCTCAGCGGTGAGAGAGCGGATGGCGCCGCTGGCGACAGTCGCCTGCTGATTGGCCTCCTCCCAACGCGCGGCCTCGACAGCTTCACGGACTCCGGGGAGCGTCTTGGCGCCGTAGCCGGTGTACATGCCGGGCGCGTAGAGGTGATGCTTGTACCAGGGCCGGCCGGGGAGACCGGAAGCGAGCGTCCATGCGCGTTCGGTGCGATAGAGCGCTTCATTGATCGGGCCGAGCCGATCCGGCGGGGCAGAGTCGCGCCGGGCGGCGGCCTGATAGTCCGCTTCCAATGTTTTCGCAGCGGCGGCCAGCTTGCCCAGTTCCGTGTTGAGATCGCGCAGATCGAGCTTGCCTGCATCCTTTCCAGCGACCTTGACAATCTCTTCGGAAAAGCGCTGGATGGTGCGGGCCACCGAACCAAACTCGAATGGAAGAAAAGCGGCGCCGCTCAGACGCATCAGCATCGTCGCCGTCACCGCGCTGAGCGTCCGGCCATAGGTGAAGTCGCCATCGGAAAATCGTGTGTACCAGGCAAAGGAATCGTAAATCGAATGGTAGACGCCTCCTCCGCCTTCGCCGCCAAAGCCGAGATTCAGGGAAGAAACTCCGGCGTGGTCGAGGAAAGCTACGTAGTCCGAGCCGGCGCCCAGCGAGCCGAGGCGAAACTCCTCCGGCGTCGCCGTGGATCCGTTGCGAGGGGGGCGGCGGGCTTCGAGCAGCGGTTTGCCGCTGGCCGGGTCCTGAATGTCGCGCAACACTTCCCGGACGAACTGCTCGAGCGAATGCGAGCCGCTGGCGCCGATGCCGCCTTTGCCGGTCGAGTCGCTGTTGATGTATACGGCCAGCTTCTGGTCGAGCTCTTCCTGATGCTTCTCGACCCATTCGGTGGAGCCCACAAGGCCGAACTCCTCGGCGTCCCAAAGCGCAAAGAGCAGAGTGCGCCGGGGACGCCAGCCGGTCCTGCGCATCTCGGCAAGCGAGCGGGCGCTCTCGAGCAGCGAGCTGGCGCCACTGAGCGGATCGCTGGCGCCATTCACCCAGGCGTCGTGATGATTGCCGTAGAGGATCCACTGGTCGGGCCAGTCGGTTCCAGGAATCCGGGCGATGACGTTGTGGACCGGGCGCGTGGACCAGTCAAAGTCCAGCTTAAGGCGCACCTTGGCCGGACCAGGACCAACGTGATACGTGAAGCCAAGCGCCCCTCGCCAGGCCTCGGGAGCGACAGGCCCGCCCAGGTGGCGCATCAGCGCCGAGGCATCTTCGTAGGACATGGGGAGCACAGGGATCTTCATGATGCTCTGAGCTTCCTCGAGCTTGAGCCGCTTCGAGCCGGGCTCGGAGGCCCAGCCGGGCGAGAGCGGATCGCCGACATAGAGCGGCATGTCCATCACGCTGCCGCGTTGAACGCCATGCGGAGGACGGAAAGCGCCGGCCGGATACACGTCCCCGCGGAAATAGCCGTCGTCGCGAGGATCCGAGTAAATGATGCAGCCGGCGACGCCGTGCTCGTGCGCGACTTTGGCTTTGGTGCCGCGCCAGCTCTGGCCGTAGCGGGCGATGACGATCTTGCCTTTGGGGTCGATGCCGAGCCGCTTGAGGTGCTCGTAGTCATCCGGGAGGCCGTAATTGACGTACAGCAGCGGGGCGGTGACATCGCCCGAGGCGGAATAGGCATTGTAGGTGGGGAGCTGATGCAGATCGCCGGAATCGCTGTCTTCTTCCAGGATGGGCTCCTGGAGCCGGGCCCGGTAGCGCACGGGCTCGACCAACTCGACGACGCGCGAGGTGGGATAGGGCAGCAGCGCCTCGAAGGTTTCGATGCGCGCATCGAAGCCCCATTCACGCAGCAGGCCGAGGGCGTATTCGGCGACGGCGCGCGATGCCGGAGAGCCGGCATGGTGCGGCTCGGCGGACATGCGTTGCATGTACGTGCGAATGCGCGATGCTTCGGGGATCAAGCGCGCCTTCAACTCGCGCTGGCGATGTTCGGCCTCCAGAGGCGGCGGGAAGCCGCGGATCGAGGATTGCGCAAACGCAGATATCGAGAGAAAGAGCAGAGCCCAGGCTGGCATGTTGAAACCGGACCATTATATCTGGGATTGCGTGCCGCGTCGCGGCACGCAACGGGTGAGGTCTTCGGCGCTGTGTTGTACACTGGAGTGGAAGCGAGCCTTCGAGTGCCGGAAGTTCTGATCAGTTCCGATCCGAAGATCATGATGGGCAAACCCACCGTCGCCGGGACCCGGATCACGGTGGAGTTGATCCTGGAGAAACTTGCCGCTGGAGAAACTGTGGACCAGCTCTTGTCCGAGCATCCGCGGCTGACGGCCCAAGGGATACGCGCGGCTATCGCCTTTGCCGCGGAGGCGCTTCGGGCGGATGTCGTATATCCGGTAGAGAGACTGTCTGGGTGAAGATAGTCGCGGATGAGAGCGTCGACAAACAGATTGTCGACCGACTCCGCGCCCACGGACACGAGGTTCTGTCTGTGGCCGAACTCGATCCTGGCATCGACGATGAAGCCGTTCTCTCGCGGAGCCGTCAGTCGAACTCGATTCTGCTGACCGCAGACAAGGATTTCGGAGAACTCGTATTCCGCCAGCGTTTACTTCACTCGGGAGTCCTGCTCATTCGCCTCGCGGGACTTGCGGCGGACGTCAAGGCAGAGCTTGTGGCGATAGCCTTCGACCAGCACGCTAAGGAGTTGAACATGGGATTTGCGGTTATTTCCAGGCGTGCGCTTCGGTTGCGCCGGCAGCCCCGATAGATTCGCCCTGCCGCTGCGGTTCGAATCCGTTGCGGGGTGATCGAAAGACGTGGGCTGACTGCTTCGGCGCCGACGGCGCCAGGCGCCTTCCACGCAGTTGATTCACGAATATTCAGAACGATTCAGGACGGTTCCTTGTTCTGCTGCGCCCTTCCCCTTATACTGCCTGCCATATGCGGATATGCGGAATGTTCGGCCGATCCTTCGCTCGATTGCTCATAGCGAGTTGCCCCGCGCTGGCCGGAGGGACCTTCGTCGAGAACTTCAACGGGTCCAGTCTGGACCCAAGTCTTCAGCTTTTCACTCTACCCGGGTGGACCTTCAGCCTATTAGCCGGCGGGATGGGGACATTTCAAACCCCCTTGAACCCCCCTGTTGCGGGTTGGATCCAGTTTATGACCGCGTCCGCACCCACCCGCGGTTTCAGAAGATCCTCGAGGGGATGGGGCTGGCGGTTTCACTCGGCACGCGCCCGTGCGCGTTGGATACGTCGGGCCGTTAAGCGCGGCCAGTGTCATCGAAAGAAAGGCACGTCAGAAGCTCGCACAGGCCGGGCCGGCCTCCATACCGATGAGGAACCCGCCGGCTGCCGGTAGGCCCGGCGCGTTGTGCGAGCGAGTCTTTAGAAGCGCAAAGGCCGCGCCCCGCGGCGCCAAGCCGTTGAGGAACACCGGAGTGTTCCTGCCGCGGGCGCGGTCCGTTTTGCGCGTGTTCCTTAGAAGACCAGCTTCAGCGCGAACTGGATGACGCGCGGGCCGCTGGCGCCGCTAATGACACCGAAAGTCGTGCTGTTTACCGAGGTGTTCGGCTCGCCAAGGTTGGCGTGGTTGAGCACGTTGAACATCTCGCCGCGGAATTGCAGGTGAGTCTTCTCCGTGACTGCGAAGTTCTTGAACAGCGAGTAGTCGATGTTCCAGTAGCCGGGCGCGCGAAGCTGGCCGCGGCGGGCGCTGCCGATGCTGCCGATGCGATTCAAGGCGAACACGGAGGTGTTGAACCAGCGCGCGATCTCCTCCTGCTTGGGACGGCCGGAAGCCAGACGCCACTCGCCGCCGTTGTAATCGCCGAAGTCGCCGCCCACGCCGTTGAAATCGTTATCGACGCCGCTGCGGATGGTGAGCGGCGTGCCGGATTCCACCGTAAAGATAAAGTTGTTCTGCCAGTTCCCCAGGATGGCGCGGGCCACAGGATTCCAATGGGTGAGCTTGGGAAGCTCCCAGATGCCGGAAGAGACGAAACGGTGCGTGATGTCGAAGTCAGAGGGACCGCGGTTGTTGCGAAGGCTGAACGGATCCGGGCCGGTCTGGTTGCCTTCGATCGAGCCGAAGGAGGCGTAGTCGAGCGATTTCGCCCAAGTGTAATTGGCGAGCAGGCTGAATCCGCGGCTGAGGCGGCGCTGCACGGTGAGCTGGAAAGAATTGTACGAGGAGTTGCCGCTCGAGGAGCCTAATTGCAGCGGGCCGATGCGTGCGTAAGGCCGTCGCTGATTGACGTTGCTGGCGTTGGCGGTGGCGCCGTAGATTCCCGGGTTGGCTTCGCTGGTATTCAGCAAGTGTGTCCCCTTCGAGCCGACATACGAGGCGCGCACCAGAAGGGAAGCGCTCAACCCGCGCTCGATGACGAAGTTCCAATTCTGCAAGTAGCCGGCGCTCATGTCGCGGGTGGGGACGGCGTAGGTGGAGAAGTCGCGGAACTCGAGGTTGCGGTCGGGCTTGTAGTTGTCAGGCTCGACGATCGGCCCGCCGGCGTAAGGGTCAACCAGGCGAAGCGGTCCCACCAGCGTGGCGTCGTTGACCCACGGCTGCCCCTGAATGGTGCGGTTGTAGAACAGGCCCATGTACTCGTCGTAGAAGAAGCCGTAGGCGGCGCGGATCACGGTCTTGGGCAGGATCTGGTACGCCAGCCCGATGCGCGGAGCCAGATTGTTCCAGTCGTTGGGAATCACCTTTCCGCCCACGTCCGCATCCGAGGTGAACAGCAGGCCGCGCGGCGCCAGCGGGAAGACGGTGGACTGGCGGCCGGCGAGGAACGTGGTGTGCTGCCCGTCGCTCTCATCCAGACCCGGTTTCGGATCGTAGCGCAAGCCGAAGTTCAAAGTGAGCTTCGAAGTGAGGCGGATATCGTCTTGCAGGAAAAGAGTAAACGGCCGGTTGAGCGCGCGCAGATGCGACGTGGACAACTGGCGCCAGTTGGCGGTCTGGCCGAGAACAAATTCCGCAAAGGCGTTGCCCGCGTTCTGCCGGCCGCGGTCACTGAACAACTGGCCGGTGAACGTGGCGGTGGCGCCCGTGAGGAAGTAGGAGATGAACCCGGTGCGATAGCGCCGGTACTCTCCGCCGAAGCGCAAGTTGTGGCGGCCGGTGGCATAGCTTACGCTGTTGGCGGCGTGAAAGGACTTGGTGAACGAATAGCCGACGTTGCCGAGGCTGATGCCGGACCAGCCGTTGATGGTGATGCCGAGCAGATTGGCGGCTGGGGAATTCTTCACTCGCGAGCCAAGTGTTTCCAGGCGCACGTCGGGCTTGTCGGCGGTGATGCGGGCAGGCTCGGACGTGGCATAGGAGACATTGAGGTTGTTGAGCCAGCGGGAGGAAGCCGTGTAGGTGTGGTTGACGCTGACGCTGTGCTCATCGCCGATCTGGCCGTCGCTGGCGTAGAGCAGATTGGTCGGGAGGATGACGGGCGGGTTCACATACCGCAGGAAGAAATAGCGGGCCGAAAGGCGTTGGCGATCCGTGAGCAGGTGATCGCCGCGCGCCACCGCCTGGTTGTCATTGGTTTCCGACGCCGGCGTGCCGAAGCGGATCTGATAGCGCGGATCGGCGGAGGTTGGGATCAGATTCAGCAGTTTGGCCGACACCGGGTCAAAGCGGCTCCTGGGGATGACGTTGTTCGGGAAGTAGGCGTTCGGCGAGTTCGGATCATGGATGGCGCCAGTGCCGTCGGGCCGCAGCCATTCGGAGAAGCTGCCGTCTTTCATCGCCTGGCTGGGCGCGACGCGCACTGCGCCAGGCGTCGAGCTGCGGATGCGCGTGCCCTGGTAGGAGCCGAAGAAGAATGTCTTGTTCTTGCGGACCGGACCGCCCAAAGCGCCGCCGAACTGATTTCGCTTCAGCGCGTCGCGGCCGGAGAAGAAGTTGGCCGCGTTGAGCTCGTAGTTGCGAAAAAACTCGAAGAGACTCCCGTGGAACTCGTTGCTGCCGCCTTTGGTGACGACATTGACGATGCCGCCCACACCGCGGCCGTACTGTGCGTCGAAGCTGCTGGTCTGCACGCTGAACTCCTGGACGGCGTCGATGTTGGGAAACGGGCGCGGCAGGTTGGTCTGGGCTTCATTGTGATCGGCGTTATCGAGCAGGAAGTTCGAGGAGATGCCTCGGGAGCCATTCATCGAGACGCGCACCTGGAACGTCCCGAAGCCGAGGTTCGAGCCTTGGATCGTGGCCGGCACGTTGCGGTCGTAGACGCCGGCGTTGAGGGTGACCAGTTGCAGGACATTGCGCCCGTTGAGCGGGAGGTCGACGACGCGTTGTGAATCGATCACCTGCACCAGCGTCGAGGAGTTGGTCTGCACCAGCTCGGCTTCCGAGCGCACGGTAATGCGCTCGGTGGTGGCGCCCAATTCCAGGCGCGCATCCACCTGCACGTCGGAATTCACTTGCAGGAGCACATTCTTCTGCAAGAAGGCGGCAAAGCCCTGCTTCTCGACGCGCACTTCATAGGCGCCGATCGGCAGCAGCGGAAGCAGATAGCGGCCGGCGCCGTCGGTGTAGGCCGTGCGCGACTGGTTGCTGCCGGTGTTGGTGGCGGTGACAGCGGCCTGCGGGACGGCGCCGCCAGTGACATCGAGCACTGTTCCGTGAATGGTGGCGGTGGCTTGCGCAAACAAAGTGGCGCATGGGAGCAAGGTGAGAATTGCGTATCTCACAAAAACCTCCGTGTGAGGAACGATATCGCAGTTTTCCGATGGCCGCGCGACGCCAATCAAGAGTCCCCATCGGCGGGGAACTTACCCCTTACCGCTTGCGCAACCACAGGTAGCAGTGGTTGCCAATGCGTCCAACCGATCGCGCCCTGAAAAAGATCAGATCCAGATAACGGAACGGAAAGAGCAGCCACCCCAGGGCCATGTGGACGATCACCCGCCAGGCTCGCCAGGGCAGCCATATCTTGACGTACTCCAGTATGAATATGAGAACGGTCGCCGTAGGCCCCGTTCTCCAGCCCTCGGCCACGACCTCTAATCCATCGCCGGCCAGTTGCTTCAGACCGTCCAATGTAAAGCGCCGGTAGTCGCGCGGGTACTCGTGAAAGGGGTGGCAGAAGGGGGTCACAATGTGAGCGTACCCCTCACGCGTCAGGACTCTTGTGATTTCCCGCATCACCTGCTCAGGACATCGCACGTGCTCCAATACCGCGTCGCACTCGACGCGCTCGAAAGTGCCGGATCGAAACGGCAACTGCTCGGCGTCGCCGACGACATCAACGCCCGGCAGGGCAAACAGATCCAGGTTGACGTAGCCGCTCAAAGCGCATCCAGCCCCGCCGATGTAAAGATTCCATCTCCCCAAGGGGAAATCTCGAGGTTCGCGCCGATTCTCGAGAAGTGGCAGCGGCGGCTGGAGGAGGCGATACAGCCGGTCGATCCAGTGCTGCGAACGCCGGCGCGCATAGACCTGCTGCATGGGTGTGCCGCCCATGCTCATAGCTTAGGCGAGCGGCCGGTTGGTTTGCGAACAGCCGGTCGTTCGCCGGCGGCGTATCGTAGAAGAAGCATGCCTTTGCGCCGGCTGCTCATCGCCCACGCGCTGGTAAACGCCGTGCTCTATAGCATGCTGCTGCTGCTCTGGGAAGGGTTCGGGCAGAACAGTGCAACCGCGTTGTGAGGATCACGGATGCCGAGCTGAGAAAAGAGGCGCTCCGCCCCGCGCAAGAGCACAATAGCGCCCGCCATAGCAGCCATGATCCGCAAGATCAGGACCCGTATCCTGCTCTCCTGCCAGATGACGTGGGCGACCATCGCTCACGTCAGCAATGACTGGCTGGCGGAGCCTGTTGCCGTCTGGACGCTCGTCGCGCTGATCTCCTACGGCGCCAGTCCGCGCTGGCGCGAGCCGGCGTGGATGCGCGGGCGGTCCTTGAAGCGGCGCTGTCGTTGAACTGGCCTGCCGTGATCTGGTCGAGCGTGCGGGCCGCGCTGTGGACCGGCAACAACACGTTGCACACGTTCTCGGCGAACACCCTGGGTCTGATGATCTTCCTCTGCCTGGCGGCCTTGCTCCTGTGGGCCGCGACCGGTCATGCGATCGCCGAATGGATCGTCGCCTCATACTGCGTCTTGTTCGCGATGGCGCTCGCATACATTACTGTCCTCACTCACATCGTTCGCGGCGGCGCCGTGGCAAGCCCGTGGTACACCCAGGTTCTGCTGACCCCGGTGCTCGGGCTGGTGTTTCTCGGCGCATCACGCAGTCAGAGGCGTGGCAGGGTCGTGGCCGCGCTTCTGGTCCTGCTCTTCGGCTACGTGCTGGCCGCGACGTATGCCGTCAAGTTGATCCCGCTCTACGGAGGCCACGAGGGGCGCACTCCCATGGCCGTGGTGGCCGCCCAACAGGTCATTCTGATCCGGTCCCTCCTCGCGCGAAATTTACCGAACGGCTCCCTGCCTGACACAGGGAACCCGGATCGGGTCAAAGCGGCTCCTGGGGATGACGTTGTTCGGGAAGTAGGCGTATCGGCGAGTTCACGCGCACTTCATAGGCGCCTATCGGCAGCAGCGGAAGCAGATAGCGGCCGGCGCCGTCGCTGTAGGCTGTGCGCGACTGGTTGCTGCCGGTGTTGGTCGAAGCGCACGGTCAACGGATGCACACGAAGCCGGAAACCGTCTATACTGTTCTCCGATGCCCCCGCGACGCCAATCCAGAGTGCCCATCGGCGGGAAACTTCAGCTCGTGTGGACGGACGAGCAAGGGCAGAGCTATGTGCACCGGGGCACTTGCGTGGATGCCTCGGAAACGGGGATGCGAATCGAACTGAAGGAGCGCATCCCGGTTGGAACGCGCGTCAGCTTTCAGGCGGGGGCAGCGGATATCCACGGCTCGGGCTCAGTGCGCAATTGCGTGCCTCACAAGCTCAATTATTACGTCGGCATCGAGTTTACAGGCGGGCTGAAGTGGAAACTGGAAGCGGATGGGTAGCTGGCGGGCGACTCTCTCTTGAAGCAGTGTGCCGCTGAGGAATTGGGGTGGGTAGTGGGGTTCGAACCCACGGCCACTGGAACCACAATCCAGCGCTCTACCAACTGAGCTATACCCACCGTGGACGATTTCAGTTTACCACAGGCCCGCTCCGGTCTCTCCCTGCTGCATCATTGAGCAAACGTGCCGGCGGCGGCGAGCCATTCGTAGGCCTCGATGCGCGCCAGCCCGCCTGCCACCAGCGGATCCTGCGCAGCCAGCCCTTTGGCCTCGTCGAGGCCGACGCCGGATGTGAAGCAGAAAACGCCGATCCAGTCGCCGCCGTCCGGGAACGGCCCTGCTGCTGCCATCTTGCCCGCCTTGCGCAAGGCAGCGACATGAGCGAGGTGCGTCTCCATGGTTTCCCGCGGTGGGAACCCATTCCAGTTTGGTCCCTTCCGCAAGAAGACCAACACGTGGGTAAGCATCTTGTTGGGAGTGCCGGGATCTTTGGCCTTCGCTTCCCAGTAGCGGTCCCCGATTCCGCTGGGTCCCGCCCATCCGAAGGATTCCACAACAAGGCGGCCGTGCTTCACCGCCGGATCGGCGGAGGCCAGTTGATTCGCCTCGCTGACGGATTGGCATTTCGAGATCAGGATGCCCCGCAGCTCGCCCGGGGTGGCGATGGGGCCCGCGGCCACGAGCCACCGTTTCTGTCCCAAGGCGGTCAAATGCGCCAGGTGCTCTTTCTGAATCCGCTGGGCTTCCTCGGGCGGCAGCTCCGGACGGTTTGGAGCGGCCCGGAGCAATCCGAAGCAATAGTTCGGTTTGGGCATCCCGGTGGTCTGAGCGAAAACCGGCAACGTCAACCAGAGAACAATCTCGAAGCGCATATACGCTCATCTTATGCGCGGCCGCGATATTCTTTTTAGAGGAACACGCGCAAAACGGACCGCGCCCGCGGCAGGAACACTCCGGTGTTCCCAACGACTTGGCGCCGCGGGGCGCGGCCTTTGCGCTTCTTGATGTGCAGTACGAATTTACAAACGGACGGATCCTCCACCTGGTGCAGGGCGACATCACGCAAGTGCCGGTGGACGCGATCTCGAATGCGGCAAACGCGGCGTTGCGCGGAGGCGGCGGAGTGGACGGTGCGATCCATCGCGCGGGCGGCGAAGCGATCATGGCGGAGTTGGACGTGATCAGGGCCGAGCAAGGCGGCTGCCCTACGGGAAGCGCCGTCGCCACCACCGCGGGCCGTCTACCCGCCACATACGTGTTTCACGCGGTTGGGCCCATTTATTCCGGAGCGAAACGAGACGCGGAGATGCTGGCATCCTGTTACCGGCGCTGTCTGGAGCTGGCTGATGAGCGCCAGGTCAAGCGCATCAGTTTTCCTTCGATCAGCACGGGCGTGTACGGCTACCCACTCGATGAAGCGGCGCCGATCGCGGTGGGAACAGTGGCGGACTGGCTTGCGAATCGGGAGACTTCGGTCGAGGAGGCGATTTTCGTGCTCTTTGACCGGCGGACGCTGGAGGCGTATGAGCGAGCGCTCAAGGCCCGCGTCAGAAATTGATATCGTGGGAAAACTATGACACGCACCATCCTGTCAGCCCTGGCTGCCGCCTGCCTGCTCTCGGGTCAGACGGAGCAGAAGAAGGACCGCTCGCTCGGCTACGACGACACGCCATTGCTGCCCGGACAGAAGTGGCGTGTCCACGATGTGGCCAGGCCACGCCCGCCGAAGGTGATTCCGGGAGCCCAGCCATCGGACGCGATTGTGCTTTTTGACGGCCGCAACCTTTCCCGGTGGACAGGCATGCTGAGGGGAGGCGCGGTTGTCGAGCCGAAGTGGAAAGTGGAGAACGGCTACATGGAAGTGACCCCGGGCAGCGGGCATCTGGTGAGCAAGGAGAAATTCGGCGATTGCCAGTTGCACGTCGAGTGGGCAACGCCCGCCGACGGTCAAGGCAAAGGGCAAAGCGCGGGTAACAGCGGAGTGGCGTTGATGGGGCACTACGAAATCCAGGTGCTCGAATCGCTCCACAACGAGACCTACGCGGACGGGCAGGCGGGTTCGATCTACGGGCAGTGGCCGCCGCTGGTGAACGCGTCGCGAGGGCCGGGCGAGTGGCAGACGTTCGACATTTTCTTTGAAGCGCCACGATTTGAAAGCGGAAAGCTGGTGAAGACGGCGTATTTCACCGTGGTGCACAACGGGGTGCTGGTGCACCATCGCAAGGAAGTGCTGGGGCGGGCGGTGCATGCCCGAGTCGCGCAGTATGCCCCGCACGGGCCGGAGGAGCCGCTGATGCTGCAAAATCATGGCCGGCCGGTGCGCTTTCGGAATATCTGGATCAGGCGGCTCAACGGGTACGACGAACCATCTAACGATGCGATCTCGAAACCACGTTGACTGGTCCGCTTGTGGTGAGAGAGGACCTTGCAGGTTGTGAGTTTGCCGATGGCGCGCTGTGCGCCGCTTCTAGGGTTTCGCTAGCCTGCATTTTCGCGCGTGGCGCTCAACTAACAATCTAGCGAAAGCGGATCTGGAGGGGGCGGCCATCCCACCAAGGAATGGAGGTGGCTTTCTCGCCGAAGCCGGCGGCGATCAGCAGGGGATTGTG